>NZ_CP139195.1:3978352-4294023 GCF_034057115.1 Pseudomonas sp. AN-1 | reverse complement strand
CTCCTCTCCATGCGCCTCCAGCAAATCGGCGAGCCTGCTCAGGAGATAGCCTTTCTGGCTGGGAGGGGTATCCGCCCAGACGCCGTGGAATGCCTTTCGGGCACTTGCCACGGCCGCATCGACGTCCTCTGCCGAAGCAGAGTGGACCGAAGCCATGGTCTGCCCGGTTGACGGATCGATTACCGGAAGGCAAGCAGCAGCCGCCGAAAACTGCGTCTGTCCATCGATGAAACTGCCGTGGCCTTTGGCGATGAATGCCTTGACCACAGGCAAGAGAGTGACCTGACTCATAAATAAACTCGCATTTTCCCTACAACCAGATTCAACTCACCCTCGAGCCCGCCGAAGGTTCCTGTCAGCCCCGCAGAGGCCGACCAGGCTTTGCCTTCGGCAGCCAGGAGCCCGACCGAACTCAATTGATGACCCCATCGTCGATGGCAATTCCCTGCACGCGCATCTGCTCGATCATGCCGGCTCTGGCCTGAGGCAGATCGAGGATCGGCTTGCCCCGGATTTCTGCCACTTCAGCCTCGCTGTAGGGCCGGTAGTCCTGCGGAGCGCTGCCGCCCGCAATGCCGTCGGCGCGCATCATCCAGTTCAACAGATCAGCCACCTGGGCATTGTTCAGCGCCGACTGGGACACGCCCGGCACCCGCACCAGGAACTCGCGCCCGCCGTCCACCTTGAGGAAATTGCCGACGAAGCCCTTCATCTTCGGCGTGTCATTGGCCGCCGAGCCCGTCCCATCGCCGAGGTGACATCCCTCGCACTGCAGTTGGTAATTGACCGCGGAACTGTAGCCGGCTACGGCAATGGGCGTTTGTGGCGCCTCGTTGCCGGGAGCAGGCTTTTGCGCAGGATCGGGAATCGCACGGGCGAGAGCCAAGGGGGCGGCCATGATGAAAACGAGCCCTAATGCCAGGTAACGCATGGTTGCCCCTCCGCATCAGGCAGCAACGCCGCGAATCGCCGCGACCGTGCAGTGATAGATCTTCGAAGCGGAACCCAGGCACCAGTTCACGTCGTTGTTGTTGAACGGACGGTAAGCGGGCTCCTCGCTGTCGTTACGGGTACAGGCGCACTGGCCGCAGCTTTGCTTACCGCAACAATCGTTGTAGGAAATGATGTAGTCCTTGCCGTCAGCCGGGTTGCGACAGGTGCCGATCCAGCTCACCTGGGACACCTCGGTACCGGGCGGGCAGGAGGTGGCGGAGCCGCCGCAGCAGCTGCACAGGAAGCCATCGACGGAGCAGTAGCGCCAGTAGTCGCAGCTGTTGGGATCACCCGGGTCGCCGGCCCTGGGCGCCTCGGCGGCGAGAGCCTTGGAGGTGCGGTCGATGGGCAGCAGGACAGGCAGAGCCGCACCGACCACCATCAGCGATCCGATTCGGCCGAGGAAGTTGCGGCGCGAAGTGGTGTCGGCGACGTGACGCGCGGAGCGTTCGAACAGACGGTCAAGCAGTTTCATTGAATGCTCCCTTTTCAGTGGCTGTGTGCGCCGTTGGCGTGCGCATGGTCGTTCAGGTACTGCTGCAGGGTGGCACTACCCAGATGCTCGGTCTCGAACAGGCTGTCCAGGTGCTCACGGGAGTTCACCAGGCCCTTGGCGCGCAACACGCCCGCCTTGTCGATCAGGGCGGCATAGGGCAGCTTGCCGATCTGGTAGGTCATGCCCACTTCCGGGCCCACCACGTAGGTGGCGTTTTCCAGCTGGTGTTCGGCAATCAGCCTCTGCTGGGCCGCCAGGTCGCCGTCGCTGACGTAGATCACCTCGAGGCGGTCGGCCTGGTCCCTGGCGATGGACTTGACGGCCGGCAGCAGGGACTTGCAGATCGGGCAGGTGGGCGAGAGGAAGAACAGCAACTGGGCCTTCTCGCCGGCATAGCCGAAGTTGACCGGGCGACCCTGGCGGTCGGCTGCGGTCACCTGGGGGGCGGGCTCGTTGACCGCGACGCCCTTGTCGACCATCAGCGCCCCGGCGGGAGCCAGGCGACCGTGGAGTACGCCGATCTGGCGCACCAGCCCCATGACGGCGAAGGCCAGCGCGATGAGGAGAAGCCAGAGCAGGATGTTGGAAACGAACAGAGCTTCCATGATTCACCTTCCAATGAGTTTGAGCAGACGGGGACCGTTGGCCAGCAGGCCCTCGGCAGTGGCATAGAGGAGCAGGGCTGCGGCACTGGCGGCGATCGCGACGAAGCCGTCGAAGCCCCCAAGCTCACGGCCGTGCGGGACGAGGCTGGCGAGCAGCGCCAGGCCCACCAGCGCCGCGTTGCGCAACAGCAGTACCGGGCGGATCGGCTGGGCCTGGTTCGGCCCGGCGCATCCGCAGTCGATGTCGTGACGGCCGCGCCGCAGGTTGATGGCGATCGCCAGCCCGTAGCCGGCCAACAGCGCGGCGGCGGCCAGGGCGGCCAGTTGGCGACTGGCGGGCACCAGCAGGGCGATGGCCACTGCCGCTTCGATGACTGGCAGCAGTCGCGACACCGGGCGCACCAGGCCCCGGGGCAGCAGCTGATAGTCATCCACCTGGTTGGCGAAGCGGGCGGGGGCGCGCAGCTTGTGGCTCGCGGCGCTGGCCAGGATCACCGCCACCGCGAGGGCGGCAGCTATGACGAAGATCGGATCAGGCTGCATGGCACACCTCGTCAGTGGCTGAGAACCTGGCTCGGTGTCTTGGTGATCTTGTCCATGGTCCCGGTGTGCTTGCCACTGAGCAGGTCGAAGATCTCCAGACCACCCTCGACGTTGGTGCCCAGCAACAGCGGCCGGTCGTCGGTGGTGGCGCGCAGACTCCACACGGGGATGGGCGCTTCCAGAGTGCCGATCTGCTTGTGGGTCTTGAGGTCATAAGCCCAGATGATCGGGCTCGGGTCTTCCCACTTCATCGGCTCGTGGGCGTCATGCATCAACACGTAGAGGCGATTCAGCTTCGGAGCGACTGCCATCAGTTGCCAGCCACCAGGCGCCCAGCCGGCCTTCTTGTCGGCTTCCCGCTGCACCAGCTCCCAGGCCGGGAGAATCCTCGGCTCCTTGCCAGACAGGTCGACCGCACGAATGGTGCCGGTAGTAGTCGTGTAGTAATACGTGTCACCAACGTTTACCGCACGTTCAACCAACTTTTCGGCATCCGGATCGAAGAACCTGGTCTGACTGCGCGCCACCTCCTTGCCGGCGTCATCCAGCGTGATCAGCTGAATGCTCCCATTCCCGCACAACGACGCAAGGCGGCGCTTGCCAACAGGCTGACTGAGAACACAGCCAGGAATCGCCAGCTCACCGACCACAGACCTGCTCTCGGCGTTGACCACGGTGATCGAAGTCGAGGGCGTGAAGTTGTAGATATAAACGAAGCGATCGTCTGCGCTGGTCCCGATGCTGTAGCGCTGAGTCAGCGACATGGAACGCTTGGAAGGAATAACAACTTCCCAGGACGGCGACAGAGTGCTGGTATCCCAGGCAGTCAGCACATCAGTGCGAGTTCCACGGGTGCCACGAGAGTAGAAAAGGTCGGCGGTGTACAACAGCTTGCCGTCGCGACTCAATGTGGACGGTGCCGTGAAACCGGTGCTGACCATGCCAAGCATGCGCTTCTGATCCGGATCGACCACCACTACACGCCCGGCGACCATGCTCTCGAATTCGACGTCGACAATGTAGGCGCGATGAGGCTCAGGCGGAAAAGCAAGTTTCTCCTGACCAATATTATCCGCAGGCAGGTCAGCGCATGCATGACCAATCCCCATCAGAGACACGCCAAGAAGCGTTACGCTCCGCGCAAGATTTCGGACTATCCGCATTTTTTATACCTATTGTTATTAAGCCAAGTCGAAGATCCCTTCCTCTGATCCAAGAATGTATTCGGCATTCCCCCCGGAGGCACTGCCGATTCCTGCCAAACGATTGCGGGTTCGTGCCAGGCGTTCGACGAGGCCCATCAGGAGGGCAACGCTGCCCTGCCCGGCTTGCTGATCCCCACGCCTGGCATGTCGATCGACCGGGCGTGGCCGGAAGCTGCGGGCATCTAGGGTTGACGGATGATCAGGTGGACTTGCGCGAGCCGGGCGGATGCCGGCGCACAGATGACGTGGCACGCGAACGAAGTATCGGGAGGAGGATCGGCCGGGATGCGAGGGCGCCCCGCCGGCTCGCCCGGCAAGGCAGCGACGGAGCGCCGTACCTGCGGCGGGCGCGGCCTCAGGCGGAGGGCGGGACAGCGGTCGTCAGTCGGAAAGCGCCTTGAGGTTATCGAACAGCTTCGACAGCAGCACATTGGTGCGCTGGATCTCGGCCGAACTCACCCCCTCGAAGCTGCGGCGGAACAGCTTGCTGACCGAGCCGCGAATCAGCTCCAGGCTTTCCAGTCCCTTGTCGGTCAACGAAACCAGGGTAACCCGGCCATCCTCGCTGGAGGTCACCAGATTCACCAACCCCTCATCCCGCATGCGGTAGACGATCTTGGTGGTCGTCGGCAACTTCGCCACGGCCTGGCTGGCTATGTCGGATATGCTCAGTTCGGAATGCTCCTTCAGGATCATGATGATGCGCCAGCGCGGCACATCCATCCCAATCCGCTTCAGCAGCCGTTCCATCTCCTGGCTGTAAAGTGCATTTATCTGGGCAATCCAGTAGAAGGGAAACTCGCGGCGCTTGAAGTTTTCGCTCAGCGGGTCGTACATGTCGGCTTTGCGTTTATTGGTCATCAGGCACCTAGGTCTCCGGCCGCATCCGACCATTCGGGCCGGGTAAGAATCGAGCTGAAATTCTAGAGTGATTCCCGGGGAGGTGCGAGCATTTTCAGACCTTGGGAAAAGCAACTGGATCCGCTCTTGGTGGGTTAATAACCGCACGAATTGTCCAATGACAAGGGACACCCCGAAAACTCACTTACCGCCGCTCCTGCCTGTGCGGGAGCGGCGGTAAGTGGCTGATTTCAAAACCTGCCTAGATCGAGCTGTAGATTTTCCTCAGCATCGCCTTCAAGCCGGCCTGTTCATCGGGCTCAAGCAGCGACAGCATCTTCTGCTCATGCTCGATCGCGGTATCCAGAAGCTGAGTTGCCAGCCGCTGGCCATTTTCGGTGAGCAAGAAACAACTTCCCTCCACCTGCAGCAGACCTCTTTCCTGCAACCACTCGCCAGTCGAGGCCAGCTCCTTCAGGGGCTGGGACACGATACGGCAGATCTGCTCCTGCTCCATCGGTTCGCCATCGGCCAGCAGGGTGAGCACCCGCCACTCCTCGGCGCTGACGCCGAAGTGACTCAGCCGCGGATAGAAATCGCTGGCGTAGGCGTTGAGTGTCTGGCGCAACTGGTACAGCAGGTAGTCGCCGAGAAGACCACGGGCTTCGAGCGCCTCGGTCGGCGCCTGCACGGCCGGATGGGTTTCCGGCACCGCATAGCGGCCATTGTGGAACACCAGCGAGCTGACGTTATCCTCGTAGGCGTAGTCAATGACCTCACCCACGATGATGAGGTGGTCGCCGCCCTCGTAGACACTCCAGGTCCTGCACGCGAACGCGGCCGAAGTGCCGGGCAGCAGCGGGCAGCCATTGGCATCGTCCCGCGTGTGCAATCCGGCGAACTTGTCCTCGCCGCGGCGGGCGAAGCGGTTGGAAATGTCCACCTGGTCGTTGCGCAGCACGTTGATGGCGAACGCCTTGCCCCGGGTGAAGGCTTCGAGACTCCAGGCCCCCTTGTCGATGCTCCAGAGCACCAGAGCCGGCTCGATCGACAGGGTGTTGAAGCTGCTGGCGGTCATGCCGATCGGCTTGCCCTCGGCATCGCGGGTAGTGATTACGGTGACGCCGGTGGGGAACTTGCCCAATGCCCGGCGGAAGTCCTTGGGATCGAATTTCATGGGTGGCTCCGATTCAATTCAAGACGGCAGGAAACTTTCGCCTGCCCATCAGCCCAGCGAATGGGGCAGCAGCAGCGACAGCGCGGGAATGCCGACGATCAGTCCCAGGCGCACCACATCGGCCACCACGAACGGGGCCACCCCCCGGAAGATGGTCGACAGCTTCACGTCGGGAACCACCCCGCGCAGCACGAACACGTTCATGCCGACCGGCGGCGTGATCAGGCTGATCTCGGTCACCACCACCACCAGGATGCCGAACCAGATCAGATCCATGCCCATGGCCTGCACCATCGGATAGAACACCGGCACGGTCAGCAGGATCATCGACATGCTCTCCAGCACGCAGCCGAGCAGCAGATAGATGGCGATCAGGACCAGGATCACCCCGAACAGGCTGAAGCCTTGCCCCATCACCCAGTCGCGCAGGAGCATGGGCAGGCCGGTCATGTTGATGAAGTTGGAAAAGACCAGCGCACCGATCACCAGGAAGAACAGCATCGCGGTGGTCCGCACGGCGTTGCTGAGCGAGCGGTACAGCATGGTGGGGCCGAGCTTGCCGCTGAACAGCGCGATCAGGAAGGCGCCGGCGGCACCGATACCGGCCGCTTCGGTGGGGGTGAAGATGCCGGCATAGATGCCGCCCATCACGATGATGAAGATCAGGTTGATGCCCCAGACCCCCTTGAGGGAGATCAGCCGCTCCTTCCAGCTGGAGCGGGCACCGGCAGGACCGCTGCCCGGATTCAGCCGGACAGTGACCATCACCGCCGCCATGTAGAGCAGGATGCCGACCGCCCCCGGCAACAACCCGGCGATGAACAGCTTGCCGATATCCGTCTCGGTGATCAGGCCGTACACCACCAGGATCACGCTCGGCGGAATCAGGATGCCCAGGGTGCCGCCGGCGGCGATGGCGCCGGTCGCCAGGCTGTCGGAGTACTTGTACTCGCGCATGGACGGCATGGCCACCTTGGACATGGTGGCCGCAGTGGCCATGGAGCTGCCGCACACGGCGGAGAAGGCACCGCAGGAGACCACGGTGGCCAGCGCCAGCCCGCCTTGGAAGTGCCCGAGAAACGCATTGGCCGCGCGGTACAGCTGCCTGGACATGCCCGACTCGGTGATCAGGTTGCCCATCAGCAGGAACAGCGGCACCACCGACAGCCCGTAGGCCAGACCGGTATCGAAGGCGGTCGAGGCCACCATGTTCAGGGCCGTGCTCCAGCCACGCGGATTGCCGTAACCGATCTGCTGCATCAGGGCAAAACCGACCACGCCGACGATCCCCATGGCCACTCCCAGCGGAACCCGGGCGAGGATCAACACCATCAGGGCTGCAAAGCCGATCAGACTAGCTTCCATCTGGTTATTCTCCTTGGGCAACGGGAGCGCTGCTGCCGAACAGCGCGCGGATGATCAGGGCGAGGGTCGCAAGACCGGTGGTCAACGCCATCAGGAAGGCCAGCCAGGCCATGGGGATCTGCAGCACCGCCGTGGTATCGGCAAAACGCTGCACCTTCAGCGCGTGCTGCCACAGCACCCAGGTGAAGGTGCCGAAGGCCAGGACATTGATCAGCTCGATCAGCCGGGACTGGATGCGCCGGAGCCGAGGGCCGATGGAGGAGTCCAGCAGATCCACCACGATATGCCCATCCTCCGCCGTGACCAGCGCCAGGCCGAGAAAGATCACCGCTGCCAGCATCAGCTCCGTCAGTTCGAAGGCGCCATTCAACGGGGCGGAGAACAGATAGCGGCCCAGTACATCGATCAAGGTCATGGCCATCATCAGGAACATGACAACTGCGGCAGTTCCACCGAGCAGGTGGCGGTACAGCAGTACCACCACCCCCCGGCTGCCGACTGAAGCTCTGAGAGATGCTTTCATCGGCTTCCCCGTCAGTTTTTGACCAGCTCACGGCTCAGCTGGCGGAACTCCGCCAGGGCCGCCGCACCATCCACGCCAGCCGCTTCGGCCTGCTTCAGCCACTCCTGCTCCATCGGCAGGCTGGCGGCGCGGATTTCGCCCACGAAGGCATCGCTGGCGGTCAGCACCTCGTTGCCGTTGGCCTTGATCGCCTCGAGTCCCTTGGCATCCTGGACATCCCACATATGGCCGGCCAGGCGCGCCAGGGCTTCGCCGGAAACCCGCTCGATGGCGGCCCGATCCTGTTCCGGCAGACCTGCGAAGCGCTCCTTGTTCATCACCACGAAGAAGCTGAAGTTGTAGAGCCCGTCCGGCACCAGGGTGGTGTGGGTGGCCTTCTGCACGATGTTGAAGGCGGGCACCGACTCCAGCGGGAACAGGGTGCCATCGGCCACGCCACTGGAAAGCAGCTCGTAGGTGCTGGAGGAAGGCTGCTGCAGCGGGACGTAGCCCAGGCCCCTGGACAGGTCGTTCATCACGCCGCCGCCGACGCGCAGCTTCAGGCCCTTCAGATCGGCTGCGCTGCCGACACTGCGGCGACTGTTGTGGATATGGCCCGGTCCATGGGTGAACAGGCCCAGCAGCTTGGTGTCCTCGTGCTCGCCGGCCTTGGCCAGGTACTTGTTGTAGACCTGCCAGTAGGCGACCGAGGTGGCTTCGGCGCTGTGCCCGCCGAAGGGGAACTCGACCATCTTGTACAGGCCGAAGCGCCCCGGCGTGTAGCCATGCGCGCCGTAGGTGATATCGGCCTGCCCTTCGGCGGCAATGTCGTAGTGAACGCGCGGATGCCCCAGGGCCGACGGCAGCATCACCACCTTCACCCGGCCTTCGGTTGCCTGTTCCACGCTCCTGGCCCAGGGTTCCATCACGTCCCGGACCAGCGGATGTCCCGAGGGCAACCACGAAGACATGGTCAGCCGGGTCTCCGCCTGCACGCCCGAAGCCAGGACAGCCATCGTCGTCATTACCGCCACGCGCCAGATCTTTTTCATTGTTATTGTCTCGCTTCTTGTTTTGAGTTCTGCCCGAACGAGGAGATCGGGCAGGGCAATGAACCACTCCAACCACCAACGCCAACTGCCTTTCAGATATCCACCACCAGACGCGCGCTCTTCGCCCGCGAGCAGCACAGCGCGATCTGGTCGTTGTCCGCCTTTTCATCGTCAGTGAGGAAGCGATCGCGATGGTCGGGAGTGCCTTCGAGCACATCGCAGATGCAGGTTCCGCAGACCCCCTCCTCACAGGACATCCGCACCTTGACCCCCACTGCCTTCAGCGCCATGGCGATGCTTTCGTTCGGCCCTACCTGCACGGTCACGTCACTGGTCCGGGCGTACACCTCGAACGCCTCGCCACTGACATCCACCTCGGCACTGAAGTACTCGAAGTGGATCTGCCGCTCAGGCAGGCCGGCAGCCCCGGCCTGCTCGATCACCCAGTCCATGAAGCCGCCCGGGCCACAGACGTACAGGTGGCTGCCCGCACGCGCCGCGCTGCACAGCCCGTGCGGGTCGAGACGCGCGGCGTCGCCGGCATCGTCGAAGTGCAGCACCAGGCATTCGCCGAATTCGCGCTGGAGTTCGCCGAGGAACGCCGCCTTGCTCTCGCTGCGACTGCAGTAGTGCAGCTCGAACGACTTGCCGGCGGCCTTGAGCGCATAGGCCATGGCGATCATCGGCGTGATGCCGATGCCACCGCCGATCAGCAGGCTGTGTTCGGCACTCATGTCCAGGGGAAAGTGGTTGCGCGGGGCACCGATCTGCACCCGGCTGCCCTCCTCCAGACGGGCATGAATCTCCCTGGAGCCGCCGCGGGAGCCGGGATCGTTGAGGATCCCCAGCCGGTAGCCCGCACTGCCCGGCGCATTGCTGAGGGAGTACTGGCGGATCAGCTCCGGCCCCACGATCACGTCGATGTGGGCGCCGGCCTCGAATGCCGGCAGCGGGCTGCCATCGGCCGCGGCCAGATCGAACACCGCGATCTCGTCGGTCTGGTCTTCGCGCCGGGTCACGATGGCGTCGATAACGCTATTGCTAGTACTGCTTGTCATGGGAAGTGCCTCAGCGCATGAATAGGCCGCCGTTGATGTCCAGGGTCGTGCCGGTGGTGAAGTAGGCTTCCGGCCGGGCCAGTTGCACGACCATGTCGCCGATGAAATCGGCATCGCCCAGCCGCCCGACCGGAATGGCGCCGAGCAGGCCCGGCAGGCGTTCCTCGGGAACCAGGGCCTTGACCATCGGCGACTCGATCGGCCCCGGAGCTATCGCGTTGACGGTCACGCCCCGCCCGGCCAGCTCCTTGGCGAACACCTTGGTCAGGGTGACGATGGCGCCCTTGGAGGCGGCATAGTGGGCACCGGTCGAGGTGCCGCCGTTCTGCCCGGCAAGGGAGGCCATGTTGACGATGCGACCGTAGCCCCTGTCGGCCATGTGCCGTCCGATCACCTGGCAGCCGGCGAAGGTGCCGCCCAGGTTGATGTTCACCACCTCGGCGAACTCCTCCGGCGAGATCTCCATCAGCGGCGTCGCCCGGGTGACCGCCGCGTTGTTCACCAGCACCTGCAGCTCGCCCCAGCGCTCCAGCACGGCAGCCAGGGCGGCCTCGAAAGCGGCCTTGCTGGCCACGTCCAGCGCCAGCGGCATGACCCGCTCGCCGCTGGCGTCCATGGCCTGAGCGGCCGTCTGCGCCGCCGACAGCGAGCGATCGGTCAGCACGACCCGATAGCCCGCCGCCAGCAGGCGGGCGGCGATATGGTTACCCAGGCCCTGGGCGGCACCGGTGACCAGCGCGATATGAGACTGCATTGGGTTACCCATGCGGCCACTCCTCAGAAGATGAAGCTGACAGTGCGCAGGAAGCCGTCGGCGTGCAGCAGCTTCACCACCTTCTGCTCCATCCGGAAGCCATCGGCGCTCGGTTTCAGGATGTACTCCACGTTGGCCGGATAGGTCACCAGCTGGCCGTGGCGCAGTTCGTTGAGGGTCATGGCGCAGCGGGCGATGACCACCTCGTCACTGGCTTCCAGAATGCGCACCCGCGACATCATGCGTACCGTATCGCCCACGGACAGGGCCGATACCGACTCGCCGTTCTCCAGCCGGGCCACACGCAGACGACGCATTGCGGCATCATCCAGTGCCAGGTTCAGGGTATTGAGGTAGTCGGTTTCCTTCAGATCGGTCGGCACTATGTACAGGCCGGTTTCGCTCCACAGGGAGAGCCATTCCTGATAGCCCTTGTGGTCCAACAGGTCCGCTTCATAGCCGATGAATTCGGTGACCTGTGCGAGCAGTTGAGTGTTGGATTTCATCGCTTAGACCTCCTCTCCAGCGGCCATCATCTTCTTGTACTGGCGGTAGGCACCGCGCATGCCGGTTTCCGAACACACGGCGCCGGCGACGTTGCCATCGGGGGAGGTGTGCAGGTTGTTCAAGCCCCGGTTGACCAGGATCCAGCCGTCGGGGCCGGCCATGGAGCCTTTCTGGACCCGCTCCCAGGCCTCACCGTCGTCCGGGGTGCCGAAGCCCATCGGCCCCTGGAAGTGCTCGTGCAGACGCATGCGCTTGCGATTGAATGCCGCCGGAGCCCCCTCGCCGCCCAGCGCCACATGCTGGATCTCGGTTACGCCGACACTGACGGGGCGCAGCACGCGGAAGAACGCCATGGAGCAGGACACGTTCGGGAACAGGTTCAGGTTGAAGCCGGTACCATGGGCGGCACGCACCAGCTTCCTGACTTCCTCTTCGGACTTGCCTTCGTCTCGCAACTCCATCGCCAGCTGCTCGAAGCGCGGCGGAATCGGCTGATCCAGATCCGCCTCCAGATCCACCAGCTGCGGAATCATCACCATCACGCTGTGGCCGTTGCCCAGGTCCTCCACGAAGCCTTCGCCGTCGAGGAAATCGAAGATATCGGCCGTCGCCTCGTCCAGAGAGGTCACGAAGGACTTGTGCACGATCGGGAAGTGGTAGGCGTCGGTGGTGTTCTCCAGCTGGATCTTCCAGTTGCCCGGGAAGTTGAAGCGGTGCTCGCCCAGCACCTTCACCGGATAGCCACCGCCCTGCTTCATGAACAGGTCGATCCACTTCCTGGCAGCACCGAGGAAGTCTTCCAGCGGCTCGATGTCGTCCTTGAGGGTGGCGAACACCATGCCCCGATAGGTTTCCACACGCAGGCTTTCCAGCGGCATTTCGCTCTTGTCGAACACGCCGTCATATTCTTCCGGCTTCGGCAACGCGCGCAGACTGCCGTCCAGGCCGTAACCCCAGCCGTGGTACGGGCAGGTGAAGGCCTTGGTCTTGCCCTTGCGGGCCTCGCAGACGGTGGCACCACGGTGGCGGCAACGATTCTGCAGTACATGCAGATTCATCTGACGGTCACGGCTGAGGATCACCGGCTGGCGGCCGATGTACGCCGTCTTGAAGCTGCCGGCTTCCGGCACTTCGCTCTCGTGGCCGACGAACACCCAGGTGCTGTTGAACACCTTGTCCAGCTCTTCCTCGAAAATCGCCGGATCGGAGTAGAGGGACTTGTGCACGCGACCCTCTTCTACAAGCTCGGCCGCCTTCAGGCTGATGTTCTGCATGTCGATCAGTTCACTCATGGCTTTGTTCTCTTTATTCATTCTTGGCAAACGGACGCATCCGTCGGGCAGTCATTCCTTGGGGACCGGCAGTGGTTGCGGGTAATCCCAGGGGCTATGTACCGGGCGGTTGAAACGGCTGGTGGTGCAGAAGCGGGCGATCTTCCAGCGCCCCTTTTCCCGACGGAAATCCACGCTCAGCAACGCAGAGCTGAGCTGGGAGCGACCATCGGCAAAGGTCGCGGTCTGCAGAAGCACCCAGGTACCTGCAGCCTCGGTCTCGCTGTGCACTTCCACCTTTTCCGAGGTCAGGAAGTGCACGTTGAGGGCGAAATGTGCCGGCGGCAGGGTGTATTTCTCGAACATGGCACGGATCGCTGCGCATCCTTCACGACGACCGAAGGTCGCCGCATAACGCTTGCCCTTGCCTTCCCAGATGGCGTCCTCGGTGAACAGCTCCATCAAGGGGGCGAGATCGAAGCCTTCGTCGAGGTGGTCACACAGCTGCATGTACTCGTGCATGCAGCCACTGACCTCGCGGGCCGCCTCCAGGGCACTCACCCGCTGCCGCAATTGCTCCAGCTCATTCATCGGACCGCTCTCAGGCACGCTGCACGATCAGTTCACGACCGATGCGCGCCTCGACCTTGGCGTAGCGCCACAGCTTGTAGGGGCCCTTGCCCACCGCGGTGCTGCGGAACAGGTTGCAGCAGGCCACGACGGTGTCGTAATCCGCCACGTCGGCCAGCAGGTAGGTGGTCCAGGGATAACCGCTGGACGGGCCGACCATGCTCTGGTCATCGTCCATGTTGCCGATCACCTCGACGCCCTCCATGTCGTGGATGCCGTTCCACATCTCGCCGAAAGCCGCCCAGACGGCGAGCTGCTCGTCGCGCGGGGCATCCATGAAGTTCTGGTTGATGCCCATGCAGAACAGGACGCGCAGGGGTTTCTTGTCACTCATGGCGCTTCTCCTTCTTATTGTTCGGTTACAGGTAGCCCGGCAGCGGATCGTGGCCGAAGAACATGGCACCGGCGTTCTTCAGGGTGATCGCCCCCATGAAGGCGTGCTGGGTGCACATCATCGAGTCGCGGACGATGCGCGACAGCGGATGGTCGTTGTAGGTCCCGGTCATGCCGGTCACCTGGTAGGTGGAGCGGATCGCCTCGGCGCACTCATGCGCCAGATTGGTGGTCGCCAGACGGATCAGGTTGACCTGCTCGCGAGTGGGCTCGCCGCCGGCCAGGATGCTGTTCCAGGCCTCCTCGGTCGCGCCGTAGAAGAAGGCGCGGGAGGCGCGCACCTTGGCTTCGGCCCTGGCGATCTCGATCTGCACGTATTCGCGATCGCCCAGGTTCGGCGCCCCGGTCACCGACTGGCGACCCGCCGCCATCGCCTGCACCACATCCAGCGCCTCGCGCGCCAGGCCGGCGGTGGTCACCGACAGCACCTGGGCGGCGAAGGCCAGCGTCGGGTAGCGGAAGAAGGGCGCATCGACATTGGGCTTGCCGCCACGGACGAAGGTCCACTCTTCCGGCACGAACACCTCCTCCACGACCAGGTCATGACTGCCGGTGCCGACCATGCCGATCACGTCCCAGTTGGGCTCGATCTTCACCTTGTCGGCGGACATGACCGCCATGCGCGGCAGCGGCTCGCCGTTGTCCGGCTGGATGCCAACGCCGATCAGCGAAGCTCCCATGCAGCCGCTGCCGAACTTCCAGCGGCCGCTGACGATGTAGCCACCGTCGACCTTCTTCGCCGGCTGGGTCGGAAAGATCCCCCCGGCGAACACCACATCCGGCGTCCCGGACCAGACCTGGTCGATGGTCTGCGGCGGCAGTGCCGCCAGGTAGGCCGGGTTCATGCCGAAGCTGGCGACCCAGCCGGCCGAACCGTCGGCCGCGGCCATCGCCTCGACCATCTGCAGGAACTCGAGCGGCGAGCGCTCGTCCCCTCCCATCGCCCTGGGGACCATGGCGCGGTAGACCCCCACCCGCTTGAAGGAGTCGATGATGTCCGGCGAGATGAACTGCTGATCCTCGAACTCCTGACGGCGCTTGCGTACTTCGGCAAGCAGGGCATCGAACACGGTCTCCCCGCCCCAGAGGGATTTGTCGATCTGATAACCAGGCATTCGCCCGCCTCCCTAGTTGTTGTCTTTATTGTTACGGGCGGCATCAGCCGCTCTGAGCAACTGCTGTGCCGCCGCAAAGACCACCTCATCGGCATGCTTGCGACCCACCAGTTGAATTCCGACCGGACGGCCGTCGACCTCGAAGGGGATGACCAGCGCCGGATGACCGGACAGGTTGAAAGGCCGCGCCAGCGCGGTCATGTTCAGGTCCGTCTGCCCGGCCAGTGCGTCCTGCAGGGCCATCGGCCCCTTTGGCAAAGCCGGCATGACCAGCACCTCGCAGTTCTCCAGCAGCCGATCCACTTCGGCGCCGAAAGCCGTGCGCACCTGCTCCGCTGCATGCACCTCTGCAGCCGAGGTTTCACCGGCCCTCCTGAGGCGCGCAGCCACATCCGCCCCCAGCTTGCCGCTGGCCAGCAAGTCGGCGCCCGCCAGCGCGGTTTCCGCGTTGATCACTGCCAGCCCGGCAGCGAAGGCCTCGGCCAGCAGCGGCAGTTCGACCCGACTCAGGTCCAGGGCCAGTGGCGCCAGGTACCGATCCAGCGCCGCGGCCACAGACGGCTGGGCGCAGGTATTGGTGGCCAGCGCGAAGCGCATCGGCGCGTTGACTGCACCGGGCTTGAACGAGGGATCGATCGCCTGCTCGGCGAGTTGCAGGGTCTGCAGGTCCGCAGCGAAGGGACCAACGCAGTCCAGCGACGAGTTCTGCGGCCAGACACCGGCGCGGCTGACGCGGCCGAAGGTCGGCTTGAAGCCGAATACGCCGCAGCAGGCAGCCGGCACGCGAACCGAGCCGCCGGTATCCGTGCCCAGCGCGTAATCGGCCAGTCCGGAAGCCACGGCAGCGGCAGAGCCACTGGAGGAGCCACCCGGGATCAGCTCCGGATAGCGTGCATTGATGGGGGTACCTGCATGCAGGTTGATGCCGGTGACGCCGAAGGCCAGCTCATGCATCGCGGCCTTGCCGACAATCCGGTGGCCGGCCGACAACAGACGCTCGACCACCTCCGCGTGCAGCTCGGCGGGACGGACCTCGTCACATGCTCGGCTACCCAGACGGGTCGGCATGCCGGCGATATCGATGGAGTCCTTGATGACGACCTTCAGCCCTGCGGGGGCGCCCAGCTCGCACCGGGAGATCAGCGTTGTCATAGCGAGTCTCTTGCAGAAATTGTTTTTGTTAGCGGGGCCTCCGCTCGACTGGAGACCGCTCAAGAGCTGGAACAAAAATTACATCATTCACTTGAATCGTCAACTAATTTTCGAGTGCAAAACCACGCCATGCCGAATCAGCCCGCAGCCATTCTGAGCCCGGCGACGCTCGCAAAATCAGAGGAAAACTGGAGAAAACGCGGAC
Source organism: Pseudomonas sp. AN-1 (assembly GCF_034057115.1). NCBI lineage: Bacteria > Pseudomonadati > Pseudomonadota > Gammaproteobacteria > Pseudomonadales > Pseudomonadaceae > Pseudomonas > Pseudomonas sp. AN-1. The sequence goes on along the minus strand of NZ_CP139195.1, from coordinate 4,278,160 downwards.
AAAAACCAACCTCGTCGGCCTTCGCCAGCGCCCTGGACCCGGTGTCCATGAAGGAGCTCAAGTGTCTCGAAGGGCGGGGCGAGGTGGTCTGCCACGCGCCCTCCCCCTTCTCCCCGGCCTGCGCGACGACATCGTTCCCGGCCTGCGCTGGATCGAATCACTGAGCATCGAGTAGCGCCGGCAGCCCCTCGGTTGTGGTCAATTCCACGGCCAGCCGCCTGGCTGCCGCCCAGGCGCCTTGCGCAAACCGGGATGAGGGGAAATCGATGGGGTCGAGCCGCTACTCGGGGCATTGCTGGCCGGCGGCATCAAGCGGGCCTGGCGGCAGGCCTGCGCCCGGGAGGACATCAGCCGGCGCCGCCGCCGCAGCCGAGCCGGCGCTCAGAATGCGTACAGCAGGCGCAGGTTGACCCGGCTGTCCTCGCGGAAGCCGTTGTCCACCGCCAGGTCGCGGCCGAAGGTGGCGGCCAGCTGGGCATCCGGGCGGAAGAACCAGGCGAAGCCCGCCGACCACTTGCCGGTGCGCTGGCTGTCATTCAGCCAGGAACTGTCCAGGCAGTTCTCGCCGCCGTGCTGCCAGGACAGCCCGGCGCGCAGGTCGAGGGTGTCGCCGAGCGGGTAACGCAGGAAGCCCTGGTACTGGTAGCTGGGCTTCTGCTCGTGGTTCAACCTCAGCGGTCCATAGCTGTCGTTGTCGCCGTAGAAGGTCACGTCCGCCGCCAGGTCCAGCGCCAGCCTGTCGCCGAGGCCGGTGACGTAGCCGGCCTGCAGGGTCAGCTTCCAGCGGTTCTCGCCGAGGTTGAGCGGCTGGTCGTGGTCATAACGGCCGACGGGGACGAACAGGTAGGGGGTGATGGCGAAGAAGCGCCGCCGCTGCGGCTGCTCGAGCAGCCACACCGGCATGGCCAGGATCGGGTCGGCCAGGCCGCTGCTGTCGCCCAGCGCGTTGCCGTCGTGGCGACCGTCGAGGCGGCCGAACGGCAGGAGGATCTGTGGCGCGACGCGGTAGCCGCCGAGGTCGGCGTAGTGCACCAGGCGCAGGATGCCGATCTGCGAATCGAGTCCCGGCGAGCCGGCCAGGCGGTGGCCGTCGCGGTACAGATGGTCGCGTTCGGCCTGCTGCAGGTAGAGCAGACCGAGGGTGGTGCCGGCGGCGGCAGGCACGTAGTCGCCGGCGTCGAGGTCCAGCGCGCTGGCCGGCCGGCTGCAGGACAGGCCGGCGCCGAGCAGGACCAGGCCCCACAGGATGATCCACAGCCGCGCATCGAGTTCGGGGGCGCGGCGAAGGGACAGCAGGCAGATGGGCAACATGGTGGCTCCTCTCTCTTGTTGTTTTCTCACCGGCGCACGGCTGGCCGCGCGGGCCTGTCGCTCGCGTCCGGAGATGGATTCGGAAAATGGTGGGTGGGGCGGACGCCGCGACCTGCGCCCTGGCAGGTCGCGGCCCGGCGCGGCTATTGCGCGGGGAAGCGCGGGTCCCAGAGCAGGCGGGTGTGCGCCTCCTCGTACTGCATGCCATCGGGGAAGCTGACCAGCTCCAGCTGCAGACCCCAGGGCGCGAGGAAATACACCCAGGTCAGCCCGGCGGCCGGACCGTCGGTGAAGGTGCTCGGCGTGTCGAGCACGGTGACGCCCTTGTCCTTGAGGTAGGCGACCGCCTGGTCCATGTCGTCGACGTAGAAGGCCAGGTGGTGGCCGCCGACATCGCTGTTGCGCGGCAGACGGCGATTCTGGTCCGGCGCGCTGTACTCGAAGATCTCCAGGTTGGTGCCGTTGCCGCAGCGGACCATCTGGAAGTCGCGGATGGCGGCGCGCGGGTGCACGTTGAGGTGGCGTTCCATCCAGTCGTCGTCGAACCGGAACTCGCCGAAGGTGAAGTACGGCTCGCAACCGAGCACCTCGACGAAGAAGGCCACCGCCTCGGCCAGGTTGGGGACGGTGATGCCGATGTGCTGCAGGCCGCGCATGCCGGGCAGGCCGCGCGCTGGGGTCGCGAAAGTCATGGGAATGCTCCTGAGTCAGTGTTCTTGTTGTGGGCGTGCCCACCGGCCTGGCGGCGGGCTACCGGCTCTTTCGCAGGAGCCGTGCCAGGCCCGGCGGATTCGTTCAGGGCACTGATTTCCCGGGAGTTTTCGCCAGCGCGCGGCGACCGGCGCAGCCCGTGCCGAGACAGTCGACCGTCAAACCGGCTTACAGCTGTAATGCCCGCCGTTACAGGCTTTACAGACTTCGCAGCAGCGTCGCGGCAGGGGTACACTGGCCCTTCAGAACTCACTCGCACGGCACGCCACAGGGCGTGCCGCCACAAGAACAAGATCGTCACTGCGGATACCGACGGCCTGCGGCCAGGCCAGTGCAGCACCGGTGATCCGAGGAGGCCGCATGCGTATCACCCTGCCCGGCAGTGCCCACGTCGACACCGTCCTCTCCCTTGCCGCCGACGCCGCCCCGGCCCTCGCTGGTCCCGGCTTCGACCCGCTGATCTCCCGCTCGTGGAAACGCTGCATTGAGGACTACGGCCTCGACCCGGCCAAGCCTGCGCCGCCGCGCTTCGTGCCGCGCCAGGTGCTGCTCGACCATCAGGACCAGGCCGACGAGCTGCTCAACGTGGCCCGCGCCGGCGTCGAGCAGCTGTACCGGCACATCGCCGAACTGGGCTACGTGGTGCTGCTCACCGACAGCCGCGGCATCACCGTGCAGTTCCTCGGCAACCCCGACGACGAGGCGGCGCACCGCAAGACCGGCCTGTACCTCGGCGCCGACTGGAGCGAGGACCACGCCGGCACCTGCGCGGTGGGCACCTGCATCAAGGAGCAGCAGGCGCTCACCTGCCACCATCGCGACCACTTCAGCGCCCACCACATCAGCCTGACCTGCACCGCGGTGCCGATCTTCAACCCGCAGGGCCAGCTGCTCGCGGTGCTGGACATCTCAGCGCTGCACTCGCCGCCGTCGAAGGACTCGCAGACCTTCGCCCTGCAGCTGGTGCGCCAGTACGCGCGGATGATCGAGGACGCCTACTTCCTGCGCCGCTACCGCGAGCAGTACATCCTCTGCCTGGACAGCTCGCGCGAGTTCGTGCTGATCAACCGTCACTACCTGCTGGCGATGGCCGAGGACGGCACCCTGCTGGCCGCCAACACCGCCGGCCGCCAGTTGCTCGCCCAGTGCGGCCTGGAGCTGCCCGTCAGGCCCTCGGCAATGGCGCCCAGGGTCGGCGTGCAGCAGCTGTTCGACTGCGAGCTGGAAGACATCCTCGGCATCCCCTACGCCAGCGCCGACCACGTGCGCGCCTTCCGCACCCACCGGCAGAACGCGCTGTACTTCGCCGCGCTGATGGAGCCGCGCCGGGCTGCGCCTACCGCGACGGCCCCCAGCACCGAGACGCCACGCTGCGCCCTCGACGAACTGGCCGACGACGACCCGCTGATGCGCAAGATGCTCGCCCGCGCCAGGCGCCTGTGCGACGAGCCGCTCAACGTGCTGCTCAACGGCGAGACCGGCACCGGCAAGGAGCGCCTGGCCCGCGCCCTGCACGACAGCAGCCGGCGCGCCAGGGCACCGTTCGTGGCGATCAACTGCGCGGCGGTGCCGGAGTCGCTGATCGAGAGCGAGCTGTTCGGCTACCAGCCGGGCACCTTCACCGGCGCGCGCAGCAAGGGCATGCGCGGGCTGATCCAGCAGGCCGACGGCGGCACCCTGTTCCTCGACGAGATCGGCGACATGCCGCTGCACCTGCAGACCCGCCTGCTGCGCGTGCTGGCCGAGCAGGAGGTGATGCCGCTGGGCGCCGACAAACCGGTCAAGGTCGACATCCGGGTGGTCGCCGCCAGCCACCGCGACCTGCGCCAGATGATCGACGCCGGGCAGTTCCGCGAGGACCTGTTCTACCGCCTCAACGGCGCCGTGCTGCGCCTGCCGCCGCTGCGCGAGCGGGCCGACAAGGGCTACCTGATCGAGAAGGTGTTCGCCGAACTGAGCCAGCAGCGCCAGCGTCCGGCACGCATCCGCGGCGACGCCATGAGCGCCCTGCTCGGCTACGCCTGGCCGGGCAACATCCGCGAACTGCGCAACGTGCTGCAGTACGCGCTGGCCACCTGCGAGAACGGCGAAATCACCGCCGCCGACCTGCCCGAGGAATGCCTGCAGGGCGTCGGCGCGCGCCAGCCCGCAGCGCCGGCGCCGGTGCTCGAGGTGGCCGCTGGCGATCCGGCCGCGCAGCTCGCGGAAATCCTGCGCCGCCATCGCTGGAACGTCAGCGCGGCCGCCCGCGAACTGGGGCTGTCGCGGCCGACCGTGTATCGCTGGATGAAGGTCTACGACATCGTGCCGCCCAACGCCCAGGGTTGAGGCGGGCGGCACCGTTTTTTCGTAGGGTGCGCCGTGCGCACCCGCCCATCGGGTGCGGGCATCAGGTGCGCGCGGCGCACCCTACCGGACCGGCTCCGGCAAGCCTGCCGCCAATAGGCTGCGCCGGTAGCAGCCCTCCAGTACCTCCGCCGCCGCCCAGGCGTCCTCCACGCACTCGTCCAGCGCCACATGACTGGCCGCCCGGCAGCGGGTGTCCAGTGCGCAGTCGCGATAGAAGGCGTTGACCACGTCCACCATTTCCTCACGCAGGTTTTCCATGAGGATGGCGCCGTGCGCCAGGGCCACGTGGCGGCCGTCGCTGCCGCGCTTGCGCCAGCGCTGGGCGGTGCCGACCAGCTTGCGCCCGGCCAGGGTGACGTTGAAGCGACCATCGCAGAACGCTCCCTCCACCGCACCGAGATCCGGCGCCAGGCCCTGTTCGAGCAGCCACTCGCAGAGCGGATCGCACAGGTGCCGGTAGGCGTTCTCGATGCGCTTCTGCTCGGCCTCGCCGGCCGGCACGGCCCAGGCGAGGGCGACATTGAGCACCGCCGGCGACTGCGGTACCGGCTCGCCGCCGGTGTCGCGCAGGGCCACCGGCCAGCCCAGTTCGGCGCAGCTCGCCGCCGCGGCGGCGAAACCAGCCAGCCGCTCGAGGCGCCGTGGCATCACCAGCGCGGCGTCCTGCGGGCGCCACAGCAGCAGCGTGCAGTCGATGTCGCCGGCGTGCACCCGCTCCAGCAGCGCACGCTCGGCATCCAGGCCGGCCTCGACCGGCAGGCGTTGTATCAGGGTCATAGCACCTCGCTGTTGTCGATTGAACGCCACGGGCTGACTGTAAGCCGGCCTGGGCAGTTCGCTACCCCGTAGGCAGGATGCGTGCCATGGACCGAAAGTGCGCTGCAGCCGCGTCAGCGCTGGTCGATCCCGCGCAATCGCCCGCAATCTGTCCGACGCGTCTGACAACGCAGCTGTAAAGGCGCTTACAGGTGTAACGCAGCCAGCCCGTCGAAATCGCCGCCAATGCCCGTATTCCGGGCATCTGGCGGCTGGCCCGCGTCTTGCTGAGTCCAGGGCACAGTTCCCCAACCAGCGGAGATCGACGTGGAGTTCCAGCACACTGCCGGCCAATCGGCCGCAATGGCAAGCGGCACCAAGCTACGCGGCGCCGACAAGGTGGCACGCATCCCGGTAAAGATCATTCCCACCGAGGAGCGGCCGCACAAACCGAACTGGCTCCGCGTGCGCGCCCCGCTCGGCCCCGAGGTCGAGCGCATCAAGCAGTTGCTGCGCCAGCACAAGCTGCACAGCGTCTGCGAGGAAGCCTCCTGCCCGAACCTCGGCGAGTGCTTCTCCGGCGGCACCGCCACCTTCATGATCATGGGCGACATCTGCACCCGCCGCTGCCCGTTCTGCGACGTCGGCCACGGCCGGCCCAATGCGCTCGACCCCGACGAGCCGAACAACCTGGCGCTGGCCATCGCCGACCTGCGCCTGAAGTACGTGGTGATCACCTCGGTGGACCGCGACGATCTGCGCGACGGCGGCGCCCAGCACTTCGCCGACTGCCTGCGCGAGATCCGCGCGCTGTCGCCCAGCGTGCAGCTGGAGACCCTGGTGCCGGACTACCGCGGGCGCATGGAGATCGCCCTCGACATCACCGCGACCGAACCGCCGGACGTGTTCAACCACAACCTGGAAACCGTGCCGCGCCTGTACAGGTCGTCGCGCCCGGGCTCGGACTTCGAGTGGTCGCTGGACCTGCTGCAGGAGTTCAAGCAGCGCGTGCCCGGCGTGCCGACCAAGTCGGGCCTGATGCTCGGCCTCGGCGAGACCGACGAGGAAGTCATCGAGACCATGCAGCGCATGCGCGAGCACGACATCGACATGCTGACCCTCGGCCAGTACCTGCAGCCGTCGCGCAGCCACCTGCCGGTGCAGCGCTTCGTCCATCCGGACACCTTCGCCTGGTTCGCCGAGGAAGGCGCCAGGATGGGCTTCAGGAACGTCGCCGCCGGCCCGCTGGTGCGCTCGTCCTACCACGCCGACCGGCAGGCGCACGGCCTGTGAACGGCACCCACTCCACAGAGGAGCAGCAACCATGGGTATTTTCGACTGGAAACACTGGCTGGTGATCCTGCTGGTCGTCCTGGTGGTCTTCGGCAGCAAGCGCCTGCGCAGTCTCGGCAGCGATGTGGGCGAGGCGATCAAGGGCTTCCGCAGCTCGGTGGCGGACGACAAGGATCGGCAGCTGCCCTCCCCCGAGGACCGCCCCTGAGCCATCCCCGGCGGCGTGGCTGCCTGCAAGGGTAGCCGCGCCGCTCATCGCCCCATCCCAAGCCCCGCACCGCGCCCCTGCGCGGCGCCGGCGTTCGCAGCAAATGCCGAGGCCGGCATGCAAGCCGGCCTCGGGAGCGTGGTGGGCAGCCGCCATCCATGGCGGTGCGCAGCTCAGTTACCGGCGCCCTCGCCACCCTCGATGCGCCGGCACAGCGCATCGAGGAAGTCGGCCGCCGGCGCGCCGTTGACCGCGCGGTGGTCGAAGGTCAGCGACAGGCCGAGGAAGTCGGCCTCGACCAGGCTGCCGTCGGCGGCGCGCTGCAGGCGCCGCTGGCTGCAGCCGATGCCGACGATGGCCACCTGCGGTACGTTGATGATCGGCGTGAAGTGGTGCACCCGCGACAGCCCCAGGTTGGACACGGTGACGGTCGCCCCGGTCAGCTCGCGCACCGACAGCTTGCCGGCCAGCGCCTTGCCGGTGAGCACGCGGCGCGCCTCGGCCAGGCCGTCGACGTCGAGCGCCTCGGCGTCGAACAGCGCAGGCGCCACCAGCAGATCGTCCGGCAGCGGGATGGCCACGCCTAGGTGCACGGCGGCGTGGCGGGTGATCACGTCGTTCTCTAGGGTGGCGTTGAGCGCCGGATGCTCGCGCAGGGTCTGCACGATGGCGTGCAGCAGCAGGTCCTGCAGCGAGGCCTGGCTGCCGGCCGCCTTGAGGCGCGCGCGGCGCGCCTGCAGGGCGGTCAGCTCGCACTCGGCGTGCAGGGTCAGTTGGGCGGCGCTGCGCAGGCTCTCGCTCATCTTCGCCGCGATCATCTTGCGCATGCCCTTGAGCGGCAGGCTGGTGGCGCCCGCCACGGGCGGCGTGTGCATCTGGCCCATGGGCTACTCCACCACGCCGATGGTGGCGCCCTTGGCGATCACCGCGTCTTCGCCTTCGACGATCTTCAACACGCCGGCCACCGGCGCCTCGATCTCGAACTGGGCCTTCTCCGACATGATCTCGGCGACCAGGTCGCCCGGCGCCACCTCGGCGCCATCGCTGACCAGCCACGAGGTGATCACCGCTTCGGCGTCACCGTCCCACAGGTCATCGGCAATCACGATTGGGGTCGTCATGGGTCATTCCTCGCTGTTCAGGTTCTGGTAGGCGGCCACGATCTTCTCGGCACTGGGCAGCGCCCACTGCTCCATGACCGGGGTGAAGGGAATCGGGATGTCGGGGAAGGCCACCCGCTGCGGGGACGCCTTGAGCATGCCGAGGTCGTGCTCGACCACGCTGGCGATGATCTCGCCGCTGACGCCATAGCTGTGGTAGTCCTCGTCGACCACGATCAGCCGACCGGTCTTGCGTACCGAGGCGATCACGTGTTCGCGGTCCAGCGGCACCAGGCTGCGCAGGTCGACCACCTCGGCGCTGACGCCGTCCTGCTCCAGCTGCTGGGCGGCGCGCAGGGCGTGGTGCACACCGGCGCCGAGGCTGACGATGGTCACGTCCGTGCCCTCGCGCACGGTCCTGGCCTTGCCGATCTCGACGACGTAGCTCTCTTCAGGCACCGCCACGGTGGCGCCCTTCTCGGTGCCCAGCCAGCCCATGCCCTGCAGGGCCTTGTGGAACAGGAAGATCACCGGGTTGTCGTCGCGGATCGCCGCGGTCATCAGGCCCTTGGCGTCGTAGGCGTTGCTCGGCACCACCACCTTCATCCCCGGCAGGTGGGCGAAGGTGCCGTACAGGCACTGCGAGTGCTGGCCGGCGTCCGAGTAGCCGGCGCCGGTGGAGGCCATCAGCACCATCGGCACGCGCACGTTGCCGCCGGAGAAGTAGGTGTTCTTCGCCATCAGGTTGTAGATGGCGTCCATGCACACGCCGAAGAAGTCGACGAACATCAGTTCGACGATCGGCCGCATGCCGTCGGAGGCGGCGCCCACCGCCGCGCCGATGAAGGCGGTCTCCGAGATGGGGGTATCGCGCACCCGCGCGCCGCCGAACTCCTCGAATAGGCCGCGGGTGTTGCCGAACACCCCGCCGAGCTGGCCGATGTCCTCGCCCATCACGAACACGCGCGGGTCGAGGCGCATTTCCTGGGCCACCGCCTCGGCCATGGCGCGGGCGACGGTGAGTTTTCTTTCTTTCACTGGGCTGCTCATGCTGCAACTCCTGGCAATTCGGTGGGGGAAATCAGACGAACACGCAGTCCATGGCATCTTCCGGCGCCGGATAGGCGCTGTCGCGGGCGAACAGCACCGCCTCGTCGACCCGGCCGCGGGCGCGCGCGGCGATTTCCTCGGCCGCCGCCTCGCTCAGCACGCCGGCGTCGAGCAGGCGCTGGCGGTAGGCCGGGATCGGGTCGCGCGCCAGCAGCGCTTCCTTCTCGCCGGCCGGGCGGTACTGCTCGCCGTCGCCCATGAAGTGGCCGGCCAGGCGCGAGGTCTCGATCTCGATCAGGCTCGGGCCGCCGCCGGCGCGCGCCCGCTCGATGGCCTCACCGGCGGCGGCGAAGATGGCGTCGGCGTCGTTGCCGGGGACGAACACCCCGGGCATGCCGTAGGCGGCGGCGCGCACGTAGTTGCGCTCGATCGGGGTGGAGGCCTGCTTGGCCACCGAGATGCCCCAGGCGTTGTCCTCGATGACGAACACCACCGGCAGCTTCCACAGCGCGGCCAGGTTCAGCGTCTCGTGGAAGGCGCCCTGGTTGGCGGCACCCTCGCCGATGTAGGCCACCGCGACACCCGGCTTGCCCTGCAGCTGGCGCGACAGCGCCGCGCCCACCGCCGGGCCCATGCCCTGGGCGATGATCCCCGAGCAGCAGAAGTTCACCCGCGCATCGAACAGGTGCATGTGCCCGCCGCGGCCGCCGGACAGGCCGGTCTTCTTGCCGAAGATCTCGGCGACCATCTCGTTGAGGTGGACGCCCTTGGCCACGGCGATGTGGTGGGGGCGGTGGGTGGCGGTGACCACGTCCTCGGCATTCAGGTGCGCACAGACGCCGACGGCGCAGGGCTCCTGGCCGTTGGACAGGTGCATCTCGCCGGGAATCGGGCCCTTGGCCATGTTGAAGACCGGGGTCTTGCCTTCCATGTAGATGCGCTCGATGGACTCTTCCAGGTAGCGGCTGACGAGCATCTGCTCGAACATCCACAGACGCTGCGCATGGTTCGGTGCGGTCATGTGATCGGCTCCGTATCGGGATTCAGAGGGCGCGCTGGCTGAACAGCTTGCCGATGTGGTCGGCCTGGCGCAGGGCCAGCGCGACTATGGTCAGGGTCGGGTTCTGTCCGCCGCTGGTGGTGAACTGGCTGCCGTCGGAGACGAACAGGTTGGGGATGTCGTGGCTCTGCCCCCACTTGTTGACCACCCCGTCGGCGGCCCTGGCGCTCATGCGGTTGGTGCCCATGTTGTGGCTGGCCGGGTAGGACGGCAGGCGGATAACCTCGGTGGCGCCGACCGCCTCGTAGCACTTGCGGGTCTGCTCGACGCCGTGGTCGCGCATGGCGTTGTCGAACGGGTGGTCGTCCTTGTGCACCACCGGCACCGGCAGGCCGTATTGGTCCTTCTCGCTGGCGTGCAGGGTGATGCGGTTGCTCTCCACCGGCAGGTCCTCGCCGCACAGCCACACGCCGGACATGTGGTCGTAGCGCTCCATGCGCGAGGCGTAGGTGCGTCCCCAGCCCTGCGGGGTCGGGTCGAGGAAGGCGGACATGAACGGCAGGCCGAGGGAGAGGATCTCCAGCCGGTAGCCGCCGACGAAGCCGCGCTCGGGGTTGTTGTAGGACTCGTCGGAGATGATCCCGGCGACCGTGGTGCCGCGGTACATGTGCACCGGCTTGGGCATGATCGCGTAGATGCCGGCGGTGGTATGGCACATGTAGTTGCGCCCGACCTGGCCTGAGGAGTTGGCCAGGCCGTCCCTGAAGGTCGACGACTCGGAGTTGAGCAGCAGGCGCGGCGACTCGATGGAGTTGCCGGCCACGCACACCACCCGCGCCTTCTGCCGCTGCTGGCGGCCCTCGGCGTCGGCGTAGACCACCGCATTCACCCGGCCGCGGGCGTCGTGCTCGATGCGCAGCGCCATGGACTGCGGGCGCACCTCGCAGTTGCCAGTGGCCTCGGCGCGCGGGATGTCGGTGTACAGGGTCGACCACTTGGCGCCGATGCGGCAGCCCTGCATGCAGAAGCCGACCTGCATGCAGCCGGGACGGTTGTCGTAGGGCTGGGTGTTGATCGCCATCGGCCCGGAGAGGATCTCCTTGTAGCCGATGCGCTGGGCGCCGGCGGCCAGTACCTTGAACGAGTTGTGCCACTGGTGGTACGGCATGCCGGTGCTCGGGCCGGTCACCCCCATGTGCTGCTCGGCCTTGACGTACCAGGGCTCCAGCTCGGCGTAGTCGAGCGGCCAGTCGAGCAGGTTGGCGCCCTTGATGGCGCCGTTCTCGCTGCGCATGCGGAATTCGAAGTCGCGGAAACGCAGGGCCACGCCGGCCCAGTGCATCGAGCTGCCGCCGACCGCCTTGACGATCCAGGCCGGCAGGTTCGGGTGGTTGCGCGCCACGTCCCAGCTGCCGGTGGCGATGCGCTTGTCCAGCCAGGAGATCTTGTTGAACATCGCCCACTCGTCGTTCTCGATGTCGGACATCTCGAAGCGCTTGCCGGCCTCCAGCACGACGACGCGGATGCCCTGCTTGGCCAAGGCGTTGGCCAGGGTGCCGCCGCCGGCGCCCGAACCGATGATGACGACGACGTCGCCGTCGTCCTGGGAGAATTTCGCTGCCATGGAGTCAGCCCTCGTTGTTGGAGTTGTGATGAGGAGGCTCAGAGCCAGTCGATGTCGTTGAAGCCGCGGTTGACGTAGCCGCCCTTCTCCACCGAGGAGCCTTCGTAGCCGAACAGCGGGAACAGCGCCTTGTTGTCGTAGATGCCGAACATCAGCGCAGTGCGCACCTCGCGGAAGAACGGCCCGGTCTCGATGGCGCGCAGCAGGGCGACGCGGTCGTTCTCGGCGAGCGCCTCGAAGGCCTTGCCGTGACGTTCGCGGGCGCTGGCCTGCAGCGCCTGCAGACCCTGGCGGACCAGCGCGCCCTGCTTGTCGAGCAGCGCGGCGAGCGGCTTGGCGTAGTGCAGGTCGGCGAGGCGGTCGTGGGGGAAGATGTCGCGGCCCATCTGCAGCAGGCCGGCGGGCAGCTCGGGCAGCTCGGGCAGCGCAACGGGCCGCGCCTCGTCGGCGAGCAGGGTGACCGGGATCAGCTGGCTGCTGACCGCGGTGGCGCCGAGCAGCGCCAGCGACTGGGCGGACAGGGACATGAAGCGCCGGCGGCTGAGGCCGGCACCCGGGGCGGAAGAGTCGTGCATGGCAGCGCTCCAGACTGTTGCCGGCGCGCCCGCAGGGTGGGGGTCAGACAGGGCCGGCGTTCATTGTTCTGTTGTCGGGAGAGCCTGTTGCGACTCCCCGAACGGAGCAGAGCAGCTTGCGTGCCAATCCCGAGAGATACGCATAAGCTGTTGTTTTTATTGATTTTCTCAGCGAAACAGTGGGTTTGAACGGCTGCCCACCGGACAGGCCGGCTGTAAATGCCCGGCCTTACACCTGTAAAACGGCTGTAAGGGTTTTACAGGTGGATCACCGCTCCTCGACGAACCAATGCCCGTCGCCCATCAGCACCAGCGGCCGCCGGCGGAAGGCAGCCGGCATCGTCCGGCTGGACTCGAACCGCCAGTCGACCAGTTCCTGGTGCCAGAATCCCTGGTCGGCGGTGGCGTCGATCTGCAGATAGCTCACCTCTCCCGCCCGGCAGCTCAGGCCATGGAACTGCCGGCCATCCAGATGGCGGGCGGAAAACTGCAGCCTGTGCTCGCCCGGCGGGAGTCGCAGCGCCACCAGGGTATCCAGCCAGGATGGCGCGGCCTCGCCCGCCGCCGGCAGCATGCCGCGCAGCCAGGTCTGCTGCTCGCCCTCGCGATACCAGTAGGCATCGCTCAGGCGCAGCGGCAGGGGTTGCGCGGGCTGGCCGTCGAGCGCCAGCCGGTCGGGGCAGCCCTGGGCGCCGCAACCGAGCACCAGGGTGCAGTCGGTCGCGCCGTGCGCGCGTTCGAGCCAGGTGTCGCGCAGCGCGGGGGCGGCCAGCAGGTTCTCGCGCCGCTCGCCGTCCGGAACGACGAAGAACAGCAGGTCGCCGCTGCGCAGGTGCAGCGCCGGAAAGTCGGTCTCGATGGGCGACATGCTGCGCCAGTCGGTCGGCCGCCGGACCAGCCCGCTGTCCACCGCGACGACGCGCGCCTCGTCGTCGTAAGCCACCAGGCTGTAGCGCAGCAGGCGATCCTTGATATGGGCGAAGGGCACCGGCCAGGGGGCGATCACCAACATCGTGGCGGCCTGCTCGGTGTCGGCGCGGAACAGCTCGAAGCCCCAGTAGTCGCTGGCCAGCAGCGGCGGCCCCAGCCGCTCGTGCACCTGGGAGCGCCGCGTCAGCCCGGGCTCGATCTGCGCCGAGCGATCCGGCAGCAGCGCCTCGGGATGCTCGGGGGAAACGTGCTGGACGCAGCCGCCCAGCAGGGCCAGCGTCAGGGCCAGCAGGGAAAGTCGTCCGGCCATCCTCGATCTCCGCGCACACCGCCTCGGACAAGGCTAGCAAGGGCGCCCGCCGGGCGCCTTGCCGGCGGCCGAAATCAGCGGTCGCTGCGCAGCGGGCCGTACTCCACCGGCACCCAGGCGTAGCCCTCGCCTTCGGTGCGCACGTGGCCGATGCCGGGGAACGGCAGGTGCGCTCCGGCCACCCACAGCCGGTCGAGCGCCGCATCGGCGAGCACGCGCTGCCGAGTGGCGACGGCTCGGGTGCTGTCGACATCGAACTCGATGGCCACGTCCGGGCGGGCGAACTGCACCGCGTGGCTGTGCACGATGTCGCCCCACACCAGCAGGCGGCGGGTGCCGGAGCCGAACAGGTAGCCGCTGTGCCCCGGGGTGTGGCCGGGGCTGGGCGCGGCGCTCACCCCGGCGATGCCCGGACCTTCCTCGCCGTGGGGCTGCAGGCGGCCGGCGGCGACGTAGGGCGCCAGGGCCGCCTGGGCCATCCTGAACATGCCCTGGCGGTCCTCCGGCGCCTTGGCCGCCAGCTCGGCGCTCAGCCAGTAGTCCGCCTCGGCCTTGGGCACATGCACGCTGGCGTTGGGGAAGGCCATGCCGCCCTCGCCGTCGAGCAGGCCGCAGGCATGGTCCGGATGCAGGTGGGTGAGCAGCACGTGGTCGACCTGCGCCGCCTGGTAGCCCGCCGCCGCGATGTTGGCCTGGATCGCGCCGAGCGTCGGCCCGAAGCACTGCGCCGCGCCGGCATCCACCAGCAGCAGCTGGCTGCCGGTGTTGACCAGATAGGCGTTGACCGCGGTCTGCACGCCCTTGTCCGCCTCGACGAACATCCGCGCCAGCAGGCGCTGGATATCCTCGGCGCTGGCGCCCTTGAGCAGCTTGGGATCGAGGTCGACATAGCCGTCGTACAGCGCGGTCACCTCGAACTCGCCCAGCGCCATGCGGAAGAAGCCCGGCACCTGGGTGCGCTGCTGGGCCACCGGCGCGGCGCTGGCCGCCAGCGGCAGGCCGGCGAGCACGGCGGAGCAGCCCAGCGCCATGGCCAGCAGTGCCGAGCGGGCGAAGGTGGGGGAAGTTGCCATTCACGAATCTCCATTCAGGGGGAAGCGTCGCCCTCGTGGCGCCGCGCGACTGCCACAGCCGCACCAGCGTTATGCGCAGCAGCCGGCGATTTGTCCAGCAGCGGCGCGAGCCGGTCGGGACTACTGCCGGGGCCGCCCTCGGCTCGCCGGCCGAACGGCGCACACGCCGGCTATAGTGGCTGGAGGAAACCGCCGCACGGAAGGCGCCATGCAGATCATTCTCGCCCGCCACGGCCAGCCGGAGCTGCGCCTCGACTCCTGGTTCAGGCCGATGGCGCTGCAGGAATGGCTGCGCCTCTACGACGCGGCCGGCCTGGCGCCCGGCGCGGTGCCGGCGGCGATCCGGGCGCAGGCGGCTGCCGTCGGCGTGCTGGCCTGCAGCGACCTGCTCCGCTGCACGGAGTCGGCGCAGCGCCTGGCGCCGGGGCGGGCGGTGCTCGGCGAGGCGCTGTTCCGCGAGGCCGAGCCGCCCTGGCCGGCCTGGCTGGACACCCGGCTGCCGCCGCTGGCCTGGGCGGCGATGTTCCGCCTGGCCCGCTTCCCCGGCCCCGCCCGGCCCGCCCCCGCCACCGCGCTGCGCGCCCGCCAGGCCGCGCAGCGGCTGGTCGAACTGGCCCGCCGGCACGGCTCGGTCCTGCTGGTCGGCCATGGCCTGATGGGCCAGCTGATCGCCCGCGAACTGCGCGCCCTCGGCTGGCAGGGACCGCGCCAGCCGGCCAGCGGCTACTGGCAGTGCAGCGTCTACCGGGCGCCGGACTAGGATTGGCGCGCTTCCTGCTGGGACTTGCGCTCCCCCCTCCGGAGCCACGCCCATGACCATCCGCCCCGCCACCCCCGCCGACCTCCCGGCCCTGTGCGACCTGCTCGCCCAACTTTTCGCCCAGGAAGCCGAGTTCAGCCCCGACCGCGCCGCCCAGCAGCGCGGTCTGGCGGCGATCCTCGCCGATCCCGGGCTCGGCGCCATCCTGGTCGCGGTCGAGGGCGGCCGCGTCGTCGCCATGGTCAACCTGCTGTACACGGTGTCCACCGCGCTCGGCGCGCGGGTGGCGCTGCTCGAGGACATGGTGGTCGACGCCGGCGCGCGCGGCGCGGGGATCGGCTCGGCACTGCTGGAACACGCCATCGCCCATGCGCGGGCCAGCGGCTGCCGGCGCGTCACCCTGCTCACCGACGACGACAACGTGGCGGCGCAGCGCTTCTATGCCCGCCACGGCTTCGCCCGTTCGCCGATGCGGCCGCTGCGCCGGGCGCTGTAGCGCGCGCCGTCGACTACGCTGCACAGGCTGGCGTGGCCGGCAGCCCGGCGGCTCGCCGGGCGACCACGCCGGTCACAGGGCGGAGGAGACGAGCGATGTCCATCAGGTACTGGCTGCTGGCCGGCGCGATGCTGGCCGGGACGGGTTGCACCCCGTGGTCCGGCACCACGCAGGAGCGCGAGCTCCTCACTGTGCCGCTGGCGGCGACCCACCACAATGCCGGCAAGATCGCCCAGGCCACCCTGGTGGCCGAGGGCGAGCGCACCGGCATCTCCTTCATCATCGGCGGCGTACCGGACGGCACCAGCCGGCCGGTGCATCTGTACACCTACATCTACCCCGGCCGCTGCGACCGCCTCGGCCCCGAGCCGGCCTGGGAGATGAACCAGATCGTGCTCGCCGACCGCATCGGCCGCGCCCAGGCCGGCTGGCGGCTGTCGAAGCGGGTGGAGGTGCCGCTGGAACAGCTGCGTGGCGGCGGCTACAGCCTGCTGGTGCGCAACAGCCCCGCCGATGGCAGCTGGGACCTGTTCTGCGGCGAGATCGAATAGCCCGGGCACACGCTCAGGCTTGCCCGCCGCGCGCCAGCAGCGGTCCGAGCAGCGCGCACATGTTGCGCCAGTGCGAACCCTCCCAGTAGATGCGCTGGCAGGCATCGCAGCCGAGAAAGCGCGAGTACAGCCAGGCGGCGCGCGGCGGCACGCGCGCACGGGCCTGCTCGGTGTCGAGTTCGTGCAGCGGCAGGTTGCAGTGCACGCACAGGGTGAACGGCCGCGCGCTGCGCGCCAGGTCGAGGCGCTCGAACAGCTCGCGCAGCTGCAGCGCCGGCTTGAGCGCGTGCACGTAGCAGCCGTGGCTGACGATGCGCCGCTTGAGCAGCTCGCGGTCGCGGGTCAGCACGATGCGCTGCTCGGCGGCGGCCAGCGCGGCGATCTGGCCGTCCTCGAAGTCGTTGTCGTAGAGGGTGTCGAAGCCGCTCATGCGCAGCAGGCGGGCCAGGCCGCCGAGGTGGGCGTCGGCGATGAAGCGCAGCACGCGCAGCGGCCGGGCACGCACGCGCAGCAGCGGCGTGATGTCCAGGCTCTCGAAACGCGGGTAGACCGCCACCCGGTCGCCGTCGGCGAGCTGCCGGGCGAAGTCCACCGACTCGCCGTTGACCAGCACCAGCTCGACCTCGGTGTGCGGCACGCCGAGCGCCTCGATCATGTGCTTGACGGTGGCCGCCCGCGCGCATTCGCAGCTGAACGCCTGCCGCCGGCGCTCGGCCGGCAGGAAGTCGTTGAGTTCCTCGTAGAAGCGGAAGGTGGCGCTGACCATGGCGACGGAATGGCAGGCAGCGCGCAGCGGCGGGCCGGAAAGAAACCGCCGGGTCGGCCCCTAGCGCCGGGCCGTGTCGGCCTGCCAGAGCAGCGCCGACGACTGCCCGCTGCGGGCGATCTCGCCGCACCAGTCGTGGCCGGCGAAGACCTGCTGCGCCCGCCGCGCGGCGGTCGGCACCCAGGGCACGCTGAGGCTCGCGTAGTCGCGGGTGTTGGACTGGCGGCCATTGGCGTCGTCGCGCTCGGCAAAGGCCAGCGTCACCGGCTGGGCCTCGCCGTCGGCCGCCTTCCAGCTGCAGATCATCAGGTAGCGCGGCAGCTCGCCGAGCGCGCGGATCGGCATCGCGCTTTCCACTTCCCGCTCGCTGCGCGCCCGGGCGACGGCGGAGGGATAGGGGCCATGGCTCATCAGCAGGACCTCGCCGGTCGCCTCCAGCCAGCCGAAGGTGGCGCTGGCCCCGGGCTCCTCCGGCGCCGTGGCGAACTGCAGGGCCGTGGACAGCCGGGCCCGCTGATACTCGGGGCTCACCGCCGACATGGCGAGAAAGCTGGCGTGGGCCTGCGGCGCCGCGGCCTCGGGCAAGGCATCGGCACGGACCTGCGCGGCCTCCGCCAGGGCAACCAGCAACGCCGCGCCCAGCAGGAGGTGCGACAGGCGCTGGGCAGGCGCGCTGACGGCGATGGCGCGGGGACGGACGGACGACGGCAGGGAACGTGGCATGACAGGCACCTCGCCAGCGGGACTCTTCGAGGAACGGTACCTAGGCAAGTAAAGTCGCCGCCGCAGGGGCCTGCAAGGACGCCGCGCGCACCGATCGCCCGAGACTCCGGCAGCCGGCGCCTAAACTGAGCAAGAGATGTCCCGCCCTGTGCCCCGGAGGTCGCATGCCTGCCAGCGAGCCCAGCGAACTGGTCGAACTCGAACGCCTGATCGACAAGCTCGGCAACCCGCTGCAGGTGCGGGAGCTGTGCCGGGTCGAGGTCGAGGCGCGCAGCCTGCCGGTATACGCGATCAGCCTGGGCAATCCCGCCCCCGGGGCACCGGCGGTCGGCTACTTCGGCGGCGTGCACGGCCTCGAGCGCATCGGCGCCAGCGTGGTGCTGGCCTTCCTGCGCAGCCTGGCGGCGCGCCTGCGCTGGGATCCGCTGCTGCAGCAGCAGCTCGAGCGCATGCGCATGGTGTTCATGCCGGTGGTCAATCCCGGCGGCCTGTGGCGCGGCACCCGCGCCAATCCGCAGGGCGTCGACCTGATGCGCAACGCGCCGGTCGAGGCGCAGCAGCGCGTGCCCTTCCTGGTCGGCGGCCAGCGCCTGAGTGCGCGCCTGCCCTGGTACCGCGGCCCGCACGGCGCGCCGATGCAGGCGGAAAGCCAGGCGCTGTGCAACCTGGTCGAGGAGGAGCTGCTCAGCCACCGCTTCAGCATCGCCGTGGACTGCCACTCCGGCTTCGGCCTCTGCGACCGCATCTGGTTTCCCTATGCCAGCACCCGCGCGCCCATCCCGCACCTGGCGGAGATGCACGCGCTGAGCGAGATCCTCGACCAGACCCACCGCCACCACACCTACCTGTTCGAGCCGCAGAGCTGCCAGTACCTCGCCCACGGCGACCTGTGGGACCACCTCTACCAGCGCGCCCTGAGCGATCCCGGGCGCGTGCACCTGCCGTTGACCCTGGAGATGGGCTCCTGGCTGTGGGTGAAGAAGAACCCGCGCCAGTTGCTGTCGATGCAGGGCCTGTTCAACCCGTTGCTCGGCCACCGCGAGGCGCGCGTGCTGCGACGCCAGGTGGAATGGCTGGACTTCGTCGGTCGCGCCGCCTGCGGCCACCAGGGCTGGTGCCCGGTCGGCGAGGCGCGCGAACAGCATCGCCAGCAGGCCCTGCGCCGCTGGTATCCGTGGTGCTAGCCATGGCCACCTGGATCCTGCTGCGCGGCCTGACCCGCGAGAGCGGCCACTGGGGCGAGTTCCCTGCCCTGCTGGCGGCTCGCCTGCCGCAGGCGCGCATCCTCGCCCTCGACCTGCCCGGCAACGGCGTGCGGCACCGGGAGCGCAGCCCGCTGCAGGTCGCGGCGATGGTCGACGACTGTCGCGCCCGCCTGGCCGCCGAGGGCGTCGACGGCCCCCTGCACCTGCTGGCCATGTCGCTGGGGGCGATGGTGGCGCTGGCCTGGGCCGCCGCCCATCCCGCCGAGGTGGCCGGCGCGGTGCTGATCAACGCCAGCTTCGCCGGACTCAGCCCCTTCTACCGGCGCCTGCGCCCGGCCGGCTACCCGCGACTGCTCGGCGTGCTGGCCGGCGGCGATGCCCGCGACAAGGAGGCGGCCATCCTGCGCCTGACCAGTGCGCGCGCCGACCCGCGGGTGCTGGACGACTGGGTGGCGCTGCGCCGCCGCCATCCGGTCGCTCCCGGCAACGCCCTGCGCCAGCTGGCGGCGGCAGCGCGCTTCCGGCTGCCGGCGCAGCGCCCGGAGCCACCGCTGCTGCTGCTCAGCGGCGAGCGCGACGCGCTGGTCGATCCGCGCTGTTCGGCGCAGCTGGCGGCCCGCTGGCAGCTGCCGCACGCCCGGCATGCCGCCGCCGGCCACGACCTGCCGCTGGACGACGGCCCCTGGGTGGTCACGCGGATCGCCGAATGGCTTGACGCGCACGGCATGCCCATGCCGGAAATGCGACATTAAAACGCCGCCCATATAGCGTCACCAGATCACGAAATCTGTCAATTCCACCATCCCCGTGGGGACATCGCGGTTTCGACCTTGATAAAATCACCTCGCTCAAGCCAGCTGTTCGTTGAACGTCAATTTTCAGTCGTCAACTTGACTTGAAAGCGATTCTCAGCAGACTTGTCTGAGTTGTTCCCCGAAGGCCGAGGCGACAGGCGATATTCGCACCACCATCGGCCGGGGAAGGGAGGTTCACATGAGCAACGAAAGGATAGTTCCCCTCCCGATCAAGCGCCCGGCCAACGATATAGAGCGCGCCCGCCGCGCCCGCGAGGAAGCCGAGATCGAGCGTGTCATTGCGGCACGCATGGCGCGCCACGAGCGCTGGAATGCCCAGCAAAGCGCACAGGTTCCCCAGGCCCAGGAGGCCCTGGTCAGGCTGCTGCAAGCGGCCCTGCACGGCACCGGCGACGGGCAGAGCGAAATCTGCCGAGACTTCCTGCTCGCCCTGTGGAAGGGCCAGGAACATCCCTTCAACCTGTCGAAGCTGCGGCGCCTGGAAATCGAGCAGTGGCAGGACTGCATGGCGGTGCTGCAGCTGCACCAGTTCTCCCTGTCGCCGATCCACCTCGCCATCCAGGACGGCGAACAGATCTGGCAGCGCCTGAAGATCGCCGAGCCGCCGGGCTGAACACCGAGCGGAGGCGTCCCCGCGACGCCGCCCCCCTACTCCAGCCCGCCGACGTAGCCGTCCAGCGGATATTCGATGCGGTAGTCGACACCGAAGCGGGCGCTCTCGCCGGCGGCCAGCCTGCGCTCCCAGGCGACCACGCCGCGGCGCTGCTGCCAGGCCTGCTGCGTGGGCGCGGGGTCGAAGGCCGTGCGCACGCGCACTTCCTCGGAGCCGCTGACCGGCGAGGATTCGAGCAGCAGCACCTCCACCGGACGCTTGTGGGTGTTGGTGAGGGTGAACACCTCGGCGACCCGCCGCTCGCGGCGCTTGTCGAACACCCCGGTGCTGCCCGCCTGTCCCTCGACCTGGTCGACGGCCACGCGCAACTGGTCGTCGCGACCGAAGGAGAACACGAAGCGCTCGTTGCCGGCCGGATTCCAGTGGGCGCGGCCCACGTAGCTGCCATCGCGGAACAGCTGGACATCGCCGGGCAGCCAGACGCCCTCGGGACGCTCGGCCTCGGCCACCACCACCGCCGCCTGCTCGACGCGCGGCGCGATGCGCAGGTACTGGCGGGCGACGAGGCTCTCCGTGCCCAGGCTGACCGCCAGCGCACGACCGTCGGCCGGCAGGCTGACCGGCGTCGGCACTTCGAATTCGCTGGCGAAGGCACCGTGACTGACGAAGCTCGGCGGCTGGAACCCCTCCTCGTCAGCGAGCGCCTCGCGCGCGGCGACGCCGGCCAGCGGCGCGGCGGGGGCCGGCATGACCCGCGACTCGGCCCTGGACAACTGCGCCGGCACCGGCGGCTGCCAGGTGAGCAGCCAGGGCTGCGGCTCGGGGGCGGCGGGCGACAGCCGCGGCTGGGTGGTGGACAGGGTCAGGCGCACGCCCTGCCAGTCCTCGCCGGTCCGCTGCGCCACGCTGGCCAGGCGCTCCAGCTCCAGGCGCGAGGCCGCGCTGTCCAGGCTCACCCGGTAGGCCGGCTGCCAGCCGGCATTCGCCACCTGATAGCTGAGGCGCAGCTCGCCGGGGCGCTGCGCGCTGAGCTGCACGGTGACGCTGCGCGTGTCGCGCGCCCCGCTGCGCAGGCCCTCCAGCTCGCGCTGCAGCACCTCGATCTGCTTGCCGAACTCGCGCTTCTCCACGTTCAGCCGCTGGATGGCGGCCAGCGATTCGCGCGCGCTCTGCCCGAGGGTCTGCACCAGTCCGGCGAGAATCTTGGGATCGTCGGGCAGGGCAGATGCCTCGCCTTCGCCGGAGCCGCCCGCACCGAAGCGCTCCAGGTAGCGCCCGACCAGCTCGGCCGCGGCGATCTCGGCATCGACTGCCGCCTGCCGGTCCTGCAGGGCGAGGATGCGCCCCTCCAGATCGGCCTCCGCCGGATTGAAGGCGTCGCCGCGCGCGGCATCGCGGGTGACCACCTGACCCACCCGCACGTGGGCGCCGGCCTCGGCGCGCAGGGTCTGCAGGTCGAACTGGGCCGGCAGGCCGGCGAACACCACCTCGGTCATCCCGGGGGTGACCTGCGCGGTCCGCACCACGGTGGCACTGCCCGGATGCAGCACCACCGCCGTGATCGGCGGCGCGCCCTCGGCCAGCACGCCGGTGCTGAGGCAGGCGGGAAACAGCAGGACTACGGCAGCTCGCAGACGCATGGCGGGGCTCCTCCCCTGGCGGACGATGGCGGGCAGCACGCAGCACGGGTGGCCCCACCCCGCCCACGCGCCTGCCCGGCCGCCGGAGGCTATGCCAGACGGCGCCGGGCTGTCCATGCGCCAGGTCGCAGCCGTGCTCAGCGCCGCTTGCCGAGCAGCGAGCCCATCAGCCCGCGCACCAGCTCGCGGCCGATCTGGTTGGCGGCCTGGCGTACCGCGCTCTTCATCGCCTGGCCGACCGCGCTGCCGAGCAGCTCGCCGGCCATGTCGCCCAGCGACCTGTCCTGCGCCGCGGCCTGGCCTCTGCCGGCCGGCGCGGGCGCTTCGGCCTGGGCGGCGCGGGCGCTGAGCAGCTCGTAGGCCGACTCGCGGTCCACCGGCCGGTCATAGCGCCCGGCCAGCGGCGAGGCACGCAGCAGCGCGGCGCGCTCGCTCTCGCCGAGCGGGCCGATGCGCGACTGCGGCGGGGCGATGGCCACCCGCTGCACCATGGCCGGGGTGCCCTTGTCCTCCAGGGTGCCGACCAGCGCCTCGCCGATGCCCAGCTCGGTGAGCACGGCCAGGCTGTCGAAAGCCGGGTTGGGGCGGAAGCCGTCGGCCACCGCGCGCAGGGCCTTCTGCTCCCTGGCGGTGAAGGCGCGCAGGCCGTGCTGCACGCGCAGGCCGAGCTGGGCGAGGATGTCGTCGGGCAGGTCGCCCGGCGACTGGGTGACGAAGTAGACGCCGACGCCCTTGGAGCGGATCAGCCGCACCACCTGCTCGAGGCGCTCCTGCAGCGCCTTCGGCGTGCCGGCGAACAGCAGGTGCGCCTCGTCGAAGAACAGCGCCAGCAGGGGCTGGTCGGCGTCGCCGCGCTCGGGCAGTTGCTCGAACAGCTCGGCCAGCAGCCAGAGCAGGAAGGTGGCGTAGACCTTGGGCGCCTCGTGCACCAGGCGGCTGGCGTCGAGCAGGTGGATGCGCCCGCGGCCGTCGGCCGCCGGCTGCAGCAGGTCCTCCAGCTGCAGTGCCGGCTCGCCGAACAGCGCCTCGGCGCCCTGCTGCTCGAGGGTCGCCAGCTTGCGCAGCAGGGCCTGGGCGGACGGCCCGGTGAACAGCGCGCGGTCCTCGCCGAGCAGTTCCGGGTTGCCCTGCAGGTGGTTGAGCAGCGCCTTGAGGTCCTTGAGATCGAGCAGCAGCAGGCCCTCGCGGTCGGCCACCCGGAAGGCGGCGTAGAGCGCGGCCTGCTGGCTGTCAGTGAGCTCCAGCAGCGCGCCGAGCAGCAGCGGGCCCATCTCGCTCAGGGTGGTGCGCAGCGGGTGGCCGCCCTGCCCGGCCACGTCCCACAGGGTCACCGGATAGGCCTGCGGCCGGTGGCCCAGCCAGGGCATGGCGGCGATGCGTTCGGCGATCTTGCCCTGCGGCGCGCCGGCGGCACCGAGGCCGCACAGGTCGCCCTTGATGTCGGCGGCGAACACCGCGACGCCGGCGTCGCTGAACTGCTCGACCAGGTGCTGCAGGGTGACGGTCTTGCCGGTGCCGGTGGCGCCGGCGATCAGGCCGTGGCGGTTGGCCAGGCGCAGCGCCTGGCCGACGGGCTGCCCGGCCGGATCGGCGCCGAGCAGCAGTTGACGATGTTCAGGCATGGTCCATTTCCCCCGCGGGTGATGGCGGTCGCGACCTGCCATCACCCGCGGGCGACCGGCCGCGCCTGCCGGTCGTCGTTCAGTCGTTCGACTTGCCCTTCTCGTGCTGGGCGAACTCCTTGACCGCGCGCAGCACGTCGTGGCGGCTGAGCATGCCGACCAGGCGGCCCTCCTCGAGCACCGGCAGGCGCTGGCGCTGGTCGAGCAGGAAGCCTTCGGCGGCCTTGATGATGTCGGCATCGGCGTCGATGGTATCCGGCACCACCGTCATGAAGCTGCCGACGGCACCGTGGGCATCGTCGAAGTAGGCGCCGGCCAGGATCGCGCGCAGGCAGTCGGCCTCGGACAGGATGCCGACCAGCTGGCCCTCGGCGTCCAGCACCGGCGCTCCGGCCAGTCCGTGTTCGAGCAGGCGGTTGATGGCGGTGAACAGGTCCATGTCCGGGCGGAAGGTCACCGGGTGGCGGGTCATGTAGTCGCGCACCTTGATCGACTTGAGCATGGTGTTTCTCCTCTGGTTCCTTGAAGGGTCGCGGCGGTGGCCTGTCAGTCGAACACCACGGTCTTGTTGTCGTGCACCAGCACCCGGTCCTCCAGGTGATAGCGTAGCCCGCGGGCCAGTACCCGCCGCTCCACGTCCTTGCCGATGCGCACCATGTCCTCGGCCTGCTGGCGGTGGGTGACCCGCGCCACGTCCTGCTCGATGATCGGGCCGGCGTCCAGTTCCTCGGTGACGTAGTGGCAGGTGGCGCCGATCAGCTTGACGCCGCGCTTGGCCGCCTGATGGTAGGGCTTGGCGCCGGCGAACGAGGGCAGGAAGCTGTGGTGGATGTTGATCACCCGCCCGGCGTAGTCCTGGCACAGGGTCGGCGGCAGGATCTGCATGTAGCGCGCCAGCACCACGCAGTCGGCCTGGTGCTCGGCGATCAGCCGGCTGACCTCGGCGAAGGCCGGAGCCTTGTCCTTCGGATCGACCGGCACGTGGAAGTAGGGAATGCCGTGCCACTCGACCATGCTGCGCAGGTCGTCGTGGTTGGAGATCACACAGGGGATCTCGCAGTCCAGCTCACCGCTGTGCCAGCGGTGCAGCAGGTCGGCCAGGCAGTGCGATTCGCGGCTGGCCATCAGCACCACGCGCTTCTTCACCGCCGAGTCGTAGACCTGCCAGCGCATGCCGAACTCGCGGGCGATGGGCGAGAAGGCATGGCGGAACCCCTCGAGATCGAACGGCAGCGAGTCGGCGCGGATCTCGTGGCGCATGAAGAACCAGCCGTTGTCCAGGTCCGAATGATGGCTCGCCTCGGTGATCCAGCCGTTGTAGGTAGCCAGCAGGTTGCTGACCTTGGCCACGATGCCGACGCGGTCGGGGCAGGCGATGACCAACCGGAAAGTACGCATGGGGTAACTCCGCAAACATCGAAAGGGGGCATTCTATCCAGCCGCACGGAAAACTACAGCCGCGCCGCGGTCACGCCTTGCGCCCGTTGGCCGCAGACAAGGCAGCCCGGCAGCACCGGCAGATACATGCGAGAACTTGCAAGAGTTGCCGCACTTGTCTTTCCCGGCACTAAGCCATGCCCTCGGAGGCCCCCTCTACATGCCTCGCCAATATCTCCGCCCGCCCGCGACAACTTCGCCCGTTATTTTTACCAAATATTCCGCGAGGCGCTCCGCGCTATTTACTTGGCATTGAGCTGTGCCTATTATCCATTCACCGCCGTAGTTCCTGCAGACCCGTTTCCCAAGGAAAAAGACAATGTCCCTGATCAACGAATATCGCACGACCGAAGCTGCCATCAAGCAACTGCAGGAGCGCCTGCAAGCCCTCAAGCTGGACGACAAGCTGCAGAAGGAACTGGACTTCGAAGCCAAGCTGCGCGAACTGATGGCCGAATATGGCAAGTCGCTGCCGGACATCCTCGCCCTGCTCGACGCCGAAGGCAAAGTTGCCAAGGCCGGCCGCCCGGCCCGTGCCGCCAAAGTTGAAGCCCCGGCCAAGCGCACCCGCAAGGTCAAGCAGTACAAGAACCCGAACACCGGTGAAACCATCGAGACCAAGGGCGGCAACCACAAGACCCTGAAGGAGTGGAAAGCCACCTGGGGCAACGATACCGTGGAAAGTTGGGCGACCATCCTCGACTGATTGCCGGCACTTCCTGCAGGGCAATAAAAAACGCCAGCCGAGCTGGCGTTTTTTATTGCCGCGAAATCGTCCGCCCGCTGCCGCTCAGGCCACTGCGTAGCGCTGGCGCAAGCCCTGCGCATGGGCCTGCCAGGCCGCGAGCAGGGCCTGCTGGCGCGGATCGCAGGCCGGCAGCAGTTCCGTCACGGCCTGTTCGAACTCGGCCAGGGTATTGGGCGCCCCGGCGCGACTGTCGCTCAGCCGCCGGCGACAGAACTCCTGCCAGCGCTGCTGTTCGGGCGTGCTCAATGTCTGCGGAAAGTTGCGCGCG
Organism: Pseudomonas sp. AN-1; assembly: GCF_034057115.1. Classification (NCBI taxonomy): domain Bacteria; kingdom Pseudomonadati; phylum Pseudomonadota; class Gammaproteobacteria; order Pseudomonadales; family Pseudomonadaceae; genus Pseudomonas; species Pseudomonas sp. AN-1. The sequence continues at coordinate 4,252,226 of NZ_CP139195.1, read as the reverse complement.
CGATAACGGAACAGCAACTCCTCGAGACGCTCGTCGGCAAACAGCCCATGGCGTTCGGCGAGTCGCGCCGGGTCACTTTCGCGCACCTGGATACACAGGCCGCGGTCGCGGTCGCCAATAAAGCCGTCATACAGGCGCTGCTCCGGATCCTCGCTGGCGGCAAAACCGTTTTCCGCATAGATCGCCGGCAACTTTTCACGCCATGCCGCCTGCCGCTGTTCCAGCACGCGGCCCCGATCCAGACAGGCCGACATATCCAGCGCCAGGCGCTGGCAGTCCTCCTCGCGCAACACCTTGAGCGGCGCCAGCACCGGGCAACGATTGATCTGTACCAGTTTCAGCGGTACCGGCAGTTCGCCATCGCCCAGTTCTTCGCGGCGGGTATACAGGCGCGTGGCGAGAACTTCCGCCGGCAACTCCAGCAGCGGGGCGATATCGGCCTGCAGATCGCAGACGATCAGTGCATTGCGATTGCGCGGATGCCAGGCCAGCGGCATTACCACGGAGAGGAAATGGCGCTCGGCGGAAAAGCGCCCGGATATGTGCACCAGCGGTTGCAGCAGGCGGATCTGTTCCATCACCCGCTGCTTGCTGCGCAACTGATAACACCAGTCGTACAGGCGCGGCTGGCGTTCGCGCAGCAGCCGCGCCAGGGCGATGGTGGCGCGCACGTCGGCCAGGGCGTCGTGGGCCTGGCCGTGGTCGATGCCGTTGGCTGCGGTCAGCCGCTCCAGCTTCAGGGTCACCCGCCCGTCCTCCTGCGGCCACTCGATGCCCTGCGGGCGCAGGGCATAGGCGCTGCGCAGCAGGTCGATCAGGTCCCAGCGGCTGTTGCCGCCCTGCCACTCGCGGGCGTAGGGATCGAAGAAGTTGCGGTACAGGCTGTAGCGGGTGACCTCGTCGTCGAAGCGCAGGCTGTTGTAGCCGGCGGTGCAGGTGCCGGGGCGCGCCAGCTCGGCGTGCAGGCGGGTCATGAACTCGGCCTCGCCGAGGCCGTGGCGCTCCAGGTGGCCGGGGGCGATGCCGGTGATCAGGCAGGACATCGGGTGCGGCAGGATATCGTCGCTCGGCCGGCAATACAGGTTGAGCGGCTCGCCGATCTCGTTGAGCGCCTCGTCGGTACGGATCCCCGCCACCTGCAGCGGCCGGTCGCGGCGCGGGTCGATGCCGGTGGTTTCGTAGTCGTACCAGAAGATGCTTGCGGTCACGGGATCGGCTCCAATTGGCAGGGGCGCGCAGTCTAGCGCGAATCGTCCGGCGGTCGGGACCGTTGCGACGCGGCGGCGCCACACCGGGAAAGCCGACCTGGCTCGCAAAGCTGCGCACCTGCGCGCCAGCCGCCTTGCCGGGGCCGGGACGGCCGACTAGCATCCCGGCGTTCCCATCACGCCTCGCAAGGACCCTGGCATGAACAGCATCCCCGCCGCCAATCCGTTCGCCCCGCCGCGCAGCGACCTGCTGCACAGGCCCGCCCCTGCGCAGCCGGCCCCCAGCATCGAGGAGGCCCTCGCCCGCGGCTACGACTTCTCCATCGGCGGCCTGCTCGGCGAGGCCTGGGGCAACACCCGCGGCATCAAGTGGCCGATCATCGCCGGCTTCCTGGCCTTCTACGCGGTGCTGTTCGCCGCCGCCTTCGTGCTGGCGTTCATCCTCGCCGGCGCCGGGCTGATCGGCCACGACAGCCTGCTCGCCGGGGTGGCGGGACAACTGCTGCTCAGCCTGCTGATCGGCGTGCTCACCTATCCGTTCTTCGCCGGCATCCTGATGATCGGCATCCGCCGGGCGGCGCAGCAACCGGTCGGCGTCGGTCTGGTGTTCGGCTACTTCGGTCATACCCTGGCGCTGGCCATCACCGGCATGCTGGTCACCGTCCTGGTCTACCTCGGCACCCTGTTGCTGATCCTTCCCGGCATCTATCTGGGCGTCGCCTACCTACTGGCCATGGCCCTGGTGGTCGAGCGCGGCCTGAGCCCCTGGCAGGCCATGGAAGCCTCGCGCCAGGCCATCAGCCAGCACTGGTTCAAGGTGTTCGGCCTGCTCCTGCTGCTCGGCGCGATCCTGCTGGTCAGCGCCCTGCCGCTGGGCATCGGCCTGATCTGGAGCCTGCCGCTGTCGGTGGCGGCGCTCGGCGTGCTGTACCGGGAGATCTTCGGCGTGCTGCCGGCCGCCGACTGAACGCGCCCGCGCCGCGCGGCACCCGGACGCAGGCGGTTGCCTCGCGCCGCCGCGCCTCGCTAGCATCGCCAATCCCAGCCCCGAGCAGCCCGCCGCCATGCCCCCAGCCACATCCGCCAGCCCGCTGCTGGACACCCGCCTGCGGGTGGAAACCCCGGAGGGGGTCGACCTGCTGCTGTCGCCCGCCGGCCCGCTGGTGCGCGCCCGCGCCTTCGGCGTCGACCTGGTCCTGCGCGCCGCCCTGTCGCTGCTGGTCGTCAGCCTGCTCGGCCGCCTCGGCGAACTGGGCGTCGGCCTCGGCCTGATCCTGCTGTTCCTGCTCAACTGGTGGTACATGGTGCTGTTCGAAGTGCTCAACCAGGGGCGCTCGCCCGGCAAGCAGCTGCTCGGCCTGCGCGTGGTGCACGAGGACGGAACCCCGGTCGGCTGGGGCGCCGCGCTGCTGCGCAACCTGCTGCGCTTCGTCGACATGCTGCCGCTGGGCTACTGCTGCGGCCTGCTCGCCAGCCTGGCCAGTCCACGCTTCCAGCGCCTCGGCGACCTCGCCGCCGGCACCCTGGTGATCCACCGCCAGCGCCCGCCGGCGCCGCTGCCGGGCGAGCCGGTGGCGCCGCTGCCGGCGCCCTTCCCCCTGCGTGCCGAGGAGCAGCGCGCCCTGCTCGCCTTCGACGAGCGCCGGCGCCAGCTGTCGCCGGCGCGCCGCGAGGAGCTGGCCGGCCTGCTCGCACCGGTACTCGGCGTGTCGCCGGACGAGGCCCCGCTGCGCCTGCAGCGCATCGCCGCCGGCCTGCGGGGCGAACCATGAGACAGGCGCAGTTCGAGGCCCTGCACCGGAGCCAGTGGCAGGCCCTCGAGGGCCAGCTCAGGCTGCTGGAGCAAGGCAAGTCACTCGAGTCCCTGGCCGGCGCCTTCGCCGCCGACTATCGGCGCCTGTGCCAGCAGCTGGCCCTGGCGCAGAGCCGCGCCTACAGTCCCAACCTGGTCGAATACCTGCAGCAGCTGGTCCTGCGCGCCCACCAGCAGCTGTACCGCCCCCCTCGCGGCCTCGGTCCGCGCCTGCTCGGTTTCCTGCTCGGTGGCTTCCCGCGCCAGGTGCGCGCCGCCTGGCGCAGCATCCTGCTCGCCAGCCTGCTGTTCTACGGCAGCCTGCTGGGCATGGGCCTGCTGGTCTACCTGTTCCCCGAACTGATCTACAGCCTGCTGTCACCGCAGCAGGTGGCGAAGATGGAGCTGATGTACGACCCCGACTCCAGCCGCCTCGGCCCCTGGGCCGGGCGCGGCAGCGGCGACGACTGGCTGATGTTCGGCTACTACATCATGAACAACATCGGCATCGCCTTCCAAACCTTCGCCAGCGGCCTGCTGCTCGGCATCGGCTCGCTGTTCTTCCTGCTCTACAACGGCCTCAACATCGGCGCCATCGCCGGCCACCTGATCCGCATCGGCTACGACGAAACCTTCCTCGGCTTCGTCGTCGGCCATGGCGCTTTCGAGCTGACTGCCATAACCTTCGCCGGCGCCGCCGGCCTGCAGCTGGGCGGCGCCCTGCTGATGCCCGGACCACGCAGCCGCCGCGCCGCCCTGCGCAGTGCCGCGCGCGGCTGCGTCGGCCTGCTCGCCGGAGTGATCGGCCTGCTGCTGATCGCCGCCTTCGTCGAGGCCTACTGGTCGTCGGTCACCCGCTTTCCGGTGACCGTCAAGTACACCGTCGGCATCGCGCTGTGGCTGCTGGTCGGCGCCTACTTCGGCCTCGGCGGGCGCCGCCGCTGACTGGATCGATCGAACCGAACACAGGGAGTCGTCGTGATCACCGAGCCACTCGCCAGCCTCCCGCGGAGCCGCGCATGTCGCTGAGCGCCGCCGAGGCCGCCCTGCGCCCGCGCAGCGCGTGGGAAGCCGTCGACCTGGGCGTGCACCTGGTGCAGCGCCACGCCGGCCTGCTGCTGGGCAGCTGGGCGCTGCTCACCCTGCCGCTGCTGGCGCTGCTCGGCCTGCTGTTCCGGGAACAGCCGAGCATCGCCCTGCTGCTGTTCTGGTGGCTGAAGCCGGCCTTCGAACGCCTGCCGCTGCACATCCTCTCGCGCGCCCTGTTCGGCGCCACGCCGACCCTCGGCCAGGCCCTGCGCGCCTGGCCCGCGCTGCTGCGCGGCGAGCTGCTGGCCAGCCTGACCTGGCGGCGCTTCAGCCTGAGCCGCAGCTTCACCCTGCCGCTGACCCAGCTGGAGAACCTGCGCGGCAGCGCGCGCCGCCAGCGCCTGCACGCCCTCGGCCGGCGCAGCGGCGTGGCGCGCTGGCTGACCCTGCTCGGCATGCACGTCGAACTGCTGCTGTGGGCCGGCCTGCTGGTGCTGATCTACCTGATGCTCCCCGAACAGCTCCGCGATCCGCTCACCCTGGCCAGCGCGGTGTTGCGCCCGCCGCAGGAATGGCTGTGGCTGGAGCACCTGAGCAACGCCTGCTACGCCCTGGTGCTGGTGGTCTGGGAACCGGTCTACGTCGCCTGCGGCTTCAGCCTCTACCTCAACCGGCGCAGCGAGCTGGAGGCCTGGGATCTCGAACTGGCCTTCCGCCGCCTGCTCGAACGCCTCGGCCAGACCGGCCTGGTGGTGCTGCTCGGCCTCGCCCTGCTGCTGCCCGGGCGCACGGCACTGGCCGAAACGGCGCCGCCCGAAACTGCCGCGGCAGTCCTGGAGAGCGCCGCCTGCCCGCTGCCGGTGACGGACGCCGCAGGGCCCGAGGCGCCGCGCCTCACCCACCAGCCGCTGAGCAGCGCCGAGGCGCAGCGCGAGATCCACGCCCTGCTCGACGCGCCGCCGTTCCGCCGCCACGAGGAGCGCCTCGACTGGGGCTGGCCGGATACCGACCAGCCCGACGCGGCGGACCGCTCCCTGCCCGATGCGCCGCCGGCCTGGACCGGCGGCTTCGCCGAACTCCTCGAGGCGCTGCTGTGGAGCCTGCTGGCCGGCGGCATCGCCGTGCTGGTCTGGCGCTATCGCGACTGGCTGGCGCTGTTCGTCCGCCGCGCTCCGGCCGCCGAGACGCCCGCGGCGGAAACGCCGGTCGAGCTGTTCGGCCTGGCCGTCGATCCGCGCAGCCTGCCGGACGACCTGCCGGCCAGCGTCGAGCAGCTGTGGCCGCACGACCCGCGCGCCGCTCTCGGCCTGCTCTATCGCGGCCTGCTCAGCCACCTGCTGCACCAGCGCCGCCTGCCGCTGACCCCGGCACACACCGAGGGCGAGGTGCTGGTGCTGCTGCAGCGCCTCGACGATGCACCGCTGGCGCGCTTCGCCGCCCGCCTGCTGCAGGCCTGGCAGGCGCTCGCCTACGGCAGTCGCCCGCCGCCGGCCGAACTCGGCCCCGAGCTGTGCGCCGCCTGGCGCGCGCTGGAACTGAACAGCCGCGCCCGCAGCGCGGAGGTGACCCCATGACCTCCCGCCAACGCCTGTGGGGCGCTCTCGCCGGCCTGTCGCTGCTCGCCGCGCTGGCCTTCCTGCTGCTCGGCAACCTCGACCCGCAGTGGCGCAGCGTCGAACTCGGCCCGGCGCCGGAGGCGCGCAGCAATCCCTGGCTGGCCGCCGAGCGCTTCCTGCGCCAGCGCCAGGTCGAAGTCGGCCGCGCCGACAGCCTGGCCGGGGTGCTCGAAGACACCCCGCCCGCCGGCCACACCCTGGTGCTGCTCGGCCCGCGCCGCGAACTGACCGCCGCCCAGAACCAGCGCCTGCTCGACTGGGCCGCCGCCGGCGGCCACCTGCTGGTGATCGCCCAGGCCAACTGGAACGAACAGCGCCAGCGCAGCGACGACCTGCTGCTCGACCTGCTGCAGGTGCACCGCCTGCCCAGCGCCAGCCTGGCGGAGACGCCGGAAACCGCCGCCGAGGAGCCCTGGCCCGAGCTGACCAAGCTGTACCTGGAGAACGAACAGGCGCCGGCCTACTTCGCCTTCGATACCCGCTACCACCTCGAGGACGCCGGCAACCGCGCCCATGCCTGGGCCAACAGCGCCAGGGCCACCCACCTGCTGCAACTCGGCCACGGCGACGGCCTGGTCACCGTGCTCAGCGACGGCAACCTGTGGCGCAACAGCCACATCGGCGAGCACGACCACGCCTGGCTGCTCTGGTACCTGACCCAGGACAGCCAGGTCGTGCTGCTCCAGCGCCTCGCCAGCGAATCCCTGCCGTCCCTGCTGCTGCGCCACTTCCCCGAGGCGCTGGCAGCCCTCGCCCTGCTGGTCGCCCTGCTGCTCTGGCGCTTCGGCCTGCGCCACGGCCCGCTGCAGGCCGACCCGCCACCGGCGCGCCGCCAGCTCGGCGAGCACCTGCAGGCCAGCGCCGATTTCCTCTGCCGGCAGAGCGGCCACGCCGCCCTGCTCGCCCGCCTGCAGGCCGAGGTGCGCCAGCGCGCCCGCCAGCGCCACCCCGGCTTCGAGCGCCTGCCGGTCACCGAACAGTGGCAGTTGCTCGGCCGTCTCGCCCGCCTCACGCCCAGCCAGATCGGCCAGGCCATGCGTCCGCTCGGCGAGCAGCGCATCGATGCCGCCCAGTTCACCCGCCAGGTCGCCCACCTGCAACGACTCAGGAATGCCCTATGATGAGCGAAGAATCCGACGCCCAGCCCATCGCCCCCGCGACCGCCACCCCGGACGACCGGGACGCGCCGCCGGCGGATACCGTGGCCGCGGCCGCACCGCCGGTCGGCGACGACAGGCCCGCCGTCAACCAGCACCAGCGCGCCGTGCAGCTGATCCAGGCGGTGCGCGCCGAGCTCAGCCTGGCGCTGATCGGCCAGCAGCAGGTGATCGACGACGTGCTCTGCGCCCTGCTCGCCGGCGGCCACGTGCTGATCGAGGGCGTCCCCGGCCTGGGCAAGACCCTGCTGGTGCGCGCCCTGGCGCGCTGCTTCGGCGGCCGCTTCGCGCGCATCCAGTTCACCCCCGACCTGATGCCCAGCGACGTCACCGGCCACGCCGTCTACGACCTGGCCAGCGAGCAGTTCAAGCTACGCCAGGGGCCGGTGTTCACCAACCTGCTGCTCGCCGACGAGATCAACCGCGCGCCGGCCAAGACCCAGGCGGCGCTGCTCGAGGTGATGCAGGAGCGCCAGGTCACCCTGGAGGGCAACGCCCTGCCGGTGCCGCGGCCGTTCATGGTGCTGGCCACGCAGAACCCCATCGAGCAGGAAGGCACCTACCCGCTGCCCGAGGCCGAGCTGGACCGCTTCATGCTCAAGCTGCGCATGGACTATCCGGCGCATCTCGAGGAGCTGGAGCTGGTGCGCCTGGTGACCCGCACGGCGCGCGGCGACATGCTCGACGTCGCCGCCCTGCGCCCGCTGCTGCGCGAGCGCGACGTGCCGGTGCTGCAGCGCATCTGCGCCGAGCTGCCGATCGACGACCAGGTGCTCGACTACGCCGTGCGCCTGGTGCGCGCCACCCGCGACTGGCCGGGGCTGGCCTTCGGCGCCGGTCCCCGCGCTTCCATCGCCCTGGTGCGCTGCGCCCGCGCCCGCGCCCTGCTGCACGGCGGCGAGTTCGTCACCCCGGACGACCTCAAGGCCTGTGCGCCGGCGGTGCTGCGCCACCGCGTGCGCCTGGCGCCGGAGCTGGAGATCGAGGGCCAGGACGTCGACCGGGTGCTCGCCCAGCTGCTCGCCCAGGTGGCCGCGCCGCGCTCATGAAGCCCACGCCCCGCCTGCTCGGTCTCGCCGCCGCCCTGCTGCTGGCGGCCATCGCCCTCGGCGCCGCGGCGCCGCTCGGCCTCGCCCTGCCCGCCTGGCTGCACGGCCTGTGGTGGGCGGCGCTGCTGGCGCTGGCCGGCGCGGCGCTGTTCGACGCCCTGTGGCTGCGCCGCCTGCCCTCGCCGGCGCTCGAGCGCCAGCTGCCCGGCCACCTGGCGCTGGACCGCTGGAGCGAGGTGGTCCTGCGCGTCACCCCGGCGGCGGCCACGCCCTGGCTGGAGCTGTTCGACCACGTGCCGGCGGAGCTGGAGTTCCAGGGCCTGCCGCAGCGCCTCGCCCTGCCGCCCGGCCAGGGCGGCGAGCTGCGCTACCGCATCCGCCCGCGCCAGCGCGGCGACAGCGCCTTCGCGCGCTGCGAGGTCGGCCTGCCCAGCCGCCTGGGGCTGTGGCAGGCGCGCCGCCATCTGCCACTGCCCGGCAGCACGCGCATCTATCCCGACTTCGCCCGCCTGCACGGCGCCCGCCTGATGGCGGTGGAGAGCTGGCTCGGCCGCCTCGGCGTGCGCCAGAAGCCGCGCCGCGGCAGCGGCCGCGAGTTCCACCAGCTGCGCGAGTTCCGCGATGGCGACAGCCTGCGCCAGATCGACTGGAAGGCCACCGCACGCAAGCACCAGCCGATCGCCCGCGAATACCAGGAGGAACGCGACCAGCAGATCCTCTTCCTGCTCGACGGCGGCCGGCGCATGCGCAGCCAGGACGGCGAACTCAGCCACTTCGACCACGCCCTCAACGCCTGCCTGCTGCTGGCCCACGTCGCCCTGCGCCAGGGCGATGCCGTCGGCCTGCTGGCCTTCGGCGGCGACACGCCGCGCTACCTGCCGCCGGCCAAGGGCCAGCAGCAGCTCAACGCCCTGCTCAACGGCGTCTACGACCTGCAGCCCGGCCAGTTGCCCGGCGACTACCTGGCCGCCGCCGGCGAACTGCTCGCCCGCCAGCCGCGCCGCGCCCTGGTGGTGCTGCTCGGCAACCTGCGCGACGAGGACGACCAGCAGCTGCCGCTGGCCGCGGCGCAGATCGCCCGCCACCACCGCCTGCTGATCGCCAGCCTGCGCGAGGAAGTGCTCGACCGCCAGCGCCAGCAGCCGGTGGACAGCTACGAGCAGGCGCTCGCCTACTGCGGCGCCGTCGACTACGCCGCCGCGCGCAGCGCCCTGCACGAGCGCCTCGCCGCCCAGGGCCTGCCGGTGCTCGACCTGCGCCCCGGCGAACTGGGGCCGGAACTGGTCAACCGCTACCTGCAGTGGAAGGCGGCGGGGGCCTTCTGAGCCCTGCCGCCACCCGCTCTGCCACGCCCGTCACGCCCCGGTAACCGGTTTGCATGTGTAGTGGCGCTGGCGCTAGGCTGAGTCCATCAAGCCGAGCCTGGCATCACGCGGGCCATACCCCATCCGGCCAAGGAGTCCGACATGCAACTCAAGCAGCTGCTGGTGATCATCGATCCCACCCAAACCCCGCAACCGGCGCTGGCGCGCGCGGCCTGGATCGCCCGCCGCAGCGGTGCCGCCCTCGAGCTGCTGATCTGCGAGTTCAACAGTGCCCTGGACAACGGCCTGCTGTTCGAGGCGCCGGCGCTGGACAAGGCGCGCGACTCGCTGCTCCGCCAGCGCCGCGAATGGCTCGAGCAACTGGCCGCGCCGCTGCGCCAGGAGGGCCTGGCGGTGACCTGCGAGGTGCGCTGGGGCAAGCCGCTGCACCGGATGGTCATCGCCCGCGCCGAGGAACTGAAGCCCGACCTGGTGCTGAAGACCGCGCACAGCCACGGCCTGATCCGTCGCCTGCTGCTGAGCAACACCTGCTGGCAGCTGATCCGCTACTGCCCGGCGCCACTGTGGCTGGTCAAGCCGGAAGGCGAGTGGCGCAGCCAGCGCCTGGCCGTGGCCCTCGATCCCACCCACAGCGCCGACAAGCCGGCCAGCCTCGACCACCAGCTGATCGAGGCGGCGCAGACCCTGGGTCAGACCCTCGGCCTGGAGGACCACTACCTGCACAGCTACGCACCGCTGCCGCGCACCTTGGTGTTCGATGCCGAACTGATCGCCGATTACGAGTACTATGTCGAGCGCACCGGCGAACGCCACCGCGAGGCCTTCGAGCAACTGCTCGGCCAGCATGCGGTAGCCAAGCCGCGCAGCCACCTGCTGCAGGGCTTCGCCGAGGAGACCCTGCCGCGCTTCGTCGAGGAAAATGCCGTCGACCTGCTGGTGATGGGCGCCATCGCCCGCGGCCACCTCGACACCGCGCTGATCGGCCACACTGCCGAGCGCGTGCTCGAAGGGGTCGACTGCGACCTGCTGGTGCTCAAGCCGCAGGGCGCACCCGCCCACTGACCGACTCCCGCCACGGATGGCGCAGGCTCACCGCGAGCCGACCAAGACCGGTCCGCCCAGCCACAAGCGGGCGCGCCGGCGCTGTTCAGACCTTACCCAGGAGCAACCTGATGCCCTTTCGCCGTACCAAGATCGTCGCCACTCTCGGCCCGTCCAGCAGCTCGCCGCAGGTGCTGGAGCAACTGATCCTCGCCGGGATGAACGTCGCCCGCCTCAACTTCTCCCACGGCACCCCCGAGGAGCACAAGGCCCGCGCCCGCCTGGTGCGCGAGCTGGCCGCCAAGCACGATCGCCACGTCGCCCTGCTCGGCGACCTGCAGGGTCCGAAGATCCGCATCGCCAAGTTCGCCAACAAGCGCATCGAGCTGCAGGAAGGCGACGCCTTCCGCTTCTCCATCAGCCACCCGCGCGACGCCGGCACCCAGGAAGTGGTCGGCATCGACTACCCGGACCTGGTCAAGGACTGCAAGGTCGGCGACGAGCTGCTGCTCGACGACGGCCGGGTGATCATGCAGGTCGAGCAGGTCACCGCCAGCGAGCTGCTGTGCAAGGTCACCGTCGGTGGCCCGCTGTCCGACCACAAGGGCATCAACCGCCGCGGCGGCGGCCTGACCGCGCCGGCGCTGACCGACAAGGACAAGGCCGACATCAAGCTGGCCGCCGAGATGGAGCTGGACTACCTGGCGGTGTCCTTCCCGCGCGATGCCGAGGACATGCACTACGCCCGCCGCCTGCGCGACGAGGCCGGCAGCGACGCCTGGCTGATCGCCAAGATCGAGCGCGCCGAGGCGGTGGCCGACGACGAATCGCTGGATGCGCTGATCCGCGCCAGCGACGGCGTGATGGTCGCCCGCGGCGACCTCGGCGTGGAGATCGGCGACGCCGAGCTGGTCGGCATCCAGAAGAAGATCATTGCCCACGCCCGCCGCCTCAACAAAGTGGTGATCACCGCCACGCAGATGATGGAGTCGATGATCCACAGCCCGATGCCGACCCGCGCCGAGGTGTCCGACGTGGCCAACGCCGCGCTGGACTATACCGACGCGGTGATGCTGTCGGCCGAGAGCGCCGCCGGCGACTACCCGGTGGAAGCGGTCAAGGCCATGGCGCGCGTCTGCGTCGGCGCCGAGAAGCACCCGACCAGCCAGAAGTCCGGCCACCGCATGGGCCTGACCTTCGAGCGCTGCGACGAGAGCATCGCCCTGGCGGCCATGTACACCGCCAACCACTTCCCTGGCGTCAAGGCGATCATCGCCCTCACCGAGAGCGGCTACACCCCGCTGATCATGTCGCGCATCCGCTCGGCGGTGCCGATCTTCGCCTACTCGCCGCACCGCGCCACCCAGGCCCGTGCGTCGCTGTTCCGCGGCGTGCAGACCATCCCCTTCGACGCCGCAGCGCTGCCGCCGGAGCAGGTCAGCCAGGCCGCGGTCGACGAGCTGCTCAAGCGCGGCGTGGTGCAGCCGGGCGACTGGGTGATCATGAGCAAGGGCGACAGCTACGACACCATCGGCGGCACCAACACCCTGAAGGTCCTCCACGTCGGCGAATCGCTGGCCTGATCGGCGGAGTGTGAACCGGGAGGCCGCTCATTCGAGCGGCCTTCTGCTTTCTGGGCGAGCCTGCCGGCCGCGCCACTGGCCGCCAATCGACCAAGGTCGACGGCGGGCGGGTGTCCGCCACGCCCCCTGCGCGCTATACTGCCGCGCCGATTTTTGCGCCGCCCATGGTGGCGCGCCGTGAAGTTCCGCCTGACAGAGGACCGCGTTCCATGGCCGTGATCAAGCAAGACGACCTGATCCAGAGCGTCGCCGACGCCCTGCAGTACATCTCCTACTACCACCCCGTCGACTTCATCCAGGCCATGCACGAGGCCTACCTGCGCGAGGAGTCGCCGGCGGCCCGCGATTCCATCGCCCAGATCCTGATCAACTCGCGCATGTGCGCCACCGGCCACCGTCCGATCTGCCAGGACACCGGCATCGTCACCGTGTTCGCCAAGGTCGGCATGAACGTCCAGTGGGACGGCGCCACCATGAGCCTGGACGACATGATCAACGAGGGCGTGCGTCGCGCCTACAACAACCCGGACAACGTCCTGCGCGCCTCGATCCTGGCCGACCCGGCCGGTGCCCGCAAGAACACCAAGGACAACACCCCGGCGGTGATCCACTACCAGATCGTCCCGGGCGACACCGTGGAGATCGACGTCGCGGCCAAGGGCGGCGGCTCGGAGAACAAGTCGAAGATGGGCATGCTCAACCCGTCCGACTCGATCGTCGACTGGGTGCTGAAGACCGTGCCGGAAATGGGCGCCGGCTGGTGCCCGCCGGGCATGCTGGGCATCGGCATCGGCGGTACCGCCGAGAAGGCCGCCCTGCTGGCCAAGGAATCGCTGATGGAAGAGATCGACATCCATGAGCTGAAGAAGCGCGGCCCGCAGAACCGCATCGAGGAGCTGCGCCTCGAGCTGTTCGACAAGGTCAACCAGCTGGGCATCGGTGCCCAGGGTCTCGGCGGCCTGACCACCGTCCTCGACGTGAAGATCAAGGACTACCCGACCCACGCCGCCTCGCTGCCGGTGTGCATCATCCCCAACTGCGCAGCCACCCGTCACGCCCACTTCGTGCTGGACGGCTCCGGCCCGGCCGAGCTGACCCCGCCGCCGCTGGACGCCTACCCGGAAATCGTCTGGGAAGCCGGCCCGAGCGCCCGCCGCGTCAACCTCGACACCATCACCCCGGAAGAAGTGCAGAGCTGGAAGCCGGGCGAAACCGTCCTGCTCAACGGCAAGATGCTGACCGGCCGCGACGCCGCGCACAAGCGCATGGTCGACATGCTCAACGCCGGCCAGGAGCTGCCGGTGGACCTCAAGGGCCGCTTCATCTACTACGTCGGCCCGGTCGATCCGGTGCGTGACGAAGTGGTCGGCCCGGCCGGCCCGACCACCGCGACCCGCATGGACAAGTTCACCCGCCAGATCCTCGAGCAGACCGGTCTGCTGGGCATGATCGGCAAGTCCGAGCGCGGCCCGATCGCCATCGACGCGATCCGCGACAACAAGGCCGTGTACCTGATGGCCGTCGGCGGCGCCGCCTACCTGGTCGCCCAGGCGATCAAGAAGGCCGAGGTGCTGGCCTTCCCCGAGCTGGGCATGGAAGCGATCTACGAGTTCGAGGTCAAGGACATGCCGGTCACCGTGGCGGTCGATGCCAACGGCGAGTCGGTGCACATCACCGGCCCGCAGATCTGGAAGCAGAAGATCGCCGACAGCCTGGCAGTGGAAGTGAAGTAAGCTTCCGCGAGCGCGAAGAAAACCCCGGAGCGGCCCTGCCCTCCGGGGTTTTCCTTTTTCAGCGCCAGCGGTCGAGCAGGTTGACCACCAGGCGATCCAGCCAGCCCCACAGGCGCTGCGAGACGCGCATGACCAGCGGCCGGGCGCGCCAGTCGTCGAGGTCGATCTCGCGGCTCTGCGCGAAGTCGGCGACGAAGCTCTCCTCGAGATCGGCGGTCAGCTGCGGGTCGTGCGCCTCGAGATTGGCCTCCAGGTTGAAGCGCAGCGTCCAGTGGTCGAAGTTGCACGAGCCGATGCTCAGCCAGTCGTCGACCAGCACCGCCTTGAGGTGCAGGAAGCGCGGCTGGTACTCGAAGATGCGCACCCCGCTCCTCAGCAGCCGCGGGTAGTAGCGCTGTCCGGCGAAGCGCACCGGCGCATGGTCGGTGATGCGGCTGGACAGCAGCAGGCGCACGTCGACGCCGCGCTCGGCCGCCTTGCGCAGCGCCTTGCGCACCCGCCAGCTGGGCAGGAAATAGGGCGTGGCCAGCCAGATGCGCGTACGCGCATGGCCGAGGTTGCGCAGCAGCGAGTGCAGGATGTCGCGGTGCTGCACGGCATCGGCGTAGGCCACCCGGCCGAGGCCGGCGCCCGGCAGCGGCCTCGGCGGCAAGTGCGTCGACGGACGCACATGGGGGCGCCAGGCGCAGTCGTCGTCGCAGGCCTTCCACAGGCGCTCGAACAGGGTCTGCCAGTCGGCCACCAGCGGCCCGGCCATCTCCACCATCAGCTCGTGCCAGCGATCGCCGGCCGGCTCGGGCCGCCAGAAGTCGTCGGTGGCGCCGGTGCCGCCGACCCAGGCGCGCTGCCCGTCGACCAGCAGCAGCTTGCGGTGGTCGCGGTAGCAGTTGGCCACTCCACGCCGCCAGCCGAGCGGGTTGTACAGACGCAGCTGCACGCCGGCCTGGCGCAGCTGCGTGCTCAGGCGTGCGCCGAGGCGCCGGCTGCCGAAGGCGTCGAACAGACAGCGCACCACCACGCCGCGGCGGGCGGCGGCGCTCAGGCAGGCGACCAGATGCTCGGCGCAGGCGCCGGCCTCGACCAGATACAGCTCCAGTTCCACCTGCCGCTCGGCGCCCTCGATGGCGGCGAGCAGGCGGGGGAAGAACTGCTCGCCGTCGATCAGCAACTCGAAACGGTTGCCGCCGCGCCAGGGAAAGACGGTCTGGGTCATGGCGCGCCGGGATGGGGCAGGATGGTCGGGCTGGGCATCGGCTCCTCGGACGACAGTGGCTCAGCGCACCATAGCCGTCCGTTCGTCGGGGCTCAAGACACCCGTCCCGCAAACGACGACGCCGGCGGGCCCGAAGGCGCCGCCGGCGTCGGTCTGGCCGCAGAGACTCAGCGCGGCAGGGTGTAGTCGGCCGGCCCCATCAGGTCCATGCCGCACTCGAGCTGGCCGATCCAGTCGAGGAAGGTGTTGATCATCGCCTTGCCGACGAAGGGACGGCCGTGCTGCGGCACGATCATCTCGACATCCATCTTGCGCACCATGTCGGCCCACAGGCGGCAGACCTTGTTGCTGGCCATGTAGCGGCGGTGGAAGCCTTCCATGCTCGACAGGTGGGCGGCGAAGTCGGTGACCGGCTGCGCATCCTCGACCAGCGAGGCGCCCATGTCGCCGGAGAACAGGATCTTGCTGATCGGATCGTAGAGCTGGAAGTTGCCCACCGAGTGCAGGAAGTGCGCCGGCACCGCCTTGAGCTGGCAGTTGCCCAGCGGCAGCGACTGGCCGCGATCGGGCAGCGCGATGATGCGGTCGTAGGTGGAGATGCCATGGCTGACGGCCAGGTAGTTGGCGGTCAGGTGCGGCAGGAAGCGCGCCCACAGGCGCGAGCAGATGACCTTGGCCTTGGTGTGCAGCAGCCACTTGTCCAGGGCGGCGATGATGTCCGGGTCCTGGTGCGAGGCGAAGATGTAGGTCAGGTCCTGCACCGGAATGTGCTTGGACAGCTCCAGCGACAGGGGGGTGTAGGTCAGGTCGCCGCCCGGATCGAGCAGCATGTATTGCTCGTTGTCGACGATCAGGAACTGGTTGGTCTGTACACCTTCGCCGGTGACCAGATCATCGAAACACAGGCACTGGTGGGCGCCGTTATCAAACAGGACTATGGGCTCGCGACGCATGGCTACCTCGAATTCTCGGTTTGGCGGAGCTTAACGGAGCCGGGTTGCAACTTCACTGATTTGCATCAAGCGCGCCAGCGCCGCCGCAGGCGCTGCCACTCTACGCCGCGGGCGACGGGCAGGTTGCGCGGGCGGTCACAGAAGCATCACCGCCGCGTCACCGGGTAGCAATGCGCGCTTGCCAGCATGGCCGTGCACACAACAAGCCAGCGGCCGCCACGGCTGCCCGGAGGTTCTGCATGTCCGCCACTGCACTATCCCGCGACGCCAGCCCCACCCGCCGCCTGCAGGCCGAGCGCCTGCACGGCACCGAAGCCCTGTTCGAGGCCCAGGCCCTGCGCTACCGCGTGTTCGGCGAGGAGTTCGGCGCGCGCCTGGAAGGCGCCGAGCTGGGCCTGGACTGCGACGGCTTCGACGTCCACTGCAGCCATCTGGGCGTGCGCGACCTGGCCAGCGGCGAGCTGGTCGCCACCACCCGCCTGCTCGACCACCACACCGCGCGCAAACTGGGCCGCTACTACAGCGAGGGCGAATTCCGCCTGCACGGCCTCGGCCGGCTCGAGGGGCCGACCCTGGAGATCGGCCGCACCTGCGTCGCCGCCGCCTACCGCAACGGCGCCACCATCGCCGTGCTGTGGGGCGCACTGGCGGAGATCCTCAACGAGGGCGGCTACCGCTACCTGCTGGGCTGCGCCAGCATCCCCATGCGCGACGGCGGCATCCAGGCCCGTGCGGTGATGCAGCGCCTGCGCGAGCGCCACCTGTGCACCGAGCACCTGCGCGCCGAACCGCGCCAGCCGCTGCCGGAGCTGGCGGTGCCGGACAACCTCATCGCCGAGCTGCCGCCGCTGCTCAAGGCCTACATGCGCCTGGGCGCGAAGATCTGCGGCGAGCCGTGCTGGGACCCGGACTTCCAGGTCGCCGACGTGTTCATCCTGCTCAAGCGCGACGAACTGTGCCCGCGCTACGCCCGCCACTTCAAGGCGGCCGGCTGATGCACCGCCTGCGCCTGTATGCACGCCTGCTGCGCCTGTTCGCCGTGCTCGCCGAGGGCGCACTGCTGGGCGCCTGGGTCGGCCTGCGCGAGCGCCTCGGCGGCGCGCCCATGGCACTGCGCCAGCGCCTGACCTGGCGCCTCATGCGCCGCCTGCAGGCCGCCCTGCCGTTCAGCGTGCAGGTGCGCGGCTGGCTGCCGGACACGCCGGTGCTGTGGCTGGCCAACCACGTGTCCTGGGTCGACATCGCCGTGCTCGGCGCCCTGCGCCCGCTGTCGTTCCTCGCCAAGGCCGAGGTGGCCGCCTGGCCGCTGGCCGGCTGGCTGGCGCGCCAGGCCGGCACCCTGTTCATCCGCCGCGGCGGCGGCGACAGCCTGGACCTCGGCCGCCAGCTGGCCGGCCACCTGCAGCACGGCCACCACCTGGCGATCTTCCCCGAGGGCACCAGCTCCGACGGCAGCGGCGTGCTGCGCTTCCACCCGCGCCTGCTCGCCGCCGCCGTCGACAGCGGCGCCGCCGTGCAGCCGGTGGCGCTGCGCTACCGGCGCGCCGGCGCCCGCGACGCGCTGGCGCCCTTCGTCGGCGACGACGAGCTGCCGGCACACCTGCTGCGCCTGCTGAGCGCCGAACGGGCGGTGGTGGAAGTCACCCTGCTGGAACCGATCGCCGTGGCCGGACTCACCCGCAGCGAACTGGCGCGCCGCGCCCATTCGGCGATCGCCGCTGTAGTCTGCCCCGCCGAGGCGCAGGACGAGCGGGAGGCGGCCTGAGTCAGGCCGTGCGCGCGGCGCGGGCGAAGGCGATCAGTTCGGGATAGAAGGCGCGGAAGTCGTCGAGCAGCCAGGGATACAGGCGCGCCAGCTCGGCCAGCGCGCCGTCCAGGCTTTCCGGGCGCGACAGGCGCCGCTGCATGTTCAGCAGCACCCGCTCCAGCACGGCGAACTCGCGGTAGCTGCCCAGCCAGTCCTGTTCGGCCATGCGCGGGGCGATCAGCGCCAGGCGCCCGGGCAGCTCGGCCTCGGCGGCCAGCACGCCGTACACCCGCGCGCTGAAGCACTGCAGCGGCTCGTCGGCGTAGTCGCCCCAGTGGCTGGCCAGACAGTGGTCGAAGAACAGGTCGAGGAGGATGCCGGCGTAGCGCCGCCGCTCGGCGGGAAAGCGCGCCACCGCCAGCCGCACCTGCGGATGGCGGTCGGTGAAGGCGTCGATGCGCCGGTGCAGGCCGATGGCGGCCTCGACCTCCGGGGCGAAGCACCCGCCCAGCGGCCCCTTGACGAAGTCGCCATACAGGCTGCCGAGCAGCTGCGCCGGCTGCGCGCCGCCGAGGTGCAGGTGGGCAAGGTAGTTCATGCCCCCAGCTTAACCCCCTGCTCCGCCAGCCGGTAGTATGGGAGCCCCTTCCCCGCGCAAGGACACCGACAATGCCGACCCTGTTCGATCCCCTCCAGGTGGGCGACCTGCAGTTGCCCAACCGCATCATCATGGCCCCGCTGACCCGCTGCCGCGCCGAGCCCGGTCGGGTGCCCGGTGCGCTGATGGCCGAGTACTACGTGCAGCGCGCCAGCGCCGGGCTGATCATCAGCGAGGCCACCGCGGTGACGCCGACGGGCGTCGGCTACCCGGACACCCCCGGCATCTGGTCGGCGGAGCAGGTGCTGGGCTGGAAGAACGTCACCTCCGCGGTGCATGCCGCCGGCGGGCGCATCTTCCTGCAGTTGTGGCACGTCGGACGCATCTCCGATCCCTGCTACCTGGACGGCGCACTGCCGGTGGCGCCCAGCGCGGTGCAGCCCAGGGGCCACGTCAGCCTGGTCCGTCCCAAGCGCGAGTACGTCACCCCGCGCGCGCTGGAGACGGCGGAAATCGCCGGCATCGTCGCGGCCTACCGCCAGGGCGCGGAGAACGCCAGGGCCGCCGGCTTCGACGGCGTGGAGATCCACGGCGCCAACGGCTACCTGCTCGACCAGTTCCTGCAGGACAGCACCAACCGGCGCAGCGACCAGTACGGCGGCTCGCTGGAGAACCGCGCGCGGCTGCTGCTGGAAGTCACCGACGCCTGCATCGGCGTGTGGGGGCCGGGCCGCGTCGGCATGCACCTGGCACCGCGCGCCGACGCCCACGACATGGGCGATTCCAACCGCGCCGCGACCTTCACCTACGTCGCCCGCGAGCTGGGCAGGCGCGGCATCGCCTTCATCTGCGCCCGCGAACACGAGGCCGCCGACAGCCTCGGCCCGCAGCTCAAGCAGGCGTTCGGCGGCGTGTACATCGCCAACGAGCGCTTCACCAGGGCGCAGGCCGAGCGCTGGCTGAACGAGGGCAAGGCCGATGCGGTGGCCTTCGGCATCCCGTTCATCGCCAACCCCGACCTGCCGGCGCGCCTGGCCGCCGATGCGCCGCTGAACGCGGCGGACAGCAGCACCTTCTACGCGGCCGGCCCGGCCGGCTACATCGACTACCCGACCCTGTAATACCCACGCCGACGAAAAAGCCCCGGTTGCCAGCGGCAGCCGGGGCTTTGTTCTGCACGCCGCACTCAGCGGGCGTTGAGCTGCTGCTGCAGGTTCTGCACCTGCGCCTGCAGGGTGGTGATGTTGCGGGTCATCTGCGCGCGGAAGGCGTCCAGTTCGGCAGTGCCAGCTACCGCGGCGGCCGGGCGGCTGTCCAGCTGGCTGCGCAGCACCAGCAGGTCGTCCTCGAGGCGCTTGATCGCCGGCGCGGGATTGCCCTGCTTCTTCAGCAGTGCGACGTCGCCGGCCAGGCCCTGCAGGCGCCCTTCCAGCTGGTTCGCCTGGCCTTGCGCCGCCTTCAGCGCCGCCTGCTCCTCGGCCAGCCCCTTGAGCCGGCCATCCAGGCTGCTCAGCCCGCCCTGCTGCTCCTTCAGAGCCGCGGCCAGCTGGCTGGCGCTGCCCTGCTGCTCCCTGAGCGCGGCAGCCAGCTGCTCGGCAGCCCCGCGCTGGCTCTTCAACTCGCCGCGCAGCTGCTCCAGCTTGCGCTCCTGGCCGTCGAGCTGCTCGC
Source organism: Pseudomonas sp. AN-1 (assembly GCF_034057115.1). Lineage (NCBI taxonomy): Bacteria > Pseudomonadati > Pseudomonadota > Gammaproteobacteria > Pseudomonadales > Pseudomonadaceae > Pseudomonas > Pseudomonas sp. AN-1. The sequence goes on along the minus strand of NZ_CP139195.1, from coordinate 4,232,514 downwards.
TCGCGCTCTGCTGCTGCTTGCCGAGCTGGGCCAGACGGCCCTCCATCTGCTTGATGCGCAGCTTGAGCGCCTCGCTCTCGCTGGTGACGCTGGACTCGGTGGCCACCACCTTGCCGGAGATGTCCTTCAGGCGCCCGGCGGCATCCTCGCTGATCCGCGCGAAGCTCTCCTGGGTCGCCACCAGCTGCTGCTCCAGACGCGCCAGCTGCTGCTGGCTCCACCAGCCGAGGCCGGCCAGCGCGGCCAGCAGCAGGGCGGACAGCAGCCACGGGGCGCGGCTGCCGCGCCCGCGCGGCGCGGCCGCGGCCAGCTGCGGTGCTCGCGCCTCGGCGCTGGCCGACGCTTCGCGCCGGCTGTCCGGCGGCATCCGGACATCGGGGGTCAGGCTGGGAAGTTCGTCCAGCTCGTCGAGGGCATCGTTACGCATACCGGCACAACCTGTGGGGAAAGGGAAATCGGCTCGCCCATTATACGGCGCCCCGGCAGCCACCGGCTGACGCTCGCTTACGGTGCATGTTGCACCGCAACGAAGCTTGCCCGGCCCGGCCGGCGGCGGCAAAGCGCAGAGTTGCGCTCGGGAATTCTGGTATGGGGCTTGCTTGATCCCGGGAAACCCCGGACCGCGTCAAGGAGACCCCCATGGAACTGAACAAGGCCACCCTCGATTGCATGCAGAAGCTGCGCCGCCGCCTGCGCGAGGAACTGGGGACCGACATCCACCTCAGCCAGAGCGACGTGATCAGCGCCCTGCTCGCCGCCTGCGAGCGCAGCGACTCGATGGAAACCCGCCGCCTCGGCGCGCAGCTGGCCGAACTGGCCGGCACGCCGGAAGGCGAGGAAGCGGCCCGCAAGCGTCCGCTGTACCGTGGCCAGATTCCGACGCCGGAAGCCGACGCACCGGGCCCGACCGAGGAGCGCCAGGTGCGCATCTACCGCGGCCAGCGCATCTACGTCTGACCCCCGGCGCCTCAGGCGCCCGGCAGGGCCACCAGCCAGTGCCGCGCGGTGCGCTCGACATGGCGGGTGAGGCTGTCCAGGCGCTCGCCGCCCAGGCGCCAGCTGTGCCAGTACAGCGGCACGTCGACCGGCCGCTCCGGCAGCACCTCCCGCAAGCGTCCGCTGGCCAGCTGTTCGGCCACCTGCAGCTCGGGGATCAGCCCCCAGCCGAGCCCCGCCTCGGCCATGCGCACGAAGCCTTCCGACGACGGGCACAGATGGTGGAGGAAGCCGCCCTCCACGCCGAGTGCGGCCAGGAAGCGGTGCTGCAGACGGTCGTCCGGGCCGAAGACGATGGCCGGCACCCGCGCCAGCCGCTCGCCGCTGACCCCGCCGGCCAGATGACGGGCGATGAACGCCGGGCTGGCCATCGCGCGGTAGCGCATCGCCCCCAGCGCCAGGGCGCGCGCGCCGGCCACCGGCCGGGGGCTGGAACACAGGCAGGCGGCCACCTCGCCGGCGCGCATGCGCTTGAGGCCCACCGCCTGGTCCTCCACCAGCAGGTCGAGGAGCACGCCGGACTCGCTGCAGTAGTCGCTGACCGCCTCCGCCCACCAGGTCGCCAGACTGTCGGCGCTCAGCGCCACGCGCAGGCGCTCCGCCCCGCCCTCCTCGTCCAGCGCCGGCACCAGCTGCTGCAGGTCGCCCTCGAGCAGGCGCACCTGCTGCACGTGGTTGAGCAGCCGCTGGCCCAGCTCGGTCGGCTGCGGCGGCGTGCTGCGCACCAGTACCGGCTGGCCGAGGCGCATCTCCAGCAGCTTGATGCGCTGCGACACCGCCGACTGCGACAGCCCCAGGCGCTGCGCGGCGCGCTCGAAGCCGGCCTGCTCCACCACGGTGGCCAGGGCAGCGAGCAGCTTGTAGTCGAACATATCGATTTACCTAATGCCTGATCAGCAGTATTCGTTTCTCTTATACATCCGCGCTGCCTAGAGTGGCCACATCCTTGTCTACCCTGGTGGAGTTCCCGAGATGTGGCAGAGTTACAGCAACGGCCTGCTGGTCACGGCCGGCCTGATCGTGGCCATCGGCGCGCAGAACGCCTTCGTCCTCGCCCAGAGCCTGCGCCGCGAGCACCACCTGACGGTGGCCGCGCTCTGCGTGCTGTGCGACGCCCTGCTGATCACCGCCGGGGTGTTCGGCCTGGCCAGCCTGCTGGCACAGAGCCCGCTGCTGCTGGCCGTCGCCCGCTGGGGCGGCATCGCCTTCCTGCTCTGGTACGCCAGCCAGGCGCTGCGCCGCGCCTGGACCAGCCAGGGCCTGGCCGGCGCCGGCGACGCCCTGCCGCGCTCGCGCCGCGCGGTGCTGCTCGCCGCCCTCGCCGTGACCCTGCTCAACCCGCACGTCTACCTCGACACCGTGCTGCTGATCGGCTCGCTCGGCGCCCAGCAGGCAGTCCCCGGCGCCTACGCCCTCGGCGCCGCCAGCGCCTCGCTGCTGTGGTTCGCCACCCTCGCCCTCGGCGCCGCCCGCCTGGCTCCCTGGCTGGCGCGACCGACCACCTGGCGGCTGATCGACCTCGGCGTGGCGAGCATGATGCTGGCGATGGCGGTGCAGCTGGCGCGGCCGCTCTGGGCCGCATAACCCCACGGCTGCTGCGTGGATAAGGCAGGGGGTGGGTGCTATGATTCGGGGCCGACGGCGCGCCATAGCGCTGCGGCAGCTCCGTTGCAGGGGAGCTGCCAGACCGGCCCACGAGCCGGGTCGCGCGCACCTTGCGCTCGCACATACCTGATGATGATAGGGAGAGAAACCATGGCTTTCGAACTGCCGCCGCTGCCTTACGAGAAGAACGCCCTCGAGCCGCACATTTCCGCCGAGACCCTGGAATACCACTACGGCAAGCACCACAACACCTACGTGGTCAACCTGAACAACCTGATCCCGGGTACCGAATTCGAAGGCAAGACCCTGGAAGAGATCGTCAAGACCTCCACCGGTGGCATCTTCAACAACGCGGCCCAGGTGTGGAACCACACCTTCTACTGGAACGGCCTGAAGCCCAACGGCGGTGGCCAGCCCACCGGCGCCCTGGCCGACGCCATCAACGCCACCTTCGGCTCCTTCGATAACTTCAAGGCCGAGTTCACCAAGGTCGCCATCGGCACCTTCGGTTCCGGCTGGGCCTGGCTGGTGAAGAAGGCCGACGGCTCCCTGGCCCTGGCCAGCACCATCGGCGCCGGCTGCCCGCTGACCAGCGGCGACACCCCGCTGCTGACCTGCGACGTCTGGGAACACGCCTACTACATCGACTACCGCAACCTGCGTCCGAAGTACGTCGAGGCGTTCTGGAACCTGGTCAACTGGGACTTCGTGGCCGCCAACTACGCCGCCTGAGTCACCTGACCGTCACGCAGAAGCCCGGCCCCGGCCGGGCTTCTGCGTTTTTGCCCGGCGCCCGCCGGCACGCCGTCGGCCCCGCCCCCTTTGACGCTCGCGCGGCAAATCCGAATACTCTGTGCGGCTTCGCGCAACCGGAAGCGCCAAACAAGGAAACGTCCTCCCGTGCCGCCAGACGTCCAGAAAAGCCTCTCGCAGCGCCTGCTCGGCTTCATCCTGCTGGCGGCAGTCGCGCTCGGCCTGCTGTTCAGCAGCGCGCAGATCGCCCACGACCTGCAGCTGAGCCGCCAGGCCATCCGCGCCGAGGGCCGGCAACTGCTCGGCATGTTCCGCGAGGGCGCGGCCCTGGCCAGCTTCCGCGAGGATCGCCGCCTCGCCGAACAGCTGGTGGCCGGCCTGCTGCAACACCCGGGCGTGCTGCGCGCCAGCCTGCGCGACGGACACGGCACCCCGCTGGCCGGCGAGCAGCGCACCCAGCCGGCACCTGCCGCGCCCGGCTTAGCCGCCGAGCTGTTCGGCCCGCCGCAGCCCTTCAGCCTGCGCCTGCGCTGCCCGACGCTCAGGCAGGAGCCCTGCGGCGAGCTGGCCCTCACCCTCGACAGCAGCCACCTGGCCGAGCGCTTCGTCGCCGGCGTGCGCTTCCAGCTCGCCAGCAGCCTGGTGTTCATCCTGCTGCTGGGCCTGACGCTGTTCTGGCTGTGCCGCCGCCAGTTGACCCTGCCGCTGGCGCGCCTGCTCGGCAACCTGACGCGCATCGACCCGGAGCGCCCGGGCGAGCACCAGTTGCCGCCGCTGCGCGGCCACGAATGCGACGAACTCGGCCAGTGGGTCGCGCGCGCCAACCAGTTGCTCGCCGCCATCGCCCACCACCAGAGCCGGCGCCGCGAGGCGGAGAGCAACCTGCAGCGCATGAGCCAGCTCGACCAGCTCACCGGGCTGCCCGGCCGGCCGCTGCTACAGCAGCAGCTCGGCCGCCTGCTGCGCGAGGCCAACCGCAGCCAGGGACGCGTGGCGGTGCTGTGCCTGGGGCTCGACGACTTCAACAGTCTCAACGAGAAGTACGGCTACCAGGCCGGCGACCGCCTGCTGGTCACCGTCGCCGAGCGCCTGCGCACCCTCGACAACCGCCTGGCCGGCCTGGCGCGCCTGGGCGGCGACCAGTTCGCCCTGGTGCAGATCGCCTTCCAGCACGGCTACGAGGTCGCCGAACTGGCCCAGCAGGTGCTCGATGCGCTGTCCAGCCCGCAGACCATCGGCGACCAGCAGATCCGCCTCGGCGCCACCATCGGCATCACCCTGTATCCGGACGACGGCGACGACGGCGAGCGCCTGCTGCAGCGCGCCGAGCAGACCCTGACCCTGGCCAAGCAGGGCAACCGCCAGCGCTACCAGTTCTTCATCGCCAGCCTCGACCGCGAGATCCGCCGGCGCCGCCAGCTCGAGCAGGACCTGCGCCAGGCCCTGCACAGCGAGCAGCTGGAGCTGTACTACCAGCCGCAGGTCGCCGGGGCCGCGCAGCGGGTGGTCGGCGTCGAGGCGCTGCTGCGCTGGCGCCATCCGCAGCTGGGCTTCGTGCCACCGGACCAGTTCATCCCGCTGGCCGAGCAGAGCGGGCTGATCCTCGAGATCGGCGACTGGGTGCTGGAGCGGGCCTGTCGCCAGTTGCGCGACTGGCACGCCCAGGGCCTGGAAGGGCTGCGCGTGGCGATCAACCTGTCCACCGCGCAGCTGCGCAGCGAGAAACTGCCGCGCCAGGTGCTCGGCCTGATCCAGCGCTACGGCCTGCCACCCTACAGCCTCGAGCTGGAAGTGACCGAGACCGGGCTGATGACCAACGTCGCCCAGGCCGCCCAGCAGCTCAACAGCCTGCGCCTGGCCAAGGTGCTGCTGGCGGTCGACGACTTCGGCACCGGCTACTCGTCGCTGAGCTACCTGAAGAGCCTGCCGCTGGACAAGATCAAGATCGACCGCAGCTTCGTGCGCGACCTGCCACGCAACCAGGACGACGCCATCATCGCCCATGCCATCATCCAGCTGGCGCACAACCTGGACATGCAGGTGATCGCCGAGGGCGTGGAAACCGCGGAGCAGGAGGCCTACCTGCTCGCCCACGGCTGCGACGAGGGCCAGGGCTACCTGTACTGCCGGCCGCTGCCGGCCTTCGAGGTGACCCAGTACCTGAGCAACGCCCTGCGCCGCGCGGCCCAGGGGGCAACCGGCCGGCCGCTGGGCCGCCTGTGCTGAGCGACCTCAGCCGCCCTGGCGCAGCAGCCAGGTCACGGCCAGCGCCCCGCCCAGGCAGAGCAGCGCGCCGCCCAGCGCCTGCCAGCGGAAGGTGCGCGCCAGCTCGTCCTCGCCCTTGCAGGAGAGCAGGAACGGCAGGCCCTCCGGCGGGCGGCGCAGGTGGTTCTGCTCCGGCGCCCGGCTGGCCTGGGCGTGGCGATCCTCCGCCTCCAGCTGCGCGGCCAGGCGCACCAGGCGCCACTCCTGCTCACTCAGCCGGCCGTCGCCATCGCGGTCGAAGCGCCCCAGCAGGCCCTGGAAATCCTGCTTCCACTCGCGCACCAGCGCCGCCTGGGCCGCGGCCAGGTCGAGCCCCTGGCGACCGCCGCCGCTGGTGCGGAACTCGCCAAGGGCGTACAGCGGATCGCCGGCGTGCAGGCGCTCCTCGACATAGCGGTAGCGCCGCCCCATGTTCAGCAGGCTGCCGAGCAGGCCGTGCGCCGGGGCGTGGCGCGGGTGGCGCTGGTCGCCGTGCCATACCTGGCGGTGCAGCGGCCGCACCTCGGCGCCGAGCGGATTGATCAGACACTGCCCCGAAGCATCCTCGAGGGCCAGCCAGCCCTCGCTGCTGGCCGACTCCACCACCCGCCAGGACTTGTGCTTGCCGTTCTCGCGGTACTCCTCGATGCGATAGCGCCACCAGCGGCACGGCATGCCGGTCAGCGGGGCCACGAGCGGCTCGCCCGGGCCGTCGCGCAGCACGCCGTACAGCTCGACGTAGCCCTGCGCCGCCGAGCGGATCCGCGAGGTCGGCATGTCCTCCAGCAGGCGCGCCTGGCCGAGGCGGCGCAGGCACCACCAGCCACCGCCGACGCTGGCCGCGCCGGCCATGCCGAGGGCCAGCAGCTGGCCCGGATCGACGGCCATCAGCCGAACAGCTGCCTGAGGTCGACGTCGGCCTTCTCCGCCTCGCTGAACTGCAGCAGCTCGGCGGCCCCGAAGCCGAACAGGCGGGCGACCAGCACGTCGGGGAACTGCTCGATGCGCACGTTGTTGAGGTTGACCGACTCGTTGTACAGCTCGCGGCGATCGGCGATGCCGTTCTCCAGCCCGGTGATGCGCTGCTGCAGGTGCTGGAAGCTCTCGTTGGCCTTGAGCTGCGGGTAGTTCTCCACCAGCGCGAACAGCTGGCCGAGGCCCACGCGCAGGCCGCTCTCGGCGCGGCCGAGGGCGGCGACGTCGCCCTGCTCGCGCGCCGCGGCCACCGCGCTGCGCGCGGCGATCACCGCCTCCAGGGTGCCACGCTCGTGCTGCATGTACTGCCGGCAGGTCTCCACCAGCTTGGGCAGCTCCTCGTGGCGCTGGCGCAGCAGCACGTCGATGTTCGACCAGGCCTTGCCCACCCCGTGCTTGAGGCGCACCAGGGCGTTGTAGATCTGCACGGCGTAGCCGGCCAGCAGGACGATGACCACCAGAATGGCGACGGTACTCGGACTCATGCGCGGGACTCCCTGTGAAGTGGCCGCCAGTATAACGGGAGCCCACCGGGCACGGCGCGCGGCGCCGCACAGCCGCGCAGCATCGCCCGACGGCGCACGACAGCCCTTCCCATCGATGCGAATATTTCGCATTATGTTTCGAAACCATCTCTCAGCTGCTACCCGCTGCCCACACAAGGATCGCTCCATGCCCCGTTTCCCCCTGGTCGCCACCAGCCTGCTCGCCCTGTCCATCGCCCTCGCCGGCTGCGGCGAGGACAAGAAAGTCGAGGCGCCGGCGCAGAGCGCCGCCCCGGCCGCTGCCCCGCAGGTGTCGGCCGCCGCACCGGTCGCGAATGTTGACCCGGCCGCGGCCAAGGCGGTGGTCGGCCACTACGCCGAGCTGGCCTCCGCGGTGTTCAGCGACGCCCTCGGCACTGCCAAGGCCCTGCAGCAGGCGGTCGACGCCCTGCTCGCCACCCCGAACGAGGCCACCCTCAAGGCGGCCCGCGAGGCCTGGATGGCCGCGCGCACGCCCTACATGCAGAGCGAGGTGTTCCGCTTCGGCAACCCGGTGGTCGACGACTGGGAAGGCCAGCTCAACGCCTGGCCGCTGGACGAGGGCCTGATCGACTACGTGGCCAAGGACTACCAGCACGCCCTCGGCAACCCCGGCGCCACCGCCAACCTCATCGCCAACCCCGAAATCCAGGTCGGCGAGGACAAGCTCGACGCCAGCACCATCACCGGCGAGCTACTGGCCAGCCTCAACGAACTGGGCGGCTCGGAAGCCAACGTCGCCACCGGCTACCACGCCATCGAGTTCCTGCTCTGGGGCCAGGATCTCAACGGCAGCCAGCCGGGTGCAGGCAACCGCCCGGCCAGCGACTACCTGGTCGGCGAAGGCGCCACCGGCGGCCACAACGAGCGCCGCCGCGAGTACCTCAAGGCCGCCACCGCCCTGCTGGTCAGCGACCTCGAATACATGGCCGGCCAGTGGCAGGCCGGCGTGGCCGACAACTACCGCGCCAGGCTGGAGGCCGAACCGGCCGACAACGGCCTGCGCAAGATGCTGTTCGGCATGGGCAGCCTGTCGCTGGGCGAGCTGGCCGGCGAGCGCATGAAGGTGGCGCTGGAGGCCAACTCCACCGAGGACGAGCACGACTGCTTCAGCGACAACACCCACAACTCGCACTTCTTCAACGCCCTGGGCATCCGCAACGTCTACCTCGGCGAGTACCGCCGCGTCGACGGCAGCCTGCTGGGCGGCCCGAGCCTGTCCTCGCTGGTGGCCCAGGCCGACGCCGCGGCCGACAGCGCGCTGAAGGCCGACCTGGACGCCACCCAGGCCGCCCTGCAGAAGCTGGTGGACAGCGCCGAGAAGGACGGCGTGCACTTCGACCAGCTGATCGCCGCCGACAACACCGCCGGCCAGCAGATCATCCGCGACGGCATCGCCGCGCTGGTCAAGCAGACCGCCAGCATCGAGCAGGCCGCCGGCAAGCTGGGCATCAGCGACCTCAACCCGGATACCGCCGACCACCAGTTCTGAGCCGCCTCCGGCGGGAGCGCGGGGCTCAGGCCCCGGCTCCCGCCGCCTCCTGCCTCGGTAGCGGCGCGGCAGCCCCCGACAGCTCCAACGGCCGTGCCCTGGCGCCCGCCAGGCTGCCGGCCAAATGAAAAAAACTCTTATTTGCACCGAAACGCGCTGTTACACTATCGCACCGTTCGGTCCCCCCGGGAGTTTCACCGCCATGCCCGTCCTGCCTGTCCTGCGCCCCCTCGGCGCACTGGCCCTGAGCCTGCTGCTGGCCGGCTGCGAGCAACCCGAGACGCCACGCTTCAGCGCCGCCGAACCCGGCGAGGCGCTGTCCGGCGGCGCCGCCACGGTCCGCAAGGCCGACCAGAACGCCTTCTCGCTGCCCTCGGCCAACCTCTCGCCCAGCCGCCGCCTGGACTTCAGCGTCGGCAACAGCTTCTTCCGCAACCCCTGGGTGATCGCCCCGGCCTCCACCGACGCCCGCGACGGCCTCGGCCCGCTGTTCAACACCAACGCCTGCCAGAACTGCCACATCAAGGACGGCCGCGGCCATCCGCCGGGCAGCGCCGCGGACAACGCGGTGTCCAGCCTGGTGCGCCTGTCGATCCCGGCGCAGAGCGGCCAGGAGGCCCTGCTCGAGCGCCAGGGGCTGATCCCCGAGCCGGTCTACGGCGGCCAGCTGCAGGACGCCGCCATTCCCGGCATAGCGCCGGAAGGCAAGGTGCGGGTGCGCTACACCACCGAGTTGGTCACACTCAGGGACGGCAGCCGCGTCGAGCTGCAGCGCCCCGAGCTGCAGCTCAGCCAGCTGGGCTACGGCGCGCTGCATCCCGATACCCTGTTCTCCCTGCGCGTGGCGCCGCCGATGATCGGCCTGGGCCTGCTCGAGGCGATCCCCGAGGCGGCAATCCTCGCCAACGCCGACCCCGACGATCGCGACGGCGACGACATTTCCGGCCGGCCCAACCGGGTCTGGGACCACGAGACCCAAAGCACCCGCCTCGGCCGCTTCGGCTGGAAGGCCGGCCAGCCGTCGCTCAACCAGCAGAACGCCGACGCCTTCTTCAACGACATGGGCCTGTCCACCCCGCTGCTGGCCGGCAGCAGCTGCACCGAGAGCCAGCTGGACTGCCGGGCGCTGCCCGACGGCGGCACACCGGAAGTCAGCGCGCACATCCTCGCCCAGGTGCTGTTCTATACCCGCAACCTCGCGGTGCCGGCGCGGCGCCAGGTCGACGACCCGCAGGTGCTCGCCGGCAAGGGCCTGTTCCACCAGGCCGGCTGCCAGGCCTGCCACACGCCGAGTTTCACCACTGCGGCGGACGCCGCCGAGCCGGAGCTGGCCGGCCAGCTGATCCGCCCCTACAGCGACCTGCTGCTGCATGACATGGGCGACGGTCTGGCGGACAATCGCCCCGAATTCCAGGCCAGCGGCCGCGAATGGCGCACCCCGCCGCTGTGGGGCATCGGCCTGACCGAGACGGTCAACGGCCACACCCGCTTCCTCCACGACGGCCGCGCGCGCAACCTGCTGGAGGCCATCCTCTGGCACGGCGGCGAGGCCGAAGGCGCCCGCCAGGCGGTGATCGCCTTCGACGCCGGCCAGCGCGCCGCCCTGCTGGCCTTCCTCAATTCCCTCTAAGGAGCAATCGATGCTGCGCCCCGCCCTGCTCTCCCTGTCCCTGCTGGCCCTGCTGGCCGGCTGCTCGAACGGCGAGCCGCCCAAGCCGAAGGCCGAGCCCTTCGCTGCCGCCAGCGCCGCGCTCACCGACGGCGTACTGCTGCCCGCCTACACCCGCTGGACCGACAGCGACCGCCAGCTGGCCGACAGCGCCCGGGCCTTCTGCGCCGGCGAGCAGGACCTGGCCGCCGCCCGCCAGGCCTACCTCACCGCCCACGGCGCCTGGGCCGCCCTGCAGCCGCTGGCCGTCGGCCCGCTCGGCGAGGGCAACCTGGCCTGGCAGGTGCAGTTCTGGCCGGACAAGAAGAACCTGGTGGCCCGCCAGGTCGAAGCCCTGCTCGACAAGACCCCGCAGCTCAGGCAGGCCGAGCTGGAGAAGGCCAGCGTGGTGGTGCAGGGGCTGAGCGCCTACGAATACCTGCTGTTCGACCAGGACATCGACCTCGCCAACCTCGAGCAGAAGCGCCGCTACTGCCCGCTGCTGCTGGCCATCGGCAGCCACCAGCAGGCCCTCTCGGCCCAGGTGCTGGGTAGCTGGCTGGGCGAACAGGGGCTGGCCGCGCAGCTCAAGAGCTTCCCCAACACCCGCTACGCCGAGGGCCGCGAGGCCGTCGCCGAGCTGCTGCGCGCCCAGGTCGGCGCCCTCGACGGCCTCAAGCGCAAGCTCAACACCCCGCTGCCGCTCGGCGGCAAGCCGCCGCAGCCCTACCAGGCGGAAGCCTGGCGCAGCGGCGCCTCGCTGGCGCTGATCGACGCCAGCCTGGCCAGCGCCGAGAGCCTGTGGCGCGAAGGCGTGCGCGGCCTGCTGGGCAAGGAGCAGGCCGACCTGGCCACCCGCATCGACGCCGCCTACCACGAGACCCGCCAGCGCATCGCCGCCCTCGGCCAGCCGCTCGGCGTGCTGCTCGCCGACGAGGCCGGCCGCGCCAGCCTCGGCCAGCTGTACGACAGCCTCGGCACCCTGCACCGCCTGCACGAGGCCGAGCTGGCCAAGGCGCTGGGCATCCAGCTGGGCTTCAACGCCCACGACGGCGACTAAGCATGCACAGGCGCACCTTCCTCGGCCTCGGCGGCGCCCTGCTCGCCGCCTCCGCCCTCGGCGGCTGGACCCTCGGCCGCGGCGCCGGCCAGGCGCCGCTGCTGCTGTCGGCGCGCAACGACGCCGACGGTCGCCACTACGCGGTCGGCTACCGCCTCGACGGCAGCCGCCAGTTCGCCACCCCGGTCAGCGAGCGCTGCCACGACGTGGTGCCGCACCCGGCGCTGCCGCTGGCGCTGTTCGTCGGCCGCCGGCCGAGCCGCGACAGCTACCTGATCGACACCCGCGACGGCCGTCTGCTGCAGACCGTGGGCACGCCGTCCGACCGGCACTTCCAGGGCCATGCGGTGTTCCACCGCGGCGGACAGTGGCTGTACAGCACCGAGAACGACACCGGCGAGCCGGGGCGCGGGGTGGTCGGCGTCTGGCGTCTGGACGGCCAGCGCCTGGTGCGCCACGGCGAACTGTCGAGCCACGGCGTCGGCCCGCACCAGCTGCTGTGGCTGCCCGACGGCGAGACCCTGGTGGTGGCCAACGGCGGCATCCGCACCGAGGCCGACAGCCGCGCGGCGATGAACCTCGACGCCATGGAGCCGAGCCTGGTGCTGCTGCGCCGCGACGGCACGCTGCTCAGCAAGGAGCAACTGCCCGAGTCGATGAACAGCGTGCGCCACCTGGCGGTGGCCAGCGACGGCACCGTGGTCAGCGGCCAGCAGTACGAGGGCGACCCGGGCGACGCCGTGCCGCTGGTGGCGATCAAGCGTCCCGGCCAGGCCTTCCAGGCGTTCCCGCTCGGCGAGGCGCAGCGCCTGGCGATGCACCAGTACACCGCCAGCGTGGCGATCCACAGCGGCCTGCGCCTCTTGGCGATCACCGCGCCGCGCGGCAACCGGGTGTTCATCTGGGATCTGGACAGCGCCGAACTGCGCCTGGATGCGCCGCTGCCCGACTGCGCCGGCGTCGCCGCCTGCGCCGAGGGATTCGTGGTCAGCTCAGGGCAGGGCCGCTGCCGCCTGTACGACTGCCGCCAGGCGGACATCGCCATGCAGGCGCTGCAGCTGCCGGCCGGGCTGTGGGACAACCACCTGCGCCTGGCCTGAGCCAGGGCGCGGGTTGCCCCCCCGCCCAGCCCGGGCCGCCCGGCCGATTCAGCCGCGCATGCCCTGCACGATCTGGTAGAGCATCAGCAGCCCCTGCGGGTCGGTACTGCTCCGTGCCCGCTGTCGCTCGCTCGGAATGCTGTGGGCGAGCGGCTGCTGGGCCAGCTGGCTGCTGCGGATCACTGTCACGCCCGGATTCCACCAGCTGGCCGCGGCCTGCGCGACCACTCCGAACGCCGCCACCAGGAAAAGGCCGCGAACCACATACGGTTTCATCTTGGTCACCTCCTGACATCCTCACCGGAGATACACAGATAACCGTAGTCGAGGCCATTCCCCTCCCGGATCAGCTGCGACGAATGGCGGCCGGTCATGGCAGCGGCCGGCGCCAGGCGAAGCGATAGGCCTTGGCCGGCTGCGAGCTCCGGCACTGGCCGTTGTCCGCCGCGGCGCCCACCAGGTACCAGACTTCCCGCGAGGTCTCGCCCAGCTGGCGGGCCTGCTCCGGATCGAAGCAGCGCGCCAGCTCCGTGGAGGGAATCAGCGCGAAGGCCTGCGGATGGCCGCGCAGCCACTCGGCCGCCCGATCCACCGACTCCGGCCGGGCGAAGCCGAAATGCACGATCGGCTGGCGCGCATACAGCCAGTGGCCCTCGCGCCAGGTGGTCAGCACCAGATCGGCGCCGCCGCTCAGCTCGGCCGTCTGGGCCATGATCGCGTCGTGGGGATTGGCGCCCTCCTTGAGCGGCTCGATCCAGCCGCGGGCGAACCACAGGGCGAACCACACCAGCGCGAGGCCGACGAAGACCTGACGCCCACGCGGCCGCCGGGCGAACCAGCGGCGCAGCAGCCAGGGCACCAGCGGGGCGACCAGCAGGACCAGCCCCGGCAGCGCCGGATAGATGTACAGCTTGCGCTTGCCGCTGCTCAGCGAGAAGAACAGCAGGACCAGCACCACCCAGCCGAGCAGCACCAGCACCCGGCCGTCGCGCTTGGCCAGTTGGCGGCGCCAGGCCGGCACCAGCCACGGCAGGGCGAGGAACATCGGCAGCCAGTACTTGGGAATCACCTCGGCGAAGAAGTACCAGAACGGCTCGCGGTGGTGCCAGGCGTCGGCGTAGCGCTTGGCGGTCTGCTTGAGGAGGATCTCCTGCACATAGGCGACGCTCTCGGCATTGCCCTGCAGCGCGACCATCACCAGCAGCGGCAGCAGCCAGACCGCGATGGCCGCCAGCATTGCTGCCAGGCCCAGCCACCAGCGCCGCCCCTGTCCCGGCATCGCCACCACGCCCGTCCAGCCCCGGCGCGCGGCGTAGAAATAGGGGATCAGCAGCAGGATCGGCAGGAAGCCGACGCCCTTGCTGATGATGCCGAACCCCATCGCCGCGCAGCCCAGGTAGAACCAGCCCCAGGCCGGCCCCAGCAGCAGGTGGCGGAGCAGGCCGTAGACGCCGAGGATGATCCACAGGCAGAGGAAGCCGTCGATCTGCCCGGCGCGCAGGATGCTGTGGGTCTGGTAGGTGGCGAGGAACAGCAGCGCGGCGATCACGCCGATGCGCGGATTCCACAGCCGCCGCCCCAGGTCGTACAGGCACAAGGTGGCCACCGCGCCGGCCAGCAGCGCCGGCAGGAACAGCGCCAGGATGGGCGCATCGGTGAGCCGGACGAACAGCGCCACCGCCCACATGAACAGCGGCGGCTTGTCCGGATAGATTTCCGCGGCGCGGTGCGGGATGAACCAGGAACCGCTCTGCAGCATCTCCATGGCGACGCCGAGGAAGCGCTCCTCGTCGACATTGAGCGGCTGGCGCAGGCCCAGACCGGCGCCGAGCATGAGCAGCGCCAGGGCCAGCAGCCACAGCGGGGCGCGCCGCGGCGAGATCGGCAGACGCATCGGCTCAGTCCCCCTTTTCCTTGTCCTTGTGCCGCGCGATCAGTTGCAGGTTGCGCAGGTAGACGACGAAGCCGAACGACTGGCCGAGGATGAACACCGGGTCCTCGCGGTAGATGGCATAGGCCAGCAGCAGCGCGCTGCCGACGATGCTCAGGTACCAGAAACCGACCGGAATGATGCTGCGCTTCTTGTACTCGCTGTACAGCCACTGCAGGGCGAAGCGGCCGGTGAAGGCCAGTTGGCCGGCGAAGCCGACCACCAGCCAGAGAGTCTCACGCCCCATGTCAGCCCTCGACCTCGTGCGCCGCCAGATCCAGGCGGGTGCGCCGGATCAGCCACCACACGCCGAACAGGTCGAGGATGCCGACCAGCGCGCGATCCAGGTTGCCGTACTTGGAGACGCCGGCGCCGCGCGGACGGTGATTGACCGGATGGACGATCATCCGCCCGTTGTGGCGCTTGATCAGCGCCGGGATGAAGCGGTGCATGTGGTCGAAATAGGGCAGCTGCAGGAAGGCGGCGCGCTCGATCACCTTGATGCCGCAGCCGGTGTCCGGCGTCTCGTCGCGCAGCAGGCGGCTGCGCAGGCGGTTGGCGAAGCGCGAGGCCCAGCGCTTGCTGGCGGTGTCGCGGCGGTTGACGCGGTGGCCGGCGACCAGCTTGACCGCATCGGCATGCCCCTCGGTGCCGCGCACCAGCGCCAGCATGCCGGGCAGGTCGGCCGGATCGTTCTGCCCGTCGCCGTCGAGGGTGGCCAGCCACTGGCCACGGGCGACCTGGGCGGCGTGGTAGATCGAGGTGCTCTGCCCCAGCGAGTGGGTGTGGCTGAGGATGCGCAGCTGGTCGAAGCCCTCGCGCTTGAGCGCGCGCAGGGCGGCGGCGGTGCTGTCGGTGCTGCCGTCGTCCACCACGATCACCTCGTAGGCTTCGTCGGCCAGCGCGGCGCGCACCTCGCCGAGCAGGCTCGGCAGGTTGTCGGCCTCGTTCTTGGCCGGGATCACCACGGAAACGTAGATGTCGCCGGACGCGGCGGTGCCGGCCGGGTTGGAAATGGTCTGTTGGGTCATTGTTATACCGCGTAGTAATCCCGATACCAGTTGACGAAGTGGCTCACGCCGCTCTGCAGCGTGGTTGCCGGACGGAAGTCGATCAGTTCGGCCAGCTCGTCGACATCCGCCCAGGTGCGCAGCACGTCGCCGGGCTGCAGGGGCAGGAAGTTCTTCTGCGCCTCGACGCCGAGGGCGGCCTCGAGACACTCGACGAAGTCGAGCAGGCGCACCGGCTCGCCGCGGCCGATGTTGTACACCTTGCTCGGCACCGCGCCGGCCGGCGGCAGGGCCTGCAGGCGCAGGATGCCCTCGACGATGTCGTCGATGTAGGTGAAGTCGCGCGACATCTGCCCGTCGTTGTAGATGTCGATGGGCCGACCATGGAGGATGGCGTCGGTGAACTTGAACAGCGCCATGTCCGGGCGGCCCCAGGGGCCGTAGACGGTGAAGAAGCGCAGGCCGGTGGCGCGCACGCCGTACAGGTGCGCGTAGGTGAAGGCCATCAGCTCGTTGGCGCGCTTGCTGGCGGCATACAGCGAGGCCGGCTGCTCCACCGGATCCCGGGTGGCGAACGGCAGCTTGTCGTTGAGGCCGTACACCGAACTGCTCGAGGCGTAGAGCAGGTGCTCGACCGGAAAATGCCGGCAGGCCTCGAGGATGTTCAGGTAGCCGCTCAGGTTGGACTCGACGTAGACCTCCGGATGGTCCACCGAATAGCGCACCCCGGCCTGCGCCGCCAGGTGGATGACGCGCTGGAAGCGCTGTGCCTCGAACAGCGCCAGCAGCCCCGCCTTGTCGACGATGTCCAGCCGCTGGAAGCTGAAGCCGGGCAGCTCCGCCAGGCGGGCGAGGCGCGCTTCCTTGAGCGCCACGCTGTAGTAGTCGTTGAGATTGTCGATGCCGACCACTTCGTGGCCTTCGGCGCACAGCCGGCGGGCGACATGGAAGCCGATGAACCCGGCGGCTCCGGTGACCAGGAACTTCATGCCGCCCCCTCGACGCTGCAGCCGCGGCCGATGCCGTAGTAGGTGATGCCGGCAGCCGCCAGGGTGGCCGGCTCGAACAGGTTGCGGCCGTCGAAGATCACCCGGTCGGCGAGCTTGGCCTTGACCAGTTCCTCGTCCAGCACGCGGAAGTCCTGCCACTCGGTGACGATCAGCAGCGCATCGGCGCCCTCCAGCGCTTCCTCCTTGCTGGCGGTCAGCCGCAGGTCGTCACGCGCGCCGAACAGGCGCCGCGCCTCGTCCATCGCCTCGGGATCGAAGGCCTGTACCCGCGCGCCGGCCTGCCACAGCGCGGCGAGCAGCTCGCGGCTGGGGGCATCGCGCATGTCGTCGGTGTTGGGCTTGAACGCCAGGCCCCACAGGGCGAAGGTCCTGCCGCGCAGGTTGCCGCCGTAGTGGGCGCTGACCTTCTCGAACAGCCGCTGCTTCTGCGCGGCGTTGACCGCCTCCACCGCCTGCAGCAGGCGCGGCTGGTAACCCAGGCCCTGGGCGATCTGCTGCAGGGCCTGGATGTCCTTGGGGAAGCACGAGCCGCCGAAGCCGCAGCCGGCGTAGATGAAGTCGTAGCCGATGCGCGAGTCCGAGCCGATGCCGCGGCGCACCATCTCGATGTCGGCGCCCAGGCGTTCGGCCAGGTTGGCGATCTCGTTGATGAAGGAGATCTTGGTCGCCAGCATGCAGTTGGCGGCGTACTTGGTCAGCTCGGCGCTGCGCGCGTCCATGACCATGATCTTCTCGTGGTTGCGGCTGAACGGCTGGTACAGCTCGCGCAGCACGGCGACCAGCTCGGGGCTGTCGGTGCCGATGATGATCCGTTCCGGACGCATGCAGTCGTCCACCGCGCAGCCTTCCTTGAGGAACTCGGGATTGGAGGCGACCCGGAAGTCATCGGCCCACGGCTTGCCCGCCGCGGCCTCGCGCAGGTGCGCGGCGATGCGGTCGACGGTGCCCACCGGCGAGGTGGACTTGTTGACGATCAGCTTGGCCTGCTCGCTGTGCGCGGCGATGCTGTCGACCACCGCGAACACCTGGCGCAGGTCGGCGCTGCCGTCCGCCAGCGGCGGGGTGCCGACGGCGATGAAGATCAGCCGGGCGAAGCGCACGGCCCGCTCGGCGTCGACGGTGAACTGCAGGCGGCCGGCGGCCAGGTTCTTGGTGATCAGCGAGGCCAGTCCGGGTTCGTAGATCGGCGACTGCCCGGCGTTGAGACGCTCGATGCGCGCCGTGTCGATATCCACGCAGCAGACCGAGTGCCCCACTTCCGCCAGGCATACCGCCTGGGTCAGTCCCACATACCCCGTACCGAAAACCGTGACTTTCATGGATGTCTCACACCGTAACGGAAACTGCGACCCTCGGGTCGTCGATCGGCAAGCAGGAGAGCCGGGGGCACTGGCCGCGCGAGCACTCCGCTCATGTTCTAATTAGTCTTCCTTGCGCACCACGTATATCCACGAAGTGGAATAACCTGGCAAAAGGCCATAACGCCCAAGAATATCAAAGCCGGCCTGCACCAACTCGCCCTCGATGGCCTTGCCGGCGGGGAAACGCCCGGCCGGCAGCGACAGGATCAGGGTGTCGCGGGTGACGCGACGCAGCTCGCGCAACTGCTGGCGGAGTTGCAGCGCCTCGGCGCCGCACGGCAGCAGGCCGATGACGAGAATGCAGTCGACCGCGTTGTCCGGCAGCAGCAGAGCCGCCGCGGTCCCCTGGAAGACCCTGACTCGCTCCGCCAGCCCGGCAGGCTGGGCGGCCAGCACGGCATCGAGGCGCTGCTGCGAAGGTCCGGCGGCGAGGATGACCCGGTTGTCATGCTCGGCCAGCAGCGGCCAGCAGCGGCCAGCCTCGGGCGACAGGTCGAGGAGCAGGTTCGGCTCGCCGGCCAGTTTCAGCGCCCGGCGCAGCAGCTGCGCCTCGCGCCAGAGCAGCAGTCGCCGGCGCAGGGCGCCCCCCTGCCCTGCCGCGCAGGAGTGATCGCGCGAGTGCGCCAGTTGCTCGGGCTCGGCCGGACGAGGTCGTTCCATACGCGGAGATCCACAGGAAAGATGGCGCGTGACCCTAAGGTCCGAGCCATCAAGGGCGGGTGAACAGTATGTGAAGAAAACGTCAAGCGCCATGATCCAGGTCCACCTCGAAGCGACAGCCATGGGGCTCGACCGGCAGCAGGGCGATCCGCCAGCCCTCCTGGGCGCAGATCCGCTGCACCAGCGACAGGCCGAGGCCGAGACCATCGCCACGCTCGCGGTCGCCGCGCACGAAAGGCTCGAACACCGACGCGCGCATCTCCTCGGGTATTCCGGCGCCGCTGTCATCGACGCTGAAGCCACGGGCCGACAGGCTCAGGCAGATCCGCCCGCTGTCGGTGTAGTGCCAGGCGTTGCGCAGCAGGTTGCCCAGTACCGCGCGCAGCAGCGGCGCGTTGTAGGGGTGGCCGGCCGGCGCCTCCGGGCCCGGCCGATAGTCGAGCTGCAGGCCCTTGGCCTCGATCGGCTCGCGCCACTGCGCCACCAGTTCGTCGGCCACCTCGCGCAGGCTCGCCCGCGGTGCGCCGCCGCCCTGGGCGGACTGCGCGCGGGCCAGTTGCAGGAAGGTCTGCACCAGCTCGCGCATCTCGGCCGTGGCCCGGGCGATGCGCTGCACCTGACGACGCCCCCGCTCGTCCAGCGCCGGACTCTCCAGCAGCAGCTCGCAGGCGCCGGCCAGCACCATCAGCGGAGTGCGCAGTTCGTGGCTGACGTCGCTGGTGAACAGCTGCTCGCGGCTGAGCGCCTGACGCAGCTGGCTGAGGGTGCCATCGAAGGCCGCCGCCAACTGGCCGACCTCGTCGGGCGCGTAGTCGGGCGCCAGCGGCGGCGCCAGCGCCAGCAACTGGTCGCGATGACGCACCTGGCGCGCCAGGCGGCTCACCGGCGCCATCACCCGCCGCGCCAGCAACCAGCCGAGTCCCATGGCCAGCAGCACGCTGGACAGGAAGCCCACCACCACCACCACGTAGATCAGTTGCTCGCGCCGCTCGAAGTCGCTCTGGTCCTGCAGCAGCACATAGCGGCGGCCGTCCACCTGACGCACCATGGCGTGCCAGGCCTGCTCGCCGCGGAAGACCTCGTGGAACCCCTCGCCCAGCGCGGCGACATCTACCGGCAGGGCGAACTCCTCGACGCCGCCGGTGAAGTGGAACTGCTGGTCCGGGCGCGGCTGCGCGCGCCACTCGTCCATGGTCTCCATCTTCAGCAGACGGTCGAGGTCGCGCCCCAGCTGGGCAGACAGCAGGCGCTCCTCGACCACGTGGATGGTGGCCACGGTGCCCACGGCGAAGGTGCCGGCCACCAGCAGGCTCATCAGCGCGAAGGCGATGACGATGCGCTGCGCCAGGCTGGGCTTAAAGCGCATCGACACTCTCGGCCAGGCGGTAGCCGACACCGTGCACGGTGTGCAGCAGCGGGGCCGGGAAAGGCTTGTCGATCACCTGGCGCAGCTGGTGGATGTGGCTGCGCAGGCTGTCGCTGTCCGGGCAGTCGTCGCCCCACAGCGCTTCCTCCAGCGCCTCGCGGCGCAGCACGTGGGGGCTCCTCTGCATCAGCAGGGCGAGCAGCTTGAGGCCCAGCGGATTGAGCTTGAGGCGACGGCCGGCGCGGGCCACCTCGAGGGTGTCGAGGTCGTAGCTGAGATCGGCCACCTGCAGCAGCCGGCGCGCCGCGCCCTGGCTGCGGCGCAGCACCGCCTCGATGCGCGCGGCCAGCTCGCTCATGGCGAACGGCTTGACCAGGTAGTCGTCGGCGCCGGCCTTGAAGCCCTGCAGACGGTCGTCGAGCTGGTCGCGGGCGGTGAGCATGATCACCGGCACGCTGCTGCGGCCCTCCTCGCGCAGGCGCCGGCACAGGCTGTAGCCATCCAGGCCGGGCAGCATCACGTCGAGCACCAGCAGGTCGTAGTGCCCGCTGGTGGCCAGGTTCAGCCCCGACAGGCCGTCCTGCGCACAGTCGACGCTGTAGCCCTTGAGTTCCAGATAGTCGGCCAGGTTGGCCAGGATGTCGCGATTGTCTTCGACCAGCAGGATACGCATGCAGTCACCTCTACCGCCAGGATCGCACGGGCGGGTTAGGAAAATCTTAAGAGCCGGAAAGTTACCGCACGCCGCTCGCTTTGACA
Source organism: Pseudomonas sp. AN-1 (assembly GCF_034057115.1). Classification (NCBI taxonomy): domain Bacteria; kingdom Pseudomonadati; phylum Pseudomonadota; class Gammaproteobacteria; order Pseudomonadales; family Pseudomonadaceae; genus Pseudomonas; species Pseudomonas sp. AN-1. The sequence continues at coordinate 4,212,021 of NZ_CP139195.1, read as the reverse complement.
CATTTTTCATGCGCCGCTCACGTCGGCATGACGTCCGCGCGCGCAGTCTGCGCGCGCTCAACCGCTTCGGACCCCGTCATGCCACAACTCCTACGCTCCGCGCCCCTGCGCTACCTGTTCCTGCTGCTGGCCTGCTGGCTGGCCCTGTTCACCCTGACCCGTGCCGCGCTGCTGCTCGGCCACTGGAGCGAGGCCGCCCTGGCGCCGCTGCAGGTCGCCGCGCTGTTCGGCACTGGCCTGCTCTACGACCTCGGCTTCCTCGCCTTCGCCGCCGTGCCGCTGGCCCTCTACCTGCTGCTGTGCCCGCCATTCCTGTGGCGCCGCCCCGGCCACCGCCTGTGGCTGCAGGCGCTGTTCGCCGTCAGCCTGTTCGCCATGCTGTTCGGCGCGCTGGCCGAATGGCTGTTCTGGGACGAGTTCGGTGTGCGCTTCAACTTCATCGCCGTCGACTACCTGGTGTACTCGGAGGAAGTGCTGCACAACATCCTCGAGTCCTATCCGGTGTTCCGCCTGCTCGGCGCCATCGCCGTCCTCGCCATCGGCCTGACCATCGCCCTGCGACCGTTCCTGCGCCGCGCGCTGGACGCCGAAATGCCGCCATTGCCCCGCCGCCTGGCCGCCTTCGTCCTGCTCGTCGCCTGCAGCGGCCTGGGTTTCGCGCTGCTCGACCAGCAGTCCCCGCGCGGCCTGGGCGGCAATGCCTACCAGCGCGAACTGGCGAGCAACGGCCCGTACCAGTTCTTCGCCGCCTTCCGCAACAACGAGCTGGACTACCCGCAGTTCTACCCGACCCTGGGCATGGACAAGGTAGCCAGCATCCTGCGCGAGGAGCTGCAGGCGCCCAACGCCCGCTTCCACGCCGGCGAACCGCTGAATATCCGCCGGCAGATCGACAACCCCGGCCCGCCGGCCCGGCTCAACGTAGTGCTGGTCACCATCGAGAGCCTGTCGGCCAGGTACCTCGGCAGCTTCGGCGACAGCCGCGGCCTGACCCCCAATCTCGACGCCCTGCGCAAGGACAGCCTGACCTTCAGCAACTTCTACGCCACCGGCACCCGCACCGACCGCGGCCTGGAAGCCATCACCCTGTCGGTGCCGCCGACCCCGGGGCGCTCCATCGTCAAGCGCATCGGTCGCGAGAGCGGCTACGCCAGCCTCGGCCAGCAGCTCAAGGCCCACGGCTACGACAGCGTGTTCGTCTACGGCGGACGCGGCTACTTCGACAACATGAACGCCTTTTTCGGCGGCAACGGCTACCGCATCGTCGACCAGAGCAGCGTGCCCGACAGCGAGATCCACTTCGCCAACGCCTGGGGCATGGCCGACGAGGATCTCTACGCCCAGGCGATGAAGATCGCCGACGCCGACCATGCCGCCGGCAAGCCGTTCCTGCTGCAGCTGATGACCACCTCCAACCACCGCCCCTATACCTATCCGGACGGGCGCATCGACATCACTTCCGGCGACGGCCGCGAGGGGGCGGTGAAATACACCGACTGGGCCATCGGCGACTTCCTCGCCAAGGCGCGGCAGAAACCCTGGTTCGACGACACGCTGTTCGTCTTCGTCGCCGACCACTGCGCCGGCAGCGCCGGCAAGGAAGACCTGCCGGTGGCCAACTACCACATCCCGCTGTTCATCCACGCGCCCAAGTGGATCCAGCCGCGCGAGGACGGCCAGTTGGCCAGCCAGGTCGATCTGGCGCCGACCCTGCTCGGCCTGCTCGGCCTGGACTACCAGTCGACCTTCTTCGGCCGCGACCTGCGCGTGCCGGCCAGCAACCCGCCGCGCGTGCTGGTCGGCAACTACCAGCACCTCGGCCTGTTCGACGGTACCGACCTGGCGATCCTCAGCCCGCCGAAGCAGATGCGCCGCCACGACGATGCGCTCGGCGCCAGCCGTGAAAGCGCAGCCGCGCTCGACGATCCGCTGATCGAGCGCGACATCGCCTACTACCAGGCCGCCAGCTACGCTTTCCGCCATGGCCTGCTGACCTGGAACGGCCAGTTGCCGCCGGCGGAGTTCGGCCTGGGACAGCACACCGAGAGCGCGCGCCGATGAACCACTCGACTCCGGGCGCCTCGCGCCCGCTGCGCATCGGGCTGGCCCTCGTCCTGCCCGCGACGCTGATCGCCCTGCTCCTGCTGGTCGAGCCGACCCGGCTCGACTTCGCCATCTCCGACCTGTTCTACCAGCCGGGCGTCGGCTTCGCCGGCAAGCACAGCTACTGGCTGGAGAACGTCCTCCACGACCGCGCCAAGCAGGGGGTGATCCTCATCGGCGTGCTGGCCATCGCCGGCCTGCTGGCCAGCTGGCTGCACCGGCCGTGGGCCGCCTGGCGGCGGCCGCTCGGCTATGTGGTGCTGGCCATGGCGCTGTCCACCGCCATCGTCAGCCCGGTGAAGACCCTCACCGGCGTGCATTGCCCCTGGGATCTGACCCGCTACGGCGGCGCGGAAACCTACACGCCGCTGCTCGCCGAGCGCGCCCCGGTGGTCGACAGCCCCGGCCGCTGCTGGCCGGGCGGCCACGCCAGCAGCGGCTTCACCCTGTTCGCCCTGTACTTCGTCCTGCGCGACCGCCGGCCACGCCTGGCCCGCGCCGCCCTGCTGTTCGCCTTGGGCCTGGGTTCGCTGTTCTCCGTCGGCCGGGTCATGCAGGGCGCACACTTCCTGTCGCACAACCTGTGGACCGCGCTGTTCGACTGGATGATCTGCCTGGGCTGCTATCGCCTGCTGCTCTACCGTCCCGCAGCGGCGCTGCAGCCGGCGATCGCGCTCGAGGCGGCGCCTCGCCGCTGACTGACGGGCAATAAAAAACCCCGCGCCAGAGGCGCGGGGTTTTCGTTACAGGCGGAAGGCCGGTCGGCTTACATCATGCCGCCCATGCCACCCATGCCGCCCATGTCCGGCATGGCCGGAGCGGCCTTGTCTTCCGGAATGTCGGCGACCATGGCTTCGGTGGTGACCATCAGGCCGGCGATGGAGGCAGCCGACTGCAGGGCAGTACGGGTGACCTTGGCCGGATCGAGGATACCCATCTCGATCATGTCGCCGTACACGCCGGTGGCGGCGTTGTAGCCGAAGTTGCCGCTACCCTGCTTGACCTTGTCGACCACCACGCTCGGCTCGTCGCCGGCGTTGGCGACGATCTGGCGCAGCGGCGCCTCGACGGCACGACGCAGCAGGGCGATGCCGACGTTCTGGTCTTCGTTGTCGCCCTTCAGGCCTTCGATGGCCTGCAGGGAACGCACCAGGGCGACGCCGCCGCCAGGCACCACGCCTTCTTCCACGGCAGCGCGGGTGGCGTGCAGGGCGTCTTCGACGCGGGCCTTCTTCTCCTTCATCTCGACTTCGGTGGCAGCGCCGACCTTGATCACGGCAACACCGCCGGCCAGCTTGGCCAGGCGCTCTTGCAGCTTCTCGCGGTCGTAGTCGGAGGTGGTTTCCTCGACCTGCTTGCGGATCTGCGCCACGCGGGCTTCGATGTCGGCCTGGGCGCCGGCACCGTCGATGATGGTGGTGTTTTCCTTGTTCAGGACCACGCGCTTGGCGTTGCCCAGGTGCTCCAGACCGGCGCCTTCCAGCGACAGGCCGACTTCCTCGGAGATCACGGTGCCGCCGGTCAGGATGGCGATGTCCTGCAGCATGGCCTTGCGGCGATCGCCGAAGCCCGGAGCCTTGACGGCGGCGACCTTGACGATGCCGCGCATGTTGTTGACCACCAGGGTGGCCAGGGCTTCGCCCTCGACGTCCTCGGCGACGATCAGCAGCGGACGGCCGGCCTTGGCGACGGCTTCCAGCACCGGCAGCATTTCGCGGATGTTGGAGATCTTCTTGTCGACCAGCAGCAGCAGCGGGTTTTCCAGCTCGGCGGACATGGTGTCCGGCTTGTTGACGAAGTACGGCGACAGGTAGCCGCGGTCGAACTGCATGCCTTCGACGACCGACAGCTCGTTCTCCAGGCCCGAGCCTTCCTCGACGGTGATCACGCCTTCCTTGCCGACCTTGTCCATGGCTTCGGCGATGATGTTGCCGATGGACTCGTCGGAGTTGGCGGAGATGGTGCCGACCTGGGCGATGGCCTTGGTGTCGGTGCACGGCTTGGCCAGGTCCTTCAGCTGGGCGACGATGGCGATGGTCGCCTTGTCGATGCCGCGCTTCAGGTCCATCGGGTTCATGCCGGCGGCGACGGCCTTCAGGCCCTCGTTGACGATGGCCTGGGCCAGCACGGTGGCGGTGGTGGTGCCGTCACCGGCCTGGTCGTTGGCCTTGGAGGCCACGTCCTTGACCAGTTGGGCGCCCATGTTCTCGAACTTGTCCTTCAGCTCGATTTCCTTGGCCACGGACACGCCGTCCTTGGTGATCAGCGGAGCGCCGAAGCTCTTGTCCAGCACCACGTTGCGGCCTTTCGGGCCGAGGGTGGCCTTGACGGCGTCGGCCAGGATGTTCACGCCGACCAGCATCTTCTTGCGAGCGGAATCGCCGAATTTGACTTCTTTAGCAGCCATGTTCTTCTAAACCTCGGATGGAATTCAGGAAATGCGCGAAAAGCGGCGGGAAATCAGTCTTCCAGGACGGCGAGGATTTCGTTCTCGCCCATCACCAGCAGGTCTTCGCCGTCGACTTTGACGGTGTTGCTGCCCGAGTACGGGCCGAACACCACCTTGTCGCCGACCTTGACGGCCAGCGGGCGCACTTCGCCGTTGTCCAGAACGCGACCGGCGCCGACAGCGACGACTTCACCGCGATTCGGTTTCTCGGCAGCGGAACCCGGCAGGACGATGCCGCCTGCGGTCTTGGTTTCTTCTTCGCTGCGACGAATCACGACGCGGTCATGCAGAGGACGAAGCTTCATTGTCGATCTCTCCTAACAGGTTGTTTCCAGCTGCCGGTGAAGTTCACCGGCGGGTTGGTAGATTCCGGCGTTGCCGGGAGCGACGCGCGGGGCACGTCGCGAAAGTCTGGGCGGTGATTGCTCGGCAATCCTGCGCTGACCGCTAGATGAGGGCCGGCCAGGGCATTTCAAGGGGCAGGACAAAAAAAATTTCAGTCGTCGTGGCGCTGCCACTCGCCCTCGATGACCTGCGGGCGCGACTGGGCTGGCTCGTGCTCCGCCTGGCCGGCCTGCGGGCGACGGCGGGCGGCGCTGCGCAGCAGACGCTGGCGCAGCGCGTGGCGGGTGAACGGCAGCAGGCAGAGGATGCCGAGAACGTCGCTGATCAAGCCGGGCAGCAGCAGCAGGAAGCCGCCGAGGGCCAGCAGCAGGCCGTCGAGCATCTCCTGCTCCGGCGCCTCGCCGGCGAGCAGGCGGGCTCGGGCGCGCCAGGCGGTGGCCGGTCCGGCGATGCGCAGCAGGAAGCCACCGGCCAGGGCGCTGGCGACCACCAGCAGCAGGGTGGCCAGCACGCCGATGTGGCTGCCGACCGCGATCAGCACGGCCAGCTCGAGCAGTGGGAAGAGGATGAAGGCGGACAGCAGTAGGCGCATCGAATCGGTTTTCCGGAACGGGCGGGACAGCCCAATGTGACACGAGATGGCGCCCGCGTCAGGCGAATTCAAGCCCGCCGCCCGCCACCCGTCGACCGAAACGCATCCGGACGCGCACCGCCACCGAGAAAATTCTTGACTATCAAGCCCGCCGATGCTGCACTGCAAAAGACGCTCAGGGAATGAATCCTCGCAGAGAATCCGTCGCAACGGACAGGGGCTCCGGAACCTCCGCAGCCACCGGCGAGGCCAACAAACAATACAAGCAGGGGGATTCCCTCATGCAACTCAAAGACAAGGTCATCATCATCACCGGCGGCGGCCAGGGCCTCGGCCGGGCCATGGCCGAATACCTTTCCTGCCGCGGTGCAAAACTGGCATTGGTCGACCTCAACCCGGAAAAACTGGACCAGGCAGTGAGCGCCTGCCAGGCCAACGGTGTCGAGGCGCGCGCCTATGTGTGCAACGTCGCCGACGAGGCGCAGGTCGAGGGCATGGTGCAGCAGGTGGCCGCCGACTTCGGCGCCATCCACGGCCTGATCAACAACGCCGGCATCCTGCGCGACGGCATGCTGCTCAAGGTCAGGGACGGCGTCATCGAGAAGCTGCCGCTGGCGCAGTGGCAGGCAGTGCTCGACGTCAACCTGACCGGCCCCTTCCTGTGCACCCGCGAGGTGGCGGCGAAGATGATCGAACTCAAGTGCGCAGGCGCCATCGTCAACATCTCCTCGGTGTCGCGCGCCGGCAACATGGGGCAGAGCAACTATTCCGCGGCCAAGGCCGGGGTGGCCTCGCTGACCGTGGTGTGGGCCAAGGAGCTGGCGCGCCACGGCATCCGCGTCGGCGCCATCGCCCCCGGCTTCATCGGCACCGAGATGGTCGCCAGCATGAAGCCCGAGGCCCTGGAGCGCATGACCTCGGCGATCCCGCTCCGGCGTCTGGGCCAGCCCGAGGAGATCGCCCAGGCTGCCGCCTTCATCTTCGAGAGCGACTACTTCACCGGTCGCGTGCTCGAGCTGGACGGCGGCATCCGCCTGTAAGGCCGACAGCGGCGGGCGGACGCTCCGGCGTCCGCCCTACCAGCCGACGCCGAAACCGAGGCTGTAGGTCGCCTCGTCGACGTCGCCCTGCTCGCCGCGCAGCTGGTCCCACTCGCCCTTGAGGTGCAGCGAGGCCCAGCTGTTGAGCTTGTAGCGCAGCCCCAGGTCGCTCTCCAGCTTGTAGTCGATGGCGTCGACGAAGGGCGCGCCCAGCTCGCCATGGCTGAACAGCTCGAAGCGCTTGCCCAGCAGGAAGCGGTTGTAGTCCCACTTGAAGCCCAGCGCGTAGAGGTGTTCCTTGCCGCCGGCGGCGAAGGCCAGGTCGTGGCGATTGAGCAGCGACACCAGCGAGAAGGCGCCCAGCTCGTTGTCCCAGAACTGGTAGCCGGGACCGCTGCCCAGGGTGCGCTGGATCGCCACCTCCTCGATGCGGTCGCGCTCGTACTCGAACTTGCCCTGCCAGAACCAGTGCTCGTCGAGGAAGCGGTCGAGGGCGTACTCGCCGCCGATGCTGTCCTCGGTCTCCACCTCGTCCTTCGACTCGCGGTCGTAGCTGGCGCTGAGATTGTGCCGCCAGTCGCCGTGACGGGCCTTGGTGCGCAGATCGACGTCGAACTCCTCGACATCCTTCTCGGCCCGCTCGTACTCGACGGCGAAGTCCGCGCTGCCGCTCCACACCCAGTCTTCCACCAGCGGCCGCGGCGGCAGGATCTGCTGCACCGCAGCGAGTTCGACGCTGCGCGCCGCACCGTTGACCAGCTCGACCCGGCCGTCGGCGGCGCGACGCAGGCCGCGGGCGTGCTCGCCCTCGCTGTCGTCCAGCTTGACCAGCAGGGCCTGGTCGCTTTCCAGGCTGGCCACCTGCCGCCAGTCCAGAGTCACGCTGCCGGCGTAGTCGGTCTTGAGCAGCAGCTTGCCGCCATCGAACAGCTGAATCCGCCCGCTCAGGCGGTCGCCGTTCTTCAGCCAGACGGTATCGGCCAGGGCCGGAGTGACCAGCAGGGACAGGATGACGGACAGCAGCAGGGTCGGCAGGCGCATGGGAACGAGGGTCGACGAGCGGAAAGCGCGCCATTATCCGGAGCCGTGCCTGGCGGGCAAGCCACGACCGTCGTACGGTAGCGGACGCTGCAGGCGGACCGGACCGGGAGTATGCTCCATGCCTTCGCCCCCACCGAGGACCGCCCATGCCTGTCCCTGCCGACCCGCGTCGCGCCGCGCTGTACGCCGTGCTGGCCCAGGTGCCGCCCGGACGGGTGGTCAGCTACGGCCAGCTCGCCGCCCTGGCCGGCCTGGGCCGCGCGGCCCGCTGGGTGGGCCGCTGCCTCGCCCAGCTGCCGCAGGACAGCGCCCTGCCCTGGCACCGGGTGGTGGCTGCCGGCGGACGCCTGAGCCTGCCGGCCGGCTCGCCCGCCGGCGACGAGCAGCGCCGCCGTCTCGCCGCCGAAGGCGTGGTGCTGCTCGGCGGACGCCTCGACATCCGTCGCCACGGCTGGCATCCCGCTGGCCAGAGCGGTTAGAGTGCAGGTTTTGCCCCGGATCTCCATGCAGCGCTCCATGCCCCGTCGAACCTGGCGCGAAGCCTTCGCCACCTATGCCAGCCCCTCCGCCCTCGCGCTCCTGCTGCTCGGCTTCGCTGCCGGCCTGCCGATGGTGCTGGTGTTCTCCACCCTGTCGGTATGGCTGCGCGAGGCCGGCGTGGCGCGCGAGACCATCGGCTACGCCAGCCTGATCGGCCTGGCCTACGCCTTCAAGTGGGTGTGGTCGCCGCTGCTCGACCAGTGGCGCCTGCCGCTGCTCGGCCGCCTCGGCCGGCGCCGCTCCTGGCTGGCGCTGTCGCAGCTGATGGTGGCCGTCGGCCTGGCCGGCATGGCGCTGTTCGACCCACAGACCCACCTGGCCTGGCTGATCGCCGTCGCCGTGCTGGTGGCCTTCGCTTCCGCCACCCTGGACATCGCCCTCGACGCCTACCGCCTGGAGATCGCCGAGGATACCCAGCAGGCCGCGCTGGCGGCCTGCTACACCACCGGCTACCGGGTGGCCATGCTGCTGGCCACCGCCGGCGCGCTGTTCGTCGCCGAGGGCTTCGGCTCGACCGGCGGCAACTACCTGTACCCGGCCTGGGCCAGCACCTACCTGCTGTTCGCCCTGCTGATGCTGCCCGGCCTGCTCACCACCCTGTGGATGCGCGAGCCGCCGCTGCCGGCACCGCTGCAGCAGGCGGCCAGCCGCTACGGCCTGAGCCACCAGCTGATCTCGGTGCTGGTGCTGATCGTGCTGCTGATCTCGGTGCCGGCGATGTTCACCCAGCTCTACCACAGCGGCGTGGACGGAGTGTTCAGCAGCCAGGTGACCCTGCTCGACCTGCTGCTCGACGACCGCGCCTTCCTGCGCTTCACCCTGTACACCGTGCTCACCCTGCTGTGCCTGTCGCCGTTCGGCCGCCGCGGCCTGGCGCCGGTGCTCACCCCGATCAGCGACTTCATCCACCGCTACCGCTGGCAGGCGCTGGTCCTCCTCGGCCTGATCGCCACCTACCGCATGTCGGACACCGTCATGGGCGTGATGGCCAACGTGTTCTACGTCGACCTCGGCTTCAGCAAAGACCAGATCGCCAGCGTCAGCAAGCTGTTCGGCCTGGTGATGACCCTGCTCGGTGCCGGTGTCGGCGGCGTGCTGATCGCCCGCTTCGGCATCCTGCCGATCCTGTTCGTCGGCGGCCTGGCCTCGGCGACGACCAACCTGCTGTTCGCCCTGCTCTCCGGCATGGGCCCCAACCTCGAGATGCTGATGCTGACCATCTCGGTGGACAACTTCAGCGGCGGCCTGGCCACCGCGGCCTTCGTCGCCTACCTGTCGAGCCTGACCAACCTGCAGTTCTCCGCCACCCAGTACGCGCTGCTCAGCTCGATCATGCTGCTGCTGCCGCGCCTGATGGGCGGCTACTCCGGGGTGCTGGTCGAGAAGCTCGGCTACGCCGACTTCTTCCTGGTCACCGCGCTGATCGGCATCCCCACCCTGCTGCTGATCGGCCTGCAGTGGGGCCGCGAGCGCCGCCAGCCGGCCACCGCCTCCGCCGGCGAGCCGCCGCAGGGCTCCTGACCGGCAGAAACGCCGAGGGCCAGCCCTGCGGCTGGCCCTCGGACAACGGACCACCGGAAGCGCGGCCGATCAGTCGCGGAAGTTGTTGAACTGCAGCGGCATGCCCAGCTCCTGGGTGCGCAGCAGGGCGATGGCCTCCTGCAGGTCGTCGCGCTTCTTGCCGGTGACGCGCACCTGCTCGCCCTGGATGGCGGCCTGGACCTTGAGCTTGGCATCCTTGATCAGCGCGACTATCTTCTTGGCCAGCTCCTTGTCGATGCCTTCGCGCATGGTCACTTCCTGCTTGACCACCTTGCCGGACGCATAGGGATCCTTGTACTCCAGGCACTGGATGTCGATCTTGCGCTTGACCAGCGCCAGCTTGAGGATCTCGATCATCTGCTCGAGCATGAACTCGGCCTCGGCGGTCAGGGTGACCGTCTTTTCCTTGAACTCGAAACTGCCCTTGCCGCGCAGGTCGTAGCGGCGATCCAGCTCCTTGATGGCATTGTCGACGGCGTTGGTGACTTCGTGCTTGTCCAGCTCGGACACGATGTCGAACGAGGGCATGGTTACTCTCCGATGAACGGCGCGACCGGGTTCACGGATGCGTCGCGCCTGGCTTGACGTAAAAAATGGAGGGTCATTATAACTGAGCTCCCGTTCGGTGCCGCTCGCAAGCACCGCCCCGACGATCAGCCGAGCCCCAGGCCATGCCCAATCCCAATCTCAGCATCATGGTGGTGGACGATGCCCGGTTTTCCAGCGCCCTGATCTGCCGCGTACTGCAGCAGGCAGGCTATCGCGACATCCGCATCGCCGGCAGCGCCCGCGAGGCCCTCGAAGCGCTCCAGCAACGGCCGGCCAACGTGCTGCTGGTGGACTGGATGATGCCGGAGATGGACGGCCTGCAGATGACCGCACAGGTCCGCCAGCTCGACGAGTCCGGCGAGCACTACACCTACGTCATCCTGCTCACCGGCAGCGACGCCAAGAACATCCTCGGCGCCGCCTTCGGCCGCGGCGTCGACGACTTCGTCAGCAAGTCCACGGTCAGCGAGCAGCTGCTGCCGCGGGTTCTGGCCGCCGAACGCCTGTGCGCCACCCTGCAGCGCCTGCTGCAGGAAAAGCGCCAGCTGGCGCACAACCTCAGCCATCTGGAACAGCGCAACGTGATCGACCCGCTGACCGGCCTCGGCAACCAGCGCTTCCTGCAGCAGCACCTCGGCAGCGCCCTGCGCCAGCTCGAGTCGCGCGGTGGTGCGCTGTGCTACCTGCTGATCGGCCTGGAGAATCCCGGCAACGGCCACGGCGAGGGCCTGCAGCGCGAGCTGCTCTATCACGTCGCCCGCCGTCTGCAGCAGATGCTGCGCCCGCTCGACGCGGTGGCACGCCTCGACGACCGCCACTTCGCCGTGGTCGCCATGGTCGACGACCTGCGCGAATGCGGCCACGGCAGCTTCCGCCGGCTGCACGAGGGACTCAACCGCAAGGCGCTGAAGACCAGCGAGGGCTTCATCACTCCGCAGGCCACCATCGCCATGATCGGCGTCGAAAGCCGCGACTGCCCGGTAGGCGTCGAACAACTGATGCGCCAGGCCGCGGCGCAGCTGGAGGAGGCCCGCGGCAGCGGGCGCATCGCCTGCAGCCGCCTGCAGCGCTCGGCCGCCGCCAGCCCGTGACCAGCACCTGGCATGTGCTCGGCAGCGGCAGCCTCGGCGGCCTGTGGGCGGCCCGCCTCGCCGCAGCCGGCCTGCCGGTCGAGCTGCTGCTGCGCGATCGCCAGCGGCTCGCCGAGTACCGGGCAGCCGGCGGCCTGACCTTCGAGCGCGACGGCCACTGCCGGCAGCTCGCCCTGCCGGCGCAACCCCTCGACGAACCCGCGCCGATCCGCCGCCTGCTGCTGGCCAGCAAGGCCTATGACGCAGCCGCGGCTGCGCGCGCCCTGCGCCCGCGCCTGGCTCCCGGCGCCGAAGTGATCCTGCTGCAGAACGGCCTGGGCAGCCAGGACGCTGTCGCGGCGCTGCTGCCGCAGGCACGCTGCATCTTCGCCTCCAGCACCGAAGGCGCCTTCCGCCGCCGCGACTTCCATGTGGTGTTCGCCGGCAGCGGGCATACCTGGCTCGGCACGGCGCCGCCCACGCCCCCCCCCGGCTGGCTGGGAGAACTGGCCCAGGCCGGCATCCCGGCCAGCTGGAGCGACGACATCCTCGCCCGCCTGTGGCGCAAGCTGGCGCTGAACTGCGCGATCAATCCGCTGACCGTGCTGCACGACTGCCGCAACGGCGGTCTGCAGGCGCATGCCGTGGAAGTGGCCGCACTGTGCCGCGAACTGGTCGAGCTGCTGACCGCATGCGGCCAGGCCGCCGCGACCGATGGCCTGCAGACCGAGGTGGAGCGGGTGATCGCCGCCACCGCCGCCAACTACTCATCGATGTACCAGGACGTCGCTGCCGGGCGGCGCACCGAGATCGCCTACCTGCTCGGCCACGCCTGTCGCGAGGCGCAGCGCCGCGGGCTCGAGCTGCCGCGACTGGAAGATCTCGCCCGCCGCCTGCGCGCCCATCTGGCCGCGCGCGGATTGCCGCAGGACTGACGGCCAGCTACCCTGCCGGCTCGCGCTTGCAGCCAACAGGACCAGCACCATGGGCTACCGTCTGTCGAAGATCTACACCCGCACCGGCGATGCCGGCGAGACCGGCCTGGCCGACGGCCGCCGGGTGACCAAGGACCATCCGCGCATCGAGGCCATGGGCGAGGTCGATACCCTCAACAGCCAGCTCGGCCTGCTGCTCGCCGAACTGGCCGAGCAGGCAGCCTTGCGGCCCGGGCTGGCGGAAGTCATCGAAATTCTGGCGCCCTGCCAGCACCGCCTGTTCGATCTTGGCGGCGAGCTGGCGATGCCCGAGTACCAGGCGCTGAATGTCGCGGAAGTGGCGCGCCTGGAGCAGGCCATCGACGCCTGGAACACCGAGGTCGGGCCGCTGGAGAACTTCATCCTGCCCGGCGGCTCGCGCCTGGTGGCCCAGGCCCATGTCTGCCGCAGTTTCGCGCGCAGCGCCGAGCGTCGCTGCCAGCACCTCAACGCGGTGGAGCCGCTGCGCGGCGAGTGCCTGGCCTATCTCAACCGCCTGTCCGACCTGCTGTTCGTCGGCGCGCGGCTGATCGCCCGCCGCCAGCAGGTCGACGAGGTGCTCTGGCAGGCGGCGGAGCGCGACGCGTGAAGCCCGAGGACCTGTTGCTGCTGGTCAGTCGGCCGATGCCGTTCGGCAAGTACCAGGGACGGCTGATCAGCGAGCTGCCCGGCCACTATCTGGCCTGGTTCGCCCGCGAGGGCTTCCCGCGCGGCGAACTGGGCCGCCTGCTGGCGCTGATGCACGAGATCGACCACAACGGCCTGCGCGCCCTGCTGGAGCCGCTGCGCCGGCCAATGCAGCAGCCGTAGGGCAGGAAAACCGCACAGCGGCTTTCTACCGACGCACCTCGTCAGCGTGCCGCACGGTGGGCAATCGCTGCGCGAGTTGCCCTACCGCAACCGCCCGACATGGCTGCCGGCTCCGCCACTCAATCCGGCCAGAACGCGCGGATGCCGGCCACGCCCTGGGCGCCGGCCTGCCAGGCCCGCGCCTGCTCGGCCGGGCCGACCCCGCCGAGCAGGTACACCGGCTGGCTGAAGCCGCGGATCAGCTCGGCGGCCGAATCCCAGCCCAGCGGCGCGGCCTCGGGATGGGTCTGCGTCGCCTGCACGGGCGACAGGGTGACGAAGTCGACCCCCATCTGCGTCGCCAGCGCCAGCTCCTCGGCATCGTGGCAGGACGCTGCCAGCCAGCGCTCGCGGGGGAACGGCCGGCCGTTGGCCGCGTACTTGCGCAGCTGCGCGGCGGTCAGGTGCCAGCCGGCGGCGGGGAAGTCGCCCAGCCACTCCAGCGGCCCCTTGAGCATCAGCTGCGCCTTGCCGGCGCACAGACCCTGGATGTCGGTGGCCAGGTCGCGGTACTCGGGGCTGTACATGTTCGGCGCGCGCAGCTGCAGCAGGCGGATGCCGTCGGCCAGTGCCCGGCGCACGCCACGCAGCAGCTCGGCGGGCTCCAGGTCGTCGGGCGTGATCAGGTAGTGTGCCGGCAGACGCGCGGCGGCGACGATCGGCCGGTTGGCTTCGGGAAACTCGTAGTCGGGCAGCTCGCGCGGTGCCACCCAGGCCAGCGGCTGGCCCTCGCGGCCATGCGGCTCGCCGGTGAAGGCGCCGACCTCGTGGACGTCGAGCAGCACCGCCAGGTCGGGATAGTCGTGACGCACCTGGATCAGCGGGCGCGAGGCGATCACGTCGATGCCCAGCTCCTCGTGCAGCTCGCGCGCCAGCGCGACCTCCACCGCCTCGCCGGCCTCGACCTTGCCGCCGGGGAACTCCCACAGGCCGCCCTGATGCTTGTGTTCGGGACGCCGGGCGATCAGCACCCGGCCGTCGGTGCCGCGGATCACCGCCGCGGCCACGTGCAGTCGTTTCATCTCGGAATGGCTCCGCGCAGCGCGCCGCCGGGCGGCGGCGCGCTCCTGCAGGTCAGGAACGGTACTCGGCGTTGATGCGCACGTACTCGTGGGACAGGTCGGTGGTCCAGATGGTCTCGCTGCAGTCGCCGCGGCCCAGCTCGATGCGGATGCCGATTTCCTCCTGCTTCATCACCGCCGCGCCCTGCTCCTCGGTGTAGGTGGCGGCACGGCCGCCCTTGCTGGCGATGCACACCTCGCCGAGGAACACGTCGATCAGGCTGACGTCGAGGTTGGGCACTCCGGCGTAGCCGACCGCGGCGAGGATGCGCCCCCAGTTGGGGTCGGAGGCGAACAGCGCGGTCTTGATCAGCGGCGAGTGGGCCACGGCGTAGGCCACGTCCAGGCACTCCTGGTGGTTGGCGCCGCCGTTGACCTGCACGGTGACGAACTTGGTGGCGCCCTCGCCGTCGCGGACGATGGCCTGGGCGACTTCCATGAACACCTCGAACACCGCCTGCTTGAGCTTGGCGTACAGCTCGCCGCTCTTCTCGGTGATTTCCGGCAGGGTGGCCTGGCCGGTGGCGATCAGCATGCAGCAGTCGTTGGTGGAGGTGTCGCCGTCGATGGTGATGCGGTTGAACGACTTGTTGGCCGCATCGCGTACCAGGTCCTGCAGCACGTCGCGGGCGACCCTGGCGTCGGTGGCGATGTAGCCGAGCATGGTGGCCATGTTCGGGCGGATCATGCCGGCGCCCTTGCTGATGCCGGTGACGGTGACGGTGACGCCGTCGTGCTGGAACTGGCGGCTGGCGCCCTTGGGCAGGGTGTCGGTGGTCATGATGCCTTCGGCAGCCTGCGCCCAGTGGTCGACGCTGAGGTCGGCCAGCGCAGCCTCCAGGGCGGCCTCGATCTTCTCCACCGGCAGCGGCTCGCCGATCACCCCGGTGGAGAACGGCAGCACGGCGCTCTCGCTCACCCCGGCCAGTTCGGCCAGCTTGGCGCAGGCGCGGCGGGCGCGCACCAGGCCGTCCGGGCCGGTGCCGGCGTTGGCGTTGCCGGTGTTGGTCAGCAGGTAGCGCACCTCGCCCGCCAGGCGCTCGCGGGTGATCAGCACCGGCGCGGCGCAGAAGGCGTTGGTGGTGGTCACGCCGGCGATGGTCGAGCCCTCGGCGCAGCGCATCACCACCACGTCCTTGCGGCCGGGGCGCTTGATGCCGGCCGAGGCGATGCCGAGTTCGAAACCGGGAACCGGGTGCAGGGTGGGCAGGGGGCCAAGACCGACAGCCATGGGACAGACTCCTTGAGATGCGCGCGGCGCGTAATGAAGAGGGGACACAGTATCAAAAACGCCGCGAGCGGCAAGGCCGGTCGCGGCGCGGGCACGGCGTCAGCCGATCAGTTGATCTGGCCGTGGCAGTGCTTGTACTTCTTGCCGGAGCCGCACGGGCACGGCTCGTTGCGGCCGACCTTGGGCTCCTGACGCACGGCCACCGCCACCTGGGCCGCCTCGCCTTCCTCGTCGGCGGCCTCCAGCGGCTGGTCGAGCGCCGGCGCGGCGGCGTGCTGGAACTGCATGCGCGCGGCCAGGGCCTCGGCCTCGCGGCGCAGGCGCTCCTCTTCCTCGGCCGGGTCCTCGCGGCGCACCTGCACGTGGCAGAGCACACGGATGGCGTCGCGCTTGATGCTTTCCAGCAGCTCCTGGAACAGGGCGAAGGACTCGCGCTTGTACTCCTGCTTGGGGTTCTTCTGTGCGTAGCCGCGCAGGTGGATACCGTGGCGCAGGTGATCCATGGTGGACAGGTGCTCCTTCCACAGGTCGTCCAGCACGCGCAGGAGGATCTGCTTCTCGAAGCTGCGCAGCGCCTCGGCGCCGGCCAGCTCTTCCTTCTCCTCGTAGGCCTTGACCAGCTCGGCGAGGATGCGCTCGCGCAGGGTTTCCTCGTACAGCTTGTCGTCCTCGTCGAGCCACTGCTGCACCGGCAGGTGCAGGCCGAAGTCGGCCTGCAGGGCGGCCTCCAGCCCGGCGATGTCCCACTGCTCGGGCAGCGACTGCGGCGGGATATGGGCATCGATGGTGCGGGCGAGCACTTCCGCGCGGAACTCGGCGATGGTCTCGCCGACGTTCTCGGCGGCCAGCAGGCTGTTGCGCATGTGGTAGATCACCTTGCGCTGCTCGTTGGCCACGTCGTCGAACTCGAGCAGCTGCTTGCGGATGTCGAAGTTGCGTCCCTCGACCTTGCGCTGCGCCTTCTCGATGGCGTTGGTGACCATGCGGTGCTCGATGGCCTCGCCCGACTGCATGCCGAGGGCCTTCATGAAGTTCTTCACCCGGTCGGAGGCAAAGATGCGCATCAGGTTGTCTTCCAGCGACAGGTAGAAGCGGCTGGAGCCCGGGTCGCCCTGGCGGCCGGCGCGGCCGCGCAGCTGGTTGTCGATGCGCCGCGACTCGTGGCGCTCGGAGGCGATCACGTGCAGGCCACCGGCCTCGATGACCTGCTGGTGGCGCTTCTGCCACTCGGCCTTGATCTTCGCCACCTGCTCGTCGCTGGGGTTCTCCAGCGCGGCGATCTCCACCTCCCAGTTGCCGCCGAGCAGGATGTCGGTACCGCGGCCGGCCATGTTGGTGGCGATGGTCACCGCGCCGGGGCGACCGGCTTGGGCGATGATCTCGGCCTCCTTGTCGTGGTACTTGGCATTGAGCACCTTGTGCTCGATGCCGGCCTTGACCAGCAGCTGGGAGACGTACTCGGAACTCTCGATCGAGGCGGTGCCGACCAGCACCGGACGGCCTTCGGCCTGGCACTGCTTGATGTCCTCGATGACCGCCGCGTACTTCTCCTCCTGGGTCAGGTAGACCAGGTCGTTGAAGTCCTTGCGCGCGATCGGCTTGTTGGTCGGGATCACCACCACGTCGAGGCCGTAGATCTGCCGGAACTCGAAGGCCTCGGTGTCGGCGGTACCGGTCATGCCGGCCAGCTTGCCGTACAGGCGGAAGTAGTTCTGGAAGGTGGTCGAGGCCAGGGTCTGGCTCTCGGCCTGGATCTGCACCCCCTCCTTGGCCTCGATGGCCTGGTGCAGGCCCTCGGACAGGCGCCGGCCCGGCATGGTGCGCCCGGTGTGCTCGTCGATCAGCAGGATCTGGTTGTCCTGCACGATGTATTCGACGTTGCGGTGGAACAGCGTGTGCGCACGCAGCGCCGCATGGACGTGGGTCAGCAGGCTGAGGTTGTGCGCCGAGTAGAGGCTCTCGCCCTCGGCCAGCAGGCCGGCCTGGCTGAGCATGTCCTCGATGACCTGGTGGCCCTGCTCGGTGAGTTCGACCTGGCGGGCCTTCTCGTCGATGCTGTAGTGGCCCTCCTCCTGCACCTCGCCGTCTTCCGAGTTCAGCTGACGCTTGAGCCGCGGAATCAGCTGGTTCATCTGCAGGTACAGGCGCGAGCTGTCCTCGGCCGGACCGGAGATGATCAGCGGAGTACGCGCCTCGTCGATGAGGATGGAGTCCACCTCGTCGACCACGGCGAAGTTCAGCTCGCGCTGGAACTTGTCCTCCAGGCTGAAGGCCATGTTGTCGCGGAGGTAGTCGAAGCCGAACTCGTTGTTGGTGCCGTAGGTGATGTCGGCGGCATAGGCCGCGCGCTTGTCGGTCGGATCCTGGAACGGGCTGACCACTCCCACCGACAGGCCGAGGAACTCGTACAGCGGGCGCATCCAGTTGGCGTCGCGGCGGGCCAGGTAATCGTTGACCGTGACCACGTGCACGCCCTTGCCGGCCAGGGCGTTGAGGTACACCGCCAGGGTGCCCACCAGGGTCTTGCCCTCGCCGGTACGCATCTCGGCGATCTTGCCCTCGTGCAGGGTCATGCCGCCGATCAGCTGCACGTCGAAATGCCGCATGCCCATCACCCGCTTGCCGGCCTCGCGGGCCACCGCGAAGGCTTCCGGCAACAGCTTGTCGAGACTCTCGCCCTGGGCGAAACGCGCCTTGAACTCTTCGGTCTTGCCCCTGAGCTGCTCGTCGGACAGCGCGACCATCTGCTCTTCCAGGACGTTGATCGCCTGGACAGCCTTGGTCATGCGCTTGACTTCACGCTCGTTCTTGCTTCCAAAGAGTTTTCTCAACAAAGGCGCAAACATAGGGGGAGGGTCTTCCATCTGTGGAAATGGAGGGCACCCCAGCGGAGCGCCCAGTGCCGTCTGCACGGCAGCGAAGGAGGCATTCTACCCGGAAATGCCCGCATGAAAAGTCGCCTCATTCATCACTGGCGGCACGGGCGATGTAGGTCTCGGGATTGACCTGGCGACCGTTCTTCTTGACCTCGAAGTGCAGGTGCGGGCCGGTGGAACGCCCGCTGCTGCCGACCAGGGCGATGGCCTGGCCACGCTGCACCAGGTCGCCGACCTGCACCAGATTGCGCTGATTGTGGCCGTACAGGGTGGTATAGCCGTCGGCATGACTGACCTCGACGGTCCAGCCGTAGCCCGACTTGCGACCGGACCAGGTGACCACCCCGGTGGCCACCGCGACTATCTCGGTACCGCGCTTGGCGGCGAAATCCACGCCCTTGTGCTGGCGTGCACGCCCATGGAAGGGGTCGCGGCGCAGCCCGAACGGCGAGGACTGGTAGCCGCTGGCCACCGGCAGCCCGGCGACCTGGCGCGCATCGTCGAGGCGGCGCTCGGCGAGCAACTGCTCGAGCACCTCCAGCTGCTGCTCGCGCCCGTCGATGCGGGCGGCCAGGGCGTCGAGGCTGCCGAGCACGTCGCTGCCGGAGAAGGTCTCGGCGTCCAGCGGCTCGTCCGGCCCGCCCTGCCCTACCGGCTGGGAGAAGTCGAATTCGTCGGCGTCGAGCTTGGCCAGCTCGGCCAGACGTTCGCCCAGCGCATCCAGGCGAGTCAGGCGGGCCTGCAGCTCGGCGAGGTGCACGCCGAGCGCGTCCAGCTGGCGCTGGGCGACGGCGCGCGCCTCGATCAGTTCCTCGGGCTGCACACCGCTCGTCGCGGCGACCGACTCGTCGGGAACCGCGACAGGGGCCTCGGGTCTGATCCAGGCGCCGAGTACCATTCCGGTGGCCAGCGTACAGCCGAGCAGGAGAGTGGCCAGCAGCAAGCCGCGGCGGGGAGTGAGGGTGAGTGCGCGCGCCGCACCGTGGCGACGGCTCATGAAAATGATATGCATGGAACATCCCGCAAGAAGAATCGGCGCGGCCGTTCTGCTACGATGGCCGCTCGGTTGTTTCCAGGCGTCCTGCCATGACTTTTCGCCCCCTGCCGGCTCGAGCGCCCGCGACCCTGCTGCGCGGAACCAAGACGCTCAAGAACCTGTTCGGCGAGGCGCAGCGCCTCGCCCACCTGCAGCAACTGGTGGAAAGCCAACTGCAGCCGGCGGCCCGCGCGCACTGCAAGGTCGCCTCCTGGCGCGAGGACTGCCTGCTGCTGATCGTCACCGACGGCCAGTGGGCCACCCACCTGCGCTACCAGCAGAAACGCCTGCTGCGTCAGCTGCGGGGCCTCAGGGAGTTCGCGAACTTAGCGAAAATCCATTTCAAGGTGCAACCGGCACCAGCCGAAAGGCGTGTCACCGGTCGAAATCCCACCCTGTCCGCCAATGCCGCGGACACCCTGCGCGCCGCCGCCAGCGGCATCGAGGATCCACGCCTGCGCGCCGCCCTCGAGCGCCTGGCCAGCCACACGACCCCGCACGACTGAGCCCACCGCAAAAGGCGCGGACGAAAAAAAGGCCACCGCAGGGGTGGCCTCAAGAGAAAGGGAGGGTCTTGCCTCAGACGGCAGCTGCCGGGCGCATGTAGGAGATCGGCGCGGTGCTGGCATCCTCGAAGGTCACCACTTCCCAGGCATCCCGCTCGGCGAGCAGGGTGCGCAGGAGACGGTTGTTCAGGGCGTGGCCGGACTTGTGCCCGCGGAACTCGCCGATCAGGCTGGTGCCGAGCAGGTACAGGTCGCCGATGGCGTCCAGGATCTTGTGCTTGACGAACTCGTCCTCGTAGCGCAGGCCGTCTTCGTTGAGCACGCGAAACTCGTCGACCACGATGGCGTTGTCGACGCTGCCGCCGAGCGCCAGGTTCTGCGAACGCAGGAACTCGATGTCGCGCATGAAGCCGAAGGTGCGCGCACGGCTGACTTCCTTGACGAACGAGGTACTGGAGAAGTCGACGCAGGCGGTCTGCGTACGGCCGCGGAACACCGGATGGTCGAAGTCGATCTCGAAGCTCACCTTGAAGCCATCGAACGGCAGGAAGGTGGCGCTCTTGCCGTCTTCCTCCACGGTCACCGGCCGCTTGATGCGGATGAACTTCTTCGCCGCCTCCTGTTCCTGCAGTCCGGCGGACTGGATCAGGAACACGAAGGGACCGGCACTGCCATCCATGATCGGCACTTCCGGCGCCGACAGCTCGATGTAGGCGTTGTCGATACCCAGGCCAGCCATGGCCGAGAGCAGGTGCTCAACCGTATCCACCTTGACGTCACCCTTGACCAGCGTGGTCGACAGGGTGGTATCACCGACGTTCTCGGCCCGGGCCGGAATTTCCACCATCGGGTCGAGATCGGTGCGACAGAACACGATCCCGGTATCCACCGGAGCCGGCTTCAGGGTGAGGTAGACCTTCTCCCCCGAATGCAGGCCGACGCCGGTGGCGCGGATGATGTTCTTCAAAGTGCGTTGTCTGATCATGGCTTTGGCCGTATCTGCACAAGTTGTGAACTGTTCTCAGCAATGGCAGGCATGATAGCAGAGCCCGCCCTTACTGAACACCAATCACGGCTATGCCGCTGATATAGCGCGTCAATCGGCCTGACGACGCAGGAACGCCGGAATATCCAGGTAATCCAGATCCTCCTGGGTGGCGATCTTCGGCGCGGGCGCGGCACCGCCGGCGGTCGGGCGCGGTTCGCGCATCACGGTCGGGCGCTCGAGATCGCGGTAATTGACCGAGGCGGCCTGGGGCGCAGGAGCGGCGACCGGCGTGTTGTCGACCACCTTGGTCGGCTTCTCCATGCGCGCGCCGAGGCCGGTGGCGACCACGGTGACATGCAGCTCGTCGCGCATCTCCGGATCGATCACCGCACCGATCTTCACGGTGGCGTGCTCGGAGGTGAACTGCTCGATGATGCTGCCCACCTCGGTGTACTCGCCCAGCGACAGGTCGAGGCCGGCGGTGATGTTGACCAGGATGCCGCGGGCGCCCTGCAGGTTGATGTCCTCCAGCAGCGGGTTGCGGATCGCCGCCTCGGCCGCCTCGCGGGCGCGGTTCGGGCCGCTGGCGTGGCCGGTGCCCATCATCGCCATGCCCATCTCGCTCATCACGGTGCGCACGTCGGCGAAGTCGACGTTCATCAGGCCCGGGCGCTGCATGATGTCGGAGATGCCGCGCACGGCGCCGGCCAGCACGTCGTCGGCCTTGGCGAAGGCGGACAGCAGGCTGGCATCCTTGCCGAGGATGGTCAGCAGCTTCTCGTTGGGGATGGTGATCAGCGAGTCGACATGCTCGGACAGGGCACGGATGCCCTCGTCGGCGATCTGCATGCGGCGACGGCCCTCGAAGGGGAACGGGCGGGTGACCACGGCCACGGTGAGGATGCCCATCTCCTTCGCCACTTCGGCGATGATCGGCGCTGCACCGGTGCCGGTGCCGCCGCCCATGCCGGTGGTGATGAACACCATGTTGGCGCCTTCCAGCACCTCGGCGATGCGCTCGCGGTCTTCCAGCGCAGCCTGGCGGCCGACGTCCGGATTGGTGCCGGCGCCCAGGCCCTTGGTGACGTTCATGCCCAGCTGCAGGATGGTCTTGGCGTCGACCTTCTTCAGCGCCTGGGCGTCGGTGTTGGCACAGATGAAATCGATGTCGTCGATGTTGCAGCGCAGCATGTGGTTGACCGCATTGCCGCCACCGCCGCCGACGCCGATGACCTTGATTACCGCGTTCGATTGAACGTTATCGACCATTTCAAACATTTTCCCTCTCCTTTCCCTTTTCTGCCCAAACAGTTGCCGTCTCGCGCGGCCGTCTGTCAGAAGTTGCCCTGTACCCAGCGCTTGAAGCGCACGAATACCGGCGGTTTGCTCTCTTCACTGCTGCTGCCCGGGCCGACATAGCTCGGAGTCCCCTGCTTGCGCAGGCCGTACAGCAGCAGCCCGACCCCGGTCGCATAGGCCGGGTTGCGCACGACATCCTCGAGGCCCTTGACGCCTTGCGGCAGGCCCAGGCGTACCGGCATGTGGAATACCTCTTCGGCCAGCTCGACGGCACCTTCCATCTTGGCGGTGCCGCCGGTGAGGACGATCCCGGCCGGGAGCAGGTCGGCGTAGCCGCTGCGGCGCAGCTCGCCCTGCACCAGGCAGAACAGTTCCTCGTAGCGCGGCTCGACCACCTCGGCCAGCGCCTGGCGCGACAGCTCGCGCGGCGGCCGCTCGCCGACGCTGGGAACCTTGATGGTCTGCCCGGCGCCGGCCAGCTTGGCCAGGGCGCAGGCGTAGCGAATCTTGATTTCTTCAGCATACTGAGTCGGCGTACGCAGGGCCATGGCGATATCGTTGGTCACCTGGTCGCCGGCGATCGGGATGACAGCCGTGTGACGGATCGCACCTTCGGTGAAGATGGCGATGTCGGTGGTGCCGCCACCGATGTCCACCAGGCACACGCCCAGCTCCTTCTCGTCGTCGGTCAGCACCGAGTCGGAGGAAGCCAGCTGTTCGAGGATGATGTCATCCACCTCGAGGCCGCAGCGGCGCACGCACTTCTCGATGTTCTGCGCCGCGTTGACCGCGCAGGTGACCACGTGCACCTTGGCCTCCAGACGCACGCCGGACATGCCCAGCGGTTCGCGCACGCCATCCTGATGGTCGATGGCGTAGTCCTGGGCCAGGGTGTGCAGCACCCGCTGGTCGGCGGGAATGGCCACCGCCTGGGCGGCATCCAGCACCCGCTCGATGTCGGCCGGGCTCACCTCGCGGTCGCGGATGGCGACTATGCCGTGGGAGTTCAGGCTGCGGATGTGGCTGCCGGCCACCCCGACGAAGGCCGAGTGGATGCGGCAGCCTGCCATCTGCTGCGCCTCGTCGATGGCGTGCTGGATGGCCTGTACGGTGGACTCGATGTTGACCACCACCCCCTTCTTCAGCCCCCGCGACGGATGGGTACCGACGCCGACGATTTCCAGCTGGCCATCGGCCGCCACCTCGCCGACCAGCGCCACCACCTTGGAGGTGCCGATATCCAGACCGACGATCATCTTGCCGCTCTGCGCGCTTGCCATGATCCAGTTCTCTCCTCAAGTCACTGCAGGGCCCCGGCGCTGTCGCCGGGGACCGGCGCCGCCGGCATCTCGCGCCACGCCACGGCCAGGCCGTTGGGATAGCGCAGATCGACGCGCGCAATGTTCGCGTTGTGTTCTTTCAGGGCCTTTTCGTAGACGCTGACGAAACGGCGCATCTTTTCCACCACATGGTCGCGGCCGAGCAGCAGCTCCAGCCCCTGTCCGGTGGTGAGGTACCAGCTGCCGCGCTCGCGCAGCTCCAGGCGCGTCACGGTGAAGTCCAGCGGCCGCAGCAGTTGGCTGAGCAACTGGTACTGGCGCATGATCTGCTGCTGCGCACGCTGCGGCCCCCACAGCTTGGGCAGGTGCTCGTAGCCGGCCAGCTCGCCCGGGGCGAAGGCCTGCCCCTGGTGGTTGAGCAGCGCCTCGTCGCCCCAGCGGGCTACCGGCAGTTGCTCCTCCAGGCGGATCAGCACCTGATCGGGCCACACCCGGCGCACCTCGGCCTCGGCGATCCACGGCATCTGCTCCAGCGCGCTGCGCATCGCCTCCAGGTCGACGCTGAAGAAGCGGGCGTCGGCGAAGGGCTCCACCTGCTTGGCCACCGCCACCCGGCTGACGTAGTGCAGGTCGCCCTGCACGCTGATCCGGGCGATCGGCTGGTCGGCGTAGGGCAGCAGGCGCTGGCCGAGGTCGTGGGCTCCCACGCCCAGAGCGAGCAGCAGCAGCGGCCATGCCAGCCGCTTGAGGCCGCTCAGCGACGGGCGCGGCAGGCGCTTGCGCAGGGGTTCGCGCACCACCAGACGGCTGGCCCCGCGGGGGACCGGCTTGCGCAGCGGGCCCGCCGGGCCCGGACGCTGGTGACGCAGCAGCGCGATCATGGGATCAGCTCCTTGCCTCGAGGCTGTCGGCGAGGATTTCCAGCACCAGTTGCTGGAAATCCAGGCCAGCCGCCCGTGCGGCCATCGGGACCAGGCTGTGGTCGGTCATCCCCGGAACGGTGTTGACCTCCAGCAGCCAGAACTGCCCGTCGGCATCCTGCATCACGTCGGCGCGGGCCCAGCCGCGGGTGCCGACCGCTTCGCAGGCGCGTGCGACGAGCGCCTTGAGTTCCTCTTCCTTGTCCGCCTCCAGGCCGCAGGGGATCTGGTAGCGGGTATCGTCGGCCAGGTACTTGGCCTCGTAGTCGTAGAAGCTGTGGGTGGTGCCCAGGCGGATCGGCGGCAGCACTTCGCCACGCAGCACGGCCACGGTGAACTCGGGACCGCTGATCCACTGCTCGACCAGCACCTGCGGGTCGTAGCGGCGGGCGTCCTGCCAGGCGGCCAGCAGCGCCTCCAGGCTCTCCACCCGCGCCATGCCGATGCTCGAGCCCTCGTGGGCCGGCTTGACGATCAGCGGGAAGCCCAGCTCGACGGCGGCGCGCTCGCAGTCGGCGGCCGAGGCCAGCACCGCGTGGCGCGGCGTCGGCAGGCCGAGGCTCTGCCACACCTGCTTGGTGCGCAGCTTGTCCATCGCCAGCGCCGAGGCCAGCACGCCGCTGCCGGTGTAGGGGATCTCCAGGCACTCGAGCAGGCCCTGCATGCTGCCGTCCTCGCCGCCGCGGCCATGCAGGACGATGAAGGCGCGGTCGATGCGCTCGCCGGCCAGGCGCTGCAGCAGGTCGCTACCGACGTCGATGCCGAAGGCGTCCACCCCGGCGCCCTGCAGGGCCTCCAGCACGGCCGCGCCGGACTTCAGCGATACCGCGCGCTCGGCGCTGCGGCCACCGTAGAGGACGGCGACACGACCGAAGGCCTGGAGATCGAGGTTGGATGGCTGACTCATTTCGACTCACCTTGCACAGCGAACAGCGGATGGTTGATCAGTTGCGGAGCGACGCCGCCGATGTCGCCGGCGCCCTGGCAGAGCAGGATGTCGTTTGGGCGCAGCAGCGGCTTGAGCAGCGGCGCCAGGTCGGTGCCGCGCTCGACGTAGATCGGGTCGAGCACGCCGCGCTGGCGGATGCTGTGGCACAGCTGGCGGCTGTCGGCACCGGGGATCGGCTCCTCGCCGGCCGGGTAGACCTCCATCAGCAGCAGCACGCTGGCCTCGCCGAGCACCTGCACGAAGTCGTCGTAGAGGTCGCGGGTGCGGCTGTAGCGGTGCGGCTGATAGACCATCACCAGCCGCCGCTCCGGCCAGCCGTCGCGCACCGCCTTGATCACCGCGGCAACCTCGCGCGGGTGGTGGCCGTAGTCGTCGACCAGCATCACGCTGCCGCCTTCGGCCGGCAGCTCGCCGTAGACCTGGAAGCGCCGACCGACGCCCTGGAAGCCGGACAGGCCGGCGAGGATGGCGTCGTCGCCGATGCCCTCGTCGGTGGCGATGGCGATGGTGGCCAGCGCGTTGAGCACGTTGTGCCGGCCGGGCATGTTGACCACCACGGCGAGCGGCTCGCGGTCCTTGCGCAGCACGGTGAAGTAGGTGCGCATGCCCTGCTGGCGCACGTCGATGGCGCGCAGGTCGGCGCCCTCGTCGAAGCCGTAGGTGACGATCGGCCGGCTGACCTGCGGCAGGATCTCGCGCACCACCGGGTCGTCGACGCAGAGCACCGCCAGGCCATAGAACGGCAGGTTGTGCAGGAAGTCGACGAAGGTCTTCTTCAGCTTGTTGAAGTCGCCGCCGTAGGTGCTCATGTGGTCGGCGTCGATGTTGGTGACCACCGAGACCATCGGCTGCAGGTGCAGGAAGCTGGCGTCGCTCTCGTCGGCCTCGGCCACCAGATAGCGGCTGGCGCCGAGCTGGGCGTTGGTGCCGGCAGCGGTCAGCTTGCCACCGATGACGAAGGTCGGATCGAGGCCGGCGGCGGCGAACACCGAGGCGATCAGGCTGGTGGTGGTGGTCTTGCCGTGGGTGCCGGCCACCGCGATGCCGTGGCGGTAGCGCATCAGCTCGGCGAGCATCTCGGCACGCGGCACCACCGGGATGCGCCGCTCCAGGGCATGGGCGACTTCCGGGTTGGCCGGGTTGATGGCGCTGGACACCACCAGCACGTCGGCCTGCTCGACGTTCTCGGCGCGGTGGCCGATGAAGATCTGCGCACCGAAGCTCTCCAGGCGCGCGGTCACCGGCGAGGCCTTGAGGTCGGAGCCGGACACCTGGTAGCCGAGGTTGAGCAGCACCTCGGCGATGCCGCACATGCCGACGCCACCGATGCCGACGAAGTGGATGCGACGGATGCGGCGCATGCGCCGTACCTCGGCCGGATTGTTGCCGCGCAGGGCATCAGCCATGGGCCACCTCCAGGCAGATATCGACCACCTCGCGGGTGGCTTCGGGCTTGGCCAGGCGGCGGGCAGTAGCGCCCATGGCTTCGAGTTTTTCGCTGTGCATCAGGACCTCGGTCAGCTGCGCGGCCAGCGCGGCCGCGTCAGTGGCATGTTGCGGCAAGAGCACGGCGGCACCGGCCCTGGCCAGATATTCGGCATTGCGCGTCTGGTGATCGTCGATGGCGTGCGGCAGCGGAATGAGCAGCGACGGCAGGCCGGCGGCGGCCAGCTCGCAGACGGTCAGCGCGCCGGCCCGGCAGATCACCAGGTCGGCCCAGGCATAGGCCGCGGCCATGTCGCGGATGAACGGCAGCACCTCGGCGTCGACGCCGGCCTCGGCGTAGCGCGCACGGGTTACCTCGGCGTGCTGCCGGCCAGCCTGGTGGCGCACCTGCGGGCGCAGCTCGGCCTTCACCTGTGCCAGCGCCGCCGGCAGCAGCTTGTTGAGCGGCTCGGCGCCCAGGCTGCCGCCCAGCACCAGCAGGCGCACCGGGCGCGCGGCCGGGCTCTGCCGGGAGGCGGCGAGGAACAGCTCCGGGCGCACCGGATTGCCGGTGGTGCGGCGCTTGGCGCTGGCGGCGAAGGTATCCGGGAAGGCCTCGCAGACCCGCGCCGCGAAGGGCACCAGGGCCCGGTTGGCGGTGCCGGCCACGGCGTTCTGCTCGTGGATCACCAGCGGCACGCCGGCCAGGCGCGCGGCCCAGCCACCGGGGCCGGTGACGAAGCCGCCCATGCCCAGCACGCAGACCGGGCGCAGCTCGCGCAGCACGCGGCGCGCCTGCCACAGCGCCCTGGCCAGCAGCAGCGGCGCCTTGAGCAGCGACAGCAGGCCCTTGCCACGCAGGCCGCTCATCTCGATGCGGTGCAGCGGCAGGCCGGCCTGCGGCACCAGTTCGTTCTCGATGCCTCGCGGGGTGCCCAGCCAGTGCACGTTGTAGCCACGCGCCTGGAACTCGCGGGCGCAGGCCAGCGCCGGGAACACGTGCCCGCCGGTGCCGCCGGCCATGATCAGCACGTTAGCGGGCATGGCGCGGTTCCTCCTCGGCAAAATCCTCTTCGGTAAACTCCATCTCTGCATTTCCCAGCAGGTTGCGCCGCTCCCAGTCGATGCGCAGCAGCAGGGCCAGGCTGACGCAGCAGACCACCAGCGAACTGCCCCCGTAGCTGAGGAACGGCAGGGTCAGGCCCTTGGTCGGCAACAGGCCGACGTTCACGCCGATGTTGATCAGGAACTGGCCGATCCACTGGATGGCCACTCCGTAGGCCACGTAGGCCGAGAAATACTGCTGGTCCTTTTCCGCCTGCAGGCCGATGTGCAGCGCGCGCAGGGTGACCAGCACGAACAGCGCCACGGTGGCCAGTGCGCCGATCATGCCCAGTTCCTCGGCGAGCACGGCGAACACGAAGTCGGTGTGCGCCTCCGGCAGGTAGAACTGCTTCTGCACGCTGTTGCCCAGACCGACGCCCAGCCACTCGCCGCGGCCGAAGGCGATCAGCGCCTGGCTGAGCTGGTAGCCGGCGCCGAACTGATCGGCCCAGGGGTCGATGAAGTTGGTCAGGCGCTTGAGACGGTAGGCCTGGCTGGTCATCACCACCACGCCGAGCGCCAGCACACCGATCACCATCGGCAGGAAGCGCAGCAGGCTGACGCCACCGAGGAACAGCATGGTGATGCCGGAGCCGACCAGCACCACGGTGGCACCGAAGTCCGGCTCGGAGAGCAGCAGGCCGGCCATCAGGCCGAGCACGATCAAGGGCATGAGCAGCCCCTTCCAGCTGTTGTGCACGTCGGCCTGGCGGCGCACCAGGTAACCGCCCAGGTAGATCACGGTGAACAGCTTGGCCAGCTCCGAAGGCTGGATGTTGATGCCGCCGAAGCCGATCCAGCGCCGCGCGCCGTTGACCTCGCGGCCGATGCCCGGCACCAGCACCAGCACCAGCAGGATGAAGGCGGCGATCAGCAGCTTGCCGCCGTTCTTCTGCCAGGTCGCCACCGGCACCAGCAGGACCACGCCGGCGGCCGCGCAGCCGACGGCGAGGAACAGCAGCTGGCGGACCATGAAGTACAGCGAGTTGCCCGACAAGGCACCGGCCACCTCGGAGGACGCCGAGGAGACCATCACGAAGCCGAGGCCGAGCAGCGCCAGGCAACCCGCCAGCAGCGGGAAGTCCATGTCGACGCCGCGCCGACTGCGCAGCGGCGACGGGCTCAGGCGCAGCAGCGCGCGCATCAGGGCAGCTCCCTCGCGGCCGCGGCGAACAGACGGCCGCGCTCCTCGAAGTTCCTGAACATGTCCAGGCTGGCGCAGGCCGGCGACAGCAGCACGGCGTCGCCCGCCTCGGCCAGTTCGGCGCAGCGCTGCACCGCCTCGTCGAGACTGGCGACACGCACCAGCGGCACCACCGGCTGCTCGTCGCTGCCGGTCAGCGCGCCAGCGATCAGTTCGGCATCGCGGCCGAGCAGCACCACCGCCCGGCAGTAGCGCGCCACGCTGGCACGCAGCGGGTTGAAGTCGGCGCCCTTGCCGTCGCCGCCGGCGATCAGCAGCAGCTTGCCGTCGATCTCGGCGCCCAGGCCGTCGATGGCCGCCAGCGCGGCACCGACGTTGGTCGCCTTGGAATCGTCGTAGAAGGTCACCCCGTCACGCTCGCGCACCCACTGGCAGCGGTGCGCCAGGCCGGTGAAGCGGCGCAGGGTGTCGAGCATCGGCGCCAGCGGCAGGCCGACGGCATGGCCGAGGGCCAGCGCGGCCAGGGCGTTGGCCTGGTTGTGCGCGCCGCGGATCTTCAGCTCGCGCACCGGCATCAGCTTGCTGAACTGGAAGGCGAGGTACTTCTCGCCGTTCTCCTCGAGGATGCCGAACGACTTGAAGTCCGGCTTGTCGAGGCCGAAGCTCCAGCACGGCACCTGGTCGGCGATCAGCGGCCGCGACAGCGGGTCCTGGCGGTTGACCACTACCTGGCGGGCGCCACGGAAGATGCGGTGCTTGGCCAGGTGATAGCTTTCCATGCCGCTGTAGCGGTCCATGTGGTCGTCGCTGACATTCAGGCAGGTGGCCACCTCGGCGCTCAGCCGCTCGGTGCTCTCCAACTGGAAGCTGGACAGCTCCAGCACGTACAGCTCGATGTCGTCAGCCAGCAGATCCAGCGCCGGGGTGCCGAGGTTGCCGCCCACCGCCACCTTCTTGCCGGCGGCCTGCGCCATCTCGCCGACCAGGGTGGTCACGGTGCTCTTGGCGTTGGAACCGGTGATGGCGACGATCGGCGCCCGGGCGTGGCGTACGAACAGGTCGATGTCGCCGGACAGCCTGACTCCGCGCGCCCGGGCCTCCTGCAGCGCGGCGGTGGCCAGCGGCAGGCCGGGGCTGACGTACAGCTCGCTGGCGCGGCAGAGAAAGTCGACGTCCAGCGCGCCGCAGCGTACCTCGACCTGCGGGTACTCGGCCTCGAGGGTGGCCAGTTCCGGCGGATTGGTACGGGTGTCGACCACAGCGAAGGGCACGCCCTGGCGGGCGAGGAAGCGCACCAGCGACATGCCGCTCTTGCCGAGGCCGACAACGATGCGGAACTGGTCGGAAGCGATCAGCGTCATCTCTCTTACCTCAGCTTCAGGGTGGACAGGCCGACCAGCACCAGCACCACGGTGATGATCCAGAAGCGCACGATGACCCGCGGCTCCGGCCAGCCCTTGAGCTCGAAGTGGTGGTGGATCGGTGCCATACGGAACACGCGGCGTCCGGTGAGCTTGAACGAGGCGACCTGGATCACCACCGACAGGGTCTCCATGACGAACACCCCGCCCATGATGAACAGCACCACTTCCTGGCGGACGATCACTGCGATGGTCCCCAGTGCGGCACCGAGCGCCAGGGCACCGACGTCGCCCATGAACACCTGCGCCGGGTAGGTGTTGAACCACAGGAAGCCGAGGCCGGCGCCGATCAGCGCGCCGCAGAACACGATCAGCTCGCCGGAGCCGGCGACGTAGGGAATCAGCAGGTATTCGGCGAACTTGGCGTTGCCCGACAGGTAGCAGAAGATGCCCAGCGCGCCGCCGACCAGCACGGTGGGCAGGATCGCCAGACCGTCGAGGCCGTCGGTCAGGTTGACCGCATTGCTCGAGCCGACGATGACGAAATAGGTCAGCACGACGAAGAAGATCCCCAGCGGGATCTCGATGTTCTTCAGCAGCGGCAGGAACAGGGTGGTCTCCACCGGGGTGGCGGCGGTCATATAGAGGAACACCGCCGCGGCGAGGCCGAACACCGACTGCCAGAAGTACTTCCAGCGGCTCGGCAGACCACGCGAGTTCTTCTCGATCACCTTGCGGTAATCGTCGACCCAGCCGATGGCGCCGAACAGCAGGGTGACGCCGAGCACCACCCACACGTAGCGATTGGACAGGTCGGCCCACAGCAGGGTGCTGATGGCGATGGCGGAGAGGATCAGCGCACCGCCCATGGTCGGCGTGCCCTTCTTCGACAGGTGCGACTGCGGGCCGTCGTCGCGCACCGCCTGGCCGATCTGGCGGGTGCGCAGGGTCTTGATCATCCACGGCCCCAGCCACAGTGCCAGGGCCAGGGCGGTGAGCACGCCGAGGATTCCGCGCAGGGTCAGGTACTGAAAGACCGCGAAGCCCTTGTGGAACTGTTGCAGAAACTCGGCCAACAGCAGCAGCATTTAGTGTTCTCCAGCACAGGCACAGAACGCAGCCACGACGTTTTCCATCGCCGCGCTGCGCGAGCCTTTGATCAACAGGGTGGTTTCCGGAGACTGTTCGGCAGCGAGGACGGCGATCAGTTCAGCCTGACTGGCAAAATGCCGCGCACCCTCGCCGAAGGCAGCGACGGCATGGCTCATCAGCGGGCCCACGGCGTACAGCGCGTCGACCTTGCCACGGGCATAGGCGCCCACCTCGCGGTGGCCAGCCTCGGCCCAGGCACCCAACTCGCCCATGTCGCCCAGCACCAGGACGGTGCGTCCGGAAAAGCCCGCCAGTATATCAATCGCCGCCTTGATTGCGGCGGGATTGGCGTTGTAGCTGTCGTCGATGACCCGCATTCCAGACGGAGCGAGCTGCGCGCAGGCACGCCCCTTGACTGGCTGCAGGGCCTCCAGCCCGGCGCGGATCGCCGCGCCGCCGACACCCAGGGCGTGGGCGGCGGCGGCGGCGGCCAGGGCATTGGCCACGTTGTGCTCGCCGAGCAGGTTGAGCTGGATGCGCACCTCACCGCCCGGGCCGACCAGGGTGAAGGCCGGGCAGCCGCGGGCGTCGCGGGCCAGTTCGCGGGCGCTGAAGTCGGCGGCGGCGTGCATGGCGAAGCTCAGCACCTGGCGCCCGGCGGCGCGCCTGGACCACACCTCGAAGGCCGGATCGTCGCGGTTGAGCACGGCCACGCCGTCGGCGTCCAGGCCCTCGAGGATCTCGCCCTTGGCCTCGACGATCTTCTCCGGGCCGCCGAACTCGCCGACGTGGGCGCTGCCAGCGTTGGTGATGATCGCCACCTGCGGCCTGCTCAGGCCGACCGTGTAGGCGATCTCGCCGACATGGTTGGCGCCCAGCTCGATCACCGCGCTGCGGTGCTGCGGCGCCAGCTCGAGCAGGGTCAGCGGCACGCCGAGGTCGTTGTTGAGGTTGCCGCGGGTGGCCAGCACCGCGGCGGCGTCGCCGCCGTGGTCGGCACGCAGGATGCTGGCGAGCATCTCCTTGACCGTGGTCTTGCCGCTGGAGCCGGTGACCGCCGCGACCCGGCCGCGGAAGGCGGCGCGGTTCAGCGCGCCGAGCTGACCGAGAGCCAGGCGGGTGTCGGCCACCACCAGCTGCGGCAGCTCGACTTCCTCCTGCTCGCGCTCGACCAGCGCGGCGGCGGCGCTCTTGGCGGCGACCTGCTCGAGGTAGTCGTGCCCGTCGAAGCGCGCGCCGGACAGGGCGACGAACAGCTGGCCCGGCTCGATCCGGCGGCTGTCGATGCTCACCCCGTTGAAGAAGGCATCCGGCCCGGCCAGGCGGCCCCTGAGGGCACCCAGCACCGTGCTCAGCATCCAGGCTTCAAGCATCCTGCACCTCGCGTTCGGCCAGCGCGGCGGCGGCCTGTTCGATATCGGAGAAGGGATGGCGCACCCCGGCGATTTCCTGGTAGTCCTCGTGGCCCTTGCCGGCCAGCAGGATCACGTCGTCCGGCGCCGCGCCGGCGATCAGCCGGCGGATCGCCTCGCCGCGCCCGGCGACGAAGGTCACCCGCTCCGGCTCGCGGAAGCCGGCGCGGATGTCGGCGACGATCCGCTGCGGATCCTCGCTGCGCGGATTGTCGTCGGTGACCCAGACGCCGTCGGCCAGCCCCTCGACGGCCGCAGCCATCAGCGGGCGCTTGCCGCGGTCGCGGTCGCCGCCGCAGCCGAACAGGCACAGCAGGCGGCCACGGGTGTGCGGGCGCAAGGCCTCGAGGACCTTCTCCAGGGCATCCGGAGTGTGCGCATAGTCGACCACCACCAGCGGCCCGGCGCCGCCGCCGAGGCGCTGCATGCGTCCGACCGGGCCCTTGAGCTGCGGCAGCACGCGCAGGATCTCGTCCAGCGGATGATTCAGCCCCATCAGCGCACCGACCACCGCCAGCAGGTTGCTCAGGTTGAAGCGGCCGAGCAGCGGGCTGACCAGCAGGCCGTCGCCCTGGGCGGTGATCAGCCGGGCGCGCACGCCCGCCTCGCCGAACTCGGCCTCGGTGCAGTAGAGGGTGGCGGCGGGATCGATCTGGCTGTAGCTGATCAGCCGCGACGGTGCCGGGCGAGCGGCCAGCTCGCGACCGAACAGGTCGTCGAGGTTGATCACCCGGGTGCACAGGCCCGGCCAGGCGAACAGCCGCGCCTTGGCCTCGCCGTAGGCAGCCATGTCGCCGTGGTAGTCGAGGTGGTCGCGCGACAGGTTGGTGAACACCGCCACGTCGAAGTCCAGCGCCTCGACCCGGCCCTGGTCGAGGCCGTGGGAGGACACCTCCATGGCCACCGCCCGGGCGCCGGCCTGCTTGAGGCGCGCCAGCTCGGCCTGCACGGCGAGCGGATCGGGAGTGGTATGGCGGCCGCACTGCAGGTCGTCGTGGAAGCCGACGCCGAGGGTGCCGATCAGGCCGCAGCGCTGGCCGAGCAGGTCGAGGGCCTGGGCCAGCAGCTGGCTGACGCTGGTCTTGCCGTTGGTACCGGTGACGCCGATCAGGTCGAGGCTGCGGCTGGGATCGCCGTAGAAACGCCCGGCGATGGCCGACAGCTGGCCGGCCAGGCCCTTCACCGGGATCAGCACGGTCGCCGCGGAGTCGGGTATGTCGAGCGCGCCCTCGGCCTCGTAGGCCACCGCAGCGGCACCGCGGGCGATGGCGTCGGCGACATAGGCCCGGCCATCGCTGTGATGGCCGGGGATGGCGAGAAACAGGTCGCCCGGGCGCAGCGCCCGACTGTCCAGGCTCAGTTCGCGGATCAGCGCGTCGCGACGCGCCTGGGGAAACATCTTCAGCAGACTCATCGGCATCAGCCGCGTCCTCCATTGCCGGGCACCGCCACCGCCTGCTGCGCTTCGGGCAGCGGCGGCAGGTTGTCCGGGGCTATGTTCATCAAGCGCAGGGTGCCGGCCATCACCTTGCTGAAGACCGGCGCGGAAACCAGGCCACCGAAGTAGCCCTCGCCGCCCGGCTCGTCGATCACCACGACGGCGGCGAAGCGCGGGCTGCTGGTCGGCGCGAACCCGGCGAACAGGGAGCGATAGGCGTTCTGCTTGTAGCCCTTGCTGCCCACGCTGTTCTTGCGCGCCGTGCCGCTCTTGCCGGCCACGTGATAGCCGGGCACCTGCGCGCGGTGGGCGCCACCCGGGGCCTCGACCACCTGCTGCAGCATGCCCTGCATGGTCCTGGCCACCTCGTCGGGGATTACCTGGCTGACCGCCGCCGGCTGGTCGACGCGCGCCAGGCTCAGCGGCACCATGCGCCCGTGGTTGGCGATGGTCGCGTAGGCATGGGCCAGCTGGATCGCCGTCACCGACAGGCCATAGCCGTAGGAGAGTGTCGCGGTCTCCGCCTGCGGCCACTTGCGGTGGTTGGGCAGGTTGCCGACCTGCTCGCCGGGGAAGCCCAGACCGGTGTCCTGGCCGAGGCCGAGCTGCTGCATCTTGTGGTAGATCGCCTCGCCGCCGATGTCGAAGGCGATCTTGCTGATGCCGACGTTGCTGGAACGGATCAGGATGCCGGTAAGGTCGAGCACCGGGCCGCCGCCGCGCGACACGTCGCGGATGGTGTAGCGGCCGATGCGCAGGCTGTGCGGCCAGACCTCGACGGTGTCGGTGGGCTTCCAGCGCCCGCTCTCCAGGGCCGCCATCATCGAGATCGGCTTCACCGTCGAGCCCGGCTCGAAGACGTCGATCAGCGCGCGGTTGCGCATCGCTTGCGGTTGCAGGGTGCGCTTGTTGTTGGGGTTGTAGGTGGGGTGGTTGACCATGGCCAGCACCTCGCCGGTCTGCACGTCGAGGATCACCAGACTGCCGGCCTTGGCCTTGTTCTCCACCAGGGCGTTGCGCAGCTCGCGGTGCGCCAGGTACTGCAGGCGCAGGTCGATGGACAGCGCCAGCTCCTTGCCCGGCTTGGCGTTGCGCGCCACGCCGACGTCCTTGATCAGGCGGCCGCGGCGATCCTTGAGCACCTCGCGCTGGCCGGGCATGCCGGCCAGCCACTGCTCGAAGGCCAGCTCGACCCCCTCGCGTCCGCGATCGTCGATGTCGGTGAAGCCGATCAAATGGGCAGTCACCTCGCCGGCCGGATAGAAGCGGCGGAACTCCTCGATGCTGTAGACCCCGGGAATCTTGTGCGCCAGCACCGCCTCGCCCTGCTCGGGGGTCAGACCGCGGGCCAGGTAGAGGAACTCGCGCCCGGCATTCTGCTGCAGCTTCGCGCTGAGCGCCTGCGGATCCAGGCCCAGCGCCGCGGCCAGGGTCGGCCAGTGCTGGCGCGCGCCCATCAGCTCCTTGGGGTTGCCCCACAGGGTGGTGACCGGGGTACTGACCGCCAGCGGCTCGCCGTTGCGGTCGGTGATCAGCCCGCGGTGCGCCGGGATCGGAATGTGCCGCACGCTGCGTGCATCGCCATGGGCCTTGAGGAAGTCATGGTCGAACACGTGGAGATCGACGATGCGCCAGACGATCACCGCCACCATGGCGAACAGGACGCCGAGCACCAGACGAAAGCGCCAGGGGTAGAGGGCCCCCTCGAGACTGATCATGGCGCCACCATCCGCACTTCACCAGGCTCGGGGATGCGCATCTGCAGCTGCTCGCTGGCCAGCGCCTCGATGCGGCTGTGCGCGGTCCAGGTGCTCTGCTCGAGGATCAGCCGGCCCCATTCGGCCTGCGCCTTGTCGCGCACGCTGAGTTCGGCATACAGCTGGTTGAGCAGCTTGCGATTCCAGTGCGCGCTCCACGACACGGCCACGGCCGAACACAGCACGAGGCCGAACAGCACCAGCATCAGCAGACTGCCGCTGGGCATGCCGTCGCGGGCGCCGCGGATCATCTCAGCTTCTCCGCCACGCGCATGACCGCGCTGCGCGAGCGCGGGTTGGCCTTGAGTTCCTCGGCCGACGCGTACTGAGGCTTGCCCAGCAGCTTCAGGCGCGGCTCGAAGCGGGCCACCTGCACCGGCAGATCGCGCGGCAGGTTGTCGGCCTCGCCCTTCACCTGGCGGCGCATGAACTGCTTGACGATGCGATCCTCCAGCGAGTGGAAACTGATCACCACCAGGCGGCCGCCGACGGCGAGCGCCTCGAGGGCCGCCCCGAGGCCCCGCTCGAGATCGCCCAGCTCGTTGTTGATGTGGATGCGCAGGCCCTGGAAGGCACGGGTGGCCGGGTTTTTGCCCTTCTCCCAGGCCGGGTTGGCGGCGGCGATCACCTCGGCGAGGTCGGCGGTACGGGTGAACGGGCACTCGCCGCGGCGCTGCACGATGGCGCGCGCCATGCGCCGCGAGAAGCGCTCCTCGCCGTACTCGTAGAACACCCGGGCAATCTCTTCCTCGCTGGCGGAGGCGATCCAGTCCGCGGCGCTGACCCCGGCATCCGGGTTCATGCGCATGTCCAGCGGGCCGTCGTTCATGAAGCTGAAACCGCGCTCGGGGTCGTCCAGCTGCGGCGAGGACACGCCGAGATCGAGGAGGACGCCGTCGACCTTGCCGTTCAGGCCGCGCGCGGCGACCTCCTTGCCCAGTTCGGCGAAACTGCGCTGGACGATCTGGAAGCGCTCATCCGCCGCCGCCAGTTCGCGACCGGTGGCGATCGCCAGCGGATCCTTGTCGAAGCCCAGCAGGCGGCCGGCCGGGCCGAGTGCGCGGAGCACTTCGCGGCTGTGACCTCCGCGACCGAAGGTGCCATCCAGATAGCAGCCGTCGGCGCGCACGGCGAGCGCCTCGACGGCTTCGCGGAGCAGGACGGTCACATGGCTGAAGGTGGCTGCATTCATATCAAAGTATCAGGTTGCGTAATTCTTCCGGCAACGCGCCGGGTTCCTTGATGGCCTGGAGGTCCTGCGTACAACGCAGGGCCCAGGCCGCCTCGTCCCACAACTGGAACTTGTTGAGCTGGCCGACCAGCACCGCACGGCGGTCCAGCCCGGCGTAATCGCGCAGACGCGGCGGCACGAGGAAACGTCCGGCTGCATCCAGTTCCAGATCCACCGCATTGCCGATCAGCAGGCGCTGCAGGCGACGGTTTTCCTCGCGCAGCGACGGCAGTTCGCGCAACTTGGCTTCGATCAGTTCCCATTCATCGAGGGGATAGACACACAGGCAGGAGTCGATGGTGTCGATGGTCACCACAAGCAGACCGGCGCAGCGCGCCATGAACTCGTCGCGATACCGGCTCGGCATCGTCAGGCGGCCCTTGGCGTCAAGACTTATGACATTGGCTCCGCGAAACACGGCTGCGCATCCCCGTTGTGCTCAGCCGCCAAGAGCTGTGTTACACGGCTGGAATCCCCACTTTCACCCACTTTCCCCCACCCTTACACACTATAGGAACGCCCCAGCGACCCAGTCAAGGCGAGCCCGACAGGAAAAATCCTTACTGGACCGCAACTTAGAGAAGAGACCGACAGGCGGGAATTAGGAGTGGTAAACCGGGAGAAAAAATCGAGGGATATCGGCATGCCAGCTCTCGAACTTAAAGTTCTTTATCAAGAGCAATAGCAATTCGAAATTAAAAACTGCCGCCGATAATGAAAGAGAAGAAAGCGGAAGGAAGGAGAGCCGGCCTGTAAGCCGGGTTTTGTCGAGGACAGTCATTCCTCTAGGATCGCCATCGCTGACGACCTCAAGCAACCTACCCGGATCCAGCGCGGGCCACGCCAATGGATCCCTATTTGGTCTTGCTCCGAGTGGGGTTTACCTAGCCACGAACTGTTGCCAGTCGTGCGGTGCGCTCTTACCGCACCTTTTCACCCTTACCGGCGCTTGCGCGCTTAGGCGGTTGTTTTCTGTGGCACTTTCCGTAGGCTCGCGCCTCCCAGGCGTTACCTGGCACTCTGCCCTGTGGAGCCCGGACTTTCCTCCCCCCTGCAAGCAGGGCAGCGACTGTCCGGCCGACTCTCCGGCGCGCAGGGTACTCACTGCGCGCCCGGATAACAAGCTCAATCCTCGGCTTTCTGTCGCCCCAGCGCCTGCTGGTAGAGCAGATTCTTGCGCACCCCGGTGATCTCCGCCGCCAGCGCCGCCGCCCGCTTGAGCGGCAACTCGGCCAGCAGCAGGTCAAGCACGCGCAGCGCCTCGGCACTCAGCGCCTCCTCGCCCTCCGGCGCCTGCCAACCCTCCACCAGCAGCACGCATTCGCCACGCTGCTGGTTGCTGTCAGCCGCCACCCAGTCGTGCAGCTCGCCGAGCGGCGCCCCCTTGATGGTCTCGAAGGTCTTGCTCAGCTCGCGCGCCAGCACCGCAGGACGCTCGACGCCGAACAGCTCGCTAAGGTCGGCGAGACACTCCAGCAGGCGGTGCGGCGCCTCGTAGAGGATCAGCGTGCGCGGCTCCTCGAGCAGCACCTGCAGACGCTGCCGCCGCGCCGTCGCGCGCGCCGGCAGGAAGCCCTCGAAGACGAAGCGGTCGGAGGCCAGCCCGGAAGCCGACAGCGCGGCGATCAGCGCACAAGCGCCGGGCACCGGCACCACACGCACCCCGGCGGCCCGCGCGTTGCGCACCAGGTGATAGCCGGGATCGGAGATCAGCGGCGTGCCGGCGTCGGAGATCAGCGCCAGGTCGTCGCCGGCCAGCAGGCGCTGCACCAGGCGCGAACCCTGCTCGCGCTCGTTGTGCTCGTGGCAGGCGGCCAGCGGCGTATTGATGCCGAAGTGCTGCAGCAGGCGGGCACTGTGGCGGGTGTCCTCGGCGGCGATCAGCGCGACCTCGCGCAGCACCCGCAGCGCCCGCGCGCTGATGTCCTCGAGGTTGCCGATCGGCGTAGCCACCACATAAAGAGTCCCCGGAGTGTTCACATCGCCATCCCGCTGCCAGCCCAAATGCGGCATTGTAGCGGGTTTCGCCGTGCCAAGATCGCACCGCCGCCGGGGCTTGGGTACAATTGCCCCTTTCCAGCCTGCGAATCGGAATTACTGACATGATCGCCCGACTGCGCCCCCTTTCCGTCCTTTGCCTGGTCGGCCTGCTGACCGCCTGCGCCGGC
Organism: Pseudomonas sp. AN-1; assembly: GCF_034057115.1. Classification (NCBI taxonomy): domain Bacteria; kingdom Pseudomonadati; phylum Pseudomonadota; class Gammaproteobacteria; order Pseudomonadales; family Pseudomonadaceae; genus Pseudomonas; species Pseudomonas sp. AN-1. The sequence continues at coordinate 4,172,649 of NZ_CP139195.1, read as the reverse complement.
CAGCAGACGTCCGGCCTCGGTGAGCTGCCGGTCCCGTCCCAGGCCAGCGCCGAGCAGCTGCTGCAGCAGGCGGCGCAGGTCAAGCCGGCACAGGCCACGCTGCTGCGCCTGTCCGCCGCCGATCAGTCCCTGCGCCAGGGCAATCTGGCGCAGACCCAGCAGATCCTCGACCTGCTCAAGCTCGACGAGCTGCTGCCGGCCCAGCAGGTTTTCGCCAGCACCCTGCAGGCCGAGCTGGCCCTGGCCCGCGGCAAGCCCAAGGCCGCCCTGCAGGCGCTGCAGCACCCCAGCTTCGAGCGCCTCGGCGAACTGCCGGTCGGCCAGCAGGTGCGCAGCCAGCTGACCCGCGCCAAGGCCCTGCAGGCCGACGGCCAGCCGCTGGCCGCCGCCCGCGAGCGGGTGTACGTCGCCCCGTTGCTGGAGGGCCAGAGCGCTGCCGCTAACCACGAGGCGATCTGGAGCCTGCTCGGCAACCTGTCCGCCAGCCAGCTGGCCAGCGCCAGCAGCCCCGAGGCCGACCTCGGCGGCTGGCTGGAGCTCGCTCGCCTGGCGCGCAGCAACGCCACCCCAGCGCAGCAGGTGACGCGCATCGCCGAATGGCAGGCCCAGCACCCGCAACACCCCGCAGCCCGCCAGCTGCCGCAGGCACTGGTCCAGCTGCAGGAAATCGCCGCCCGCCCGCTGACCCGCGTCGCCCTGCTGCTGCCCCAGCAGGGGCAGCTGGCCAGTGCCGCCCAGGCCCTGCGCGACGGATTCCTCGCCGCGCACTACCAGAGCGGCAACAGCGAACTGCACATCAGCCTGCACGACAGCAGCCAACTGACCGATCTCGATGCCTTCTATCGCCAGGCCCAGGCCGACGGCGTGCAACTGGTGGTCGGCCCGCTGGAGAAGCCGCTGGTCAACCAGCTCAACCGTCGCGAACAGCTGCCGGTCGCCACCCTGGCGCTCAACTACAGCGAGAACGTCGGCGAGGGCCCGGCCCAGCTGTTCCAGTTCGGCCTGGCCGCCGAGGACGAAGCCCGCGCGGTCGCCGAACGGGCGTGGCAGGACGGCATGCGCCGCGCCGTGGCGCTGGTGCCCAGCGGTGAATGGGGCAACCGCGTCCTGGCCGCCTTCAGCAAGGACTGGCAGGCGCGCGGCGGCAGCCTGATCGCGGCCGAGCACGTCGATCAGCCGGTGCGCCTGGCCCAGCAGATCGCCGACCTGCTCAAGCTGCGCGACAGCGAAGCACGCGCCAAGCGCCTGCGCGACAGCCTCGGCAGCGAGGTAGAGGCGCAGCCGGCACGCCGCCAGGACGTCGACTTCGTGTTCCTCGCCGCCACCCCGGCGCAGGCCCGGCAGATCAAGCCGACCCTGGCCTTCCAGTACGCCGGCGACCTGCCGGTGTACGCCACCTCGCACCTGTTCACCGGCAGCAACGACCCGAGCCAGGATCTCGACCTCGACGGCATCCGCTTCTGCGAAACCCCCTGGCTGCTGGGCGAGGCCGACCCGCTGCGCGAGCAGGTGGTCGGCCAGTGGCCGGCCGCCGCCGGCAGCCTCGGCCGCCTGTACGCCATGGGTGCCGATGCCTATCGCCTGGCGCCGCGCCTCGGCCAGCTGCAGACCCTGCCGGGCACCCGCCTGGAGGGCCTGTCCGGCAGCCTGCAGCTGGCTCCCGGCCAGCGCGTCGCGCGCAGCCTGCCGTGGGCGGAGTACCGCAACGGCCAGGTCTATCGCCTGGAGGCAGCCGCCCAGTGAGCGACACACGCCAGAGCGCCGGGCAGGCCGCCGAAGGCTGGGCGCTGACCCACCTGGAGGAGCACGGCCTGCGCCTGCTGGCGCGCAACTGGCGCTGCCGCCTCGGCGAGCTGGATCTGGTCATGCTCGACGGCGATACCGTAGTATTCGTCGAAGTGCGTTACCGGCGCCACAGCGCCTGGGGCGGCGCCGAAGGCAGCGTCGACGCACGCAAGCGCGCCCGCGTCAGCGCCGCCGCCCAGGTTTTCCTGCAACAGCAGTCGCGCTGGAGCCAGTGCCCCTGCCGCTTCGACGTGATCGCCATCGGCCCCGCCGAGCACAGCGCTCCTGCGCGACTGAACTGGATCCGCAGCGCGTTCGACGCCTGAACAGCGCCCAACCGAAGGTCACCCCATGGACATGCAATCCCGTATCCGCCAGCTTTTCCTGGACAGCATCGAAACCAAGCGCCAGGCCATGGAAGTGCTGATCCCGCACATCGAACAGGCCAGCCAGGTGATGGTCCATGCCCTGCTCAGCGAGGGCAAGATCCTCTCCTGCGGCAACGGCGGCTCCGCCGGCGATGCCCAGCACTTCTCCTCCGAGCTGCTCAACCGCTTCGAGCGCGAACGCCCGAGCCTGCCGGCGGTAGCTCTGACCACCGACAGCTCGACCATCACCTCGATCGCCAACGACTACAGCTACAACGAGGTGTTCTCCAAGCAGATCCGCGCCCTCGGCCAGCCCGGCGACGTGCTGCTGGCGATCTCCACCAGCGGCAACTCCGGCAACGTGATCCAGGCCATCCAGGCCGCCCACGACCGCGAGATGACCGTGGTGGCGCTGACCGGCCGCGACGGCGGCGGCATGGCCTCGCTGCTGCTGCCCGAGGACGTCGAGATCCGCGTGCCGGCGCGCGTCACCGCGCGCATCCAGGAAGTCCACCTGCTGGCCATCCACTGCCTGTGCGACCTGATCGACCGTCAACTATTCGGGAGTGAAGAATGAAGCGTTCCCCCCTGCTCCTCGCCGCCCTCGGCCTGAGCCTGCTGCTGGCCGGCTGCGGCGCACGCAGCATCGGCAACAAGATCGACGACCAGTTCATCCCCGGACGGGTGGCCAGCGAGATCCGCAGCAGCCATGCCGACCTCAACGACACCACCTCCCACGTGGTGGTGACCAGCTACAACGGCGTGGTTCTGCTCGCCGGCCAGACGCCGCGCGCCGACCTGAAAGCCCTGGCCGAGCAGGCTGCCCGCCGCGCCCAGGGGGTGAAGCTGGTGCACAACCATCTGCAGGTCCTTCCGCCCTCCTCGCCGCTGGCACGCAGCACCGACGCCGCACTGACCACCCAGATCAAGACCGCCATGCTCGCCGACAACACCGTGCCGAGCACCAAGATCAAGGTGGTCACCGAGAACGGCATGGTCTACCTGCTCGGCCTGGTCACCCGCGCCGAGGCCAACCGCGCCACGGCCGTGGTCCAGGGCGTCGGCGGCGTGCAGGGCATCGTACGCCTGTTCGAGTACGTCGACTGAGCGGACAGCCAGCGACAAAAAAGGCGATCCGAGGATCGCCTTTTTTGTTTACCGCGCAGTCTACTTGACCACCTTGAGGCTGGGCCGCCCGCTGGGACGCGGCGGCTCGTCGTCACCGGACGGCTCCTCGTCGAGCTCCTCGCCCTCCTCGGGTTCGTCCAGCTCGAAGGCCATGCCCTGGCCGTTCTCGCGAGCGTAGATGGCCAGCACGGCGGCGACCGGGACATACAGGCTCTGCGCCACACCGCCGAAGCGACCCTCGAAGGTCAGCGCCTCGCTGCCCATCTCCAGATAGCGCACCGCGTTGGGCGAGATGTTCAGCACGATCTGTCCATCCTTGGCGTAGCCCGCCGGTACGCGGGTATTGGGGTACTCGGCGGCGACCAGGATGTGCGGAGTGCAGTCGTTGTCGACGATCCACTCGTAGAGCGCACGCAGCAGATAGGGGCGACTGGAATTCATCATCGGGCTCCTCAGCGCATCGCGCGCTCGGTGGCAGTCAGGCTGGCCTGGAAGGCGGGGCGGGCGAACAGCCGCTCCATGTAGTCCAGCAGCGGTTTGGCCTGGCGCGGCAGCTCGATGCCGAGCAGCGGCAGACGCCAGAGAATCGGCAACAGGCAGCAGTCGACCATGCTGAACTCCTCGCTGAGGAAGAACGGCTGGCCGCCGAACAGCGCCGCTACGCCGGTCAGGCTCTCGCGCAGTTCCTTGCGCGCCTGCGCCCGGGCAGCTTCCGGCGTGCGCGCATCGAGCACGCGATCGACCAGAGTGCACCAGTCGCGCTGGATGCGGTGCATCAGCAGGCGGCTGTTGCCACGCGCCACCGGATACACCGGCAACAATGGCGGATGCGGATAGCGCTCGTCCAGATACTCCATCACCACGCCCGGCTCGTACAGGGCCAAGTCGCGATCGACCAAGGTCGGCAGACTCGCGTAGGGGTTGACCTCGGCCAGCTGCACCGGCAGCTGGCCGGGCAGCACCTCGATGATCTCGGCCTCCACGCCCTTCTCGGCGAGGACGATGCGCACCCGGTGCGAGTAGTGATCGGCGGGATCGGAATAGCAGGCCAGGCGATTGAGCGCAGCCATGGGCTCCCTCCAGTCAGGACATTTTCATGCGGCAGAAACACATGCGCGCCCCGGAGGGCGCGCATGCTTCAGACAGGAAAGGGTGCTCAGTGCACGTCTTTCCAGTACTCACGCTTGAGCAGGTAGGCGAACACGAAGAAGAACGCCAGGAACAGCAGCACGTAGGTACCGATACGCTGGCTTTCCAGCTTCACCGGGTTGGCCGAGTAGGCCAGGAAGCTGACCAGGTTCTTGACCTTCTCGTCGAACTCGGCCTCGCTCAGCTCGCCGGTCTTCGGCACGATGGTCAGCTGGTCGCAGCCTTCCTCGGTCACCGGGGTACCGGTCAGCGGATCGAACACCTTCTTGCCGTGCTCGACCACCTGGACCTGCTTGCAGCCGATGACCTGACGGCCCTGCAGGCTGCTCAGCACGTTGGGCATGCCGACGTTCGGGAACACCTTGTTGTTCACACCCCACGGACGCGCCGGATCTTCATAGAAGGTGCGCAGGTAGGTGTACAGCCAGTCTTCGCCACGCACGCGGGCCACCAGGGTCAGGTCCGGCGGCGCGGCGCCGAACCAGACCTTGGCATCCTGCGGCTGCATGCCGGTCTTCATGTGCTCGCCGATCTTGGCGCCGGTGAAGACCAGGTTCTCCATCATCACCTGCTCGGGGATGCCGAGATCCTTGGCCACGCGCTCGTAACGCTGGAACTGGGCGCTGTGGCAACCCATGCAGTAGTTGGCGAAGGTACGCGCGCCATCCTGCAGGGCGGCCTTGTCGGTGAAGTCGACCTCGACCTTGTCCAGCGGGTATTCCAGCGGAGCGGCAGCGAAGCCGAGGGCCGGCAGTACCGCAAGAATCAATGCAGCGAATTGCTTTTTCATCAGCCAGTCACCCTTTCCGGAACCGGTTTGGTCTTCTCCATCCGGGTGTAGAACGGCATCAGGATGAAGAAGGCGAAGTACAGAATGGTGCAGACCTGGGACAGCAGGGTGCGGCCCGGGGTCGGCGCCAGCACGCCCAGCACGCCGAGGATCACGAAGGACACGCAGAACACCAGCAGCCAGATCTTGCTCAGCCAGCCCTTGTAGCGCATCGAGCGCACCGGGCTGCGGTCCAGCCACGGCAGCACGAACAGTACGGCGATGGCCGCGCCCATGGCGATCACGCCGAGCAGCTTGTCCGGAACGGCGCGCAGGATGGCGTAGAACGGGGTGAAGTACCACACCGGGGCGATGTGCGCCGGGGTCTTGAACGGGTTCGCGGTCTCGAAGTTGGGCTTCTCGAGGAAGTAGCCGCCCATCTCCGGGAAGAAGAAGATCACGGTGCAGAACACGAACAGGAACACCACCACACCGACGATATCCTTGACGGTGTAGTACGGGTGGAACGGGATGCCGTCCAGCGGAATGCCGTTGGCGTCCTTCTTCTTCTTGATGTCGATGCCATCCGGGTTGTTCGAGCCCACTTCGTGCAGCGCGATGATGTGCATCACGACCAGGCCGAGGATGACGATCGGCAGGGCGATCACGTGCAGCGCGAAGAAGCGGTTCAGGGTGATGCCGGAGATCAGGTAGTCACCGCGGATCCACTGGGTCAGGTCGGCACCGATCACCGGGATCGCACCGAACAGGGAGATGATCACCTGGGCGCCCCAGTAGGACATCTGACCCCACGGCAGCAGGTAGCCCATGAAGGCTTCGGCCATCAGCGCCAGGTAGATCAGCATGCCGAAGATCCACACCAGCTCGCGCGGCTTCTGGTAGGAGCCGTACAGCAGGCCGCGGAACATGTGCAGGTACACCACCACGAAGAACGCCGAGGCGCCGGTGGAGTGCATGTAGCGCAGGATCCAGCCGTACTCCACATCACGCATGATGTATTCGACGGAGGCGAAGGCGCCTTCGGCGGAGGGTTCGAAGCTCATGGTCAGCCAGATGCCGGTGAGGATCTGGTTGACCAGCACCAGCAGCGCCAGGGAGCCGAAGAAGTACCAGAAGTTGAAGTTCTTCGGAGCGTAGTACTTGCTCAGATGATCTTCCCACATCTTGGTTGCGGGGAAGCGGGCGTCCACCCATTCCATGAATTTGCTCATCAGGCTTTCTCCTGATCCACGCCGATGATGATGACGTCATCGGTCTCGAAGGAGTACGGCGGCACCGGCAGGTTCAGCGGCGCCGGCTGCGCCTTGTACACGCGGCCAGCCAGGTCGTAGCGGGAACCATGGCAGGGACAGAAATAGCCACCCACCCAGTCGGCACCCAGATCGGCCGGGGCGACTTCGGGACGGAAGGACGGCGCGCAGCCCAGGTGGGTGCACAGGCCTTCGACGACCAGCAGTTCTGGCTTGATCGAGCGAACCTTGGGGTCCACGTAGGTCGGTTGCACGGAGGCCTTGGACTCCGGATCCGCCATGGAGCCTTCGATCTTGACCAGGTTGGCCAGGATCTCGTCGGTGCGGCGAACGATGAACACCGGCTTGCCGCGCCATTCGGCAACGATCTGTTGCCCCGGCTCGATCTTGCCCACGTTCACCTTCACCGGAGCACCAGCGGCCTTGGCCTTGGCACTGGGGAACCATGACCCCACGAACGGGACCGCAGCACCGACAGCTCCCGCCGCCCCCACCACCGAAGTGGCGGCGACGAGGAACCGACGCCGGCCCACATTCACGCCGTCATTACTCATTCAGTCGTCTCCCATCAGCTTTCTGTGACCTGCCCGGGCAGGCACTCTAGTTAAAACCAGCTGCGCAAAAAATCCGCCAGATGGTAATGAAAAGCCCCTTTTCTGACAAGGCAATAACTGGCAACAAATACCGGCAAACCCTTGCAGCACAAGACTTTCCGGACTGCGACAGACTGTCGCAGACAAATCCGACACATAAAAAAACGCCCAGATCCCTGGGGAATCTGGGCGTTCGCTGAAGCGTAGTCGATTAACGCTTCGAGTACTGCGGACGCTTGCGCGCCTTGCGCAGACCGATCTTCTTACGCTCGACCTCGCGGGCATCGCGAGTGACGTAGCCGGCCTTGCGCAGCGGGCTGCGCAGGGTCTCGTCGTACTCGATCAGTGCGCGGGTGATGCCGTGGCGGATCGCACCGGCCTGACCGCTGACACCACCACCGGCGACGGTGACGTAGATGTCGAACTTTTCGGTGTTCTCGGTCAGCTCGAGCGGCTGACGAACCACCATGCGGGCGGTCTCGCGGCCGAAGAACTGCTCCAGGCTGCGGTTGTTGATCGAGATCTTGCCAGTACCCGGACGCAGGAATACACGCGCGGTAGCGGTCTTGCGACGGCCGGTGCCGTAGTTTTGAGTCGCCGACATATTGAGCCTACTCCGTTAAATCTTCAGTTCTTGGGGCTGCTGAGCGGTGTGCGGGTGGCTGGCACCGGCATAGACCTTCAGCTTGCGATACATGTCGCGACCCAGCGGGTTCTTCGGCAGCATGCCCTTGACGGCGGTCTCGATCACGCGCTCGGGAGCACGGGCGATCAGCTTCTCGAAGTTGATCGACTTGATGCCGCCCGGGAAACCGGAGTGATGGTAGTACATCTTGTCGGAGCTCTTGGCACCGGTGACACGCACCTGCTCGGCGTTGATCACGACGATGTAGTCGCCGGTATCCACGTGCGGGGTGTACTCGGGCTTGTGCTTGCCGCGCAGACGGCTGGCGATTTCAGTGGCAAGACGACCCAGGGTCTTGCCAGCAGCGTCGACAACGTACCAGTCGCGCTTGACGGTTTCCGGTTTCGCAGAGAAAGTTTTCATTGGTTATAGCCTCAGAGGCCGCCTGATAATCAAGCGGCGAATCTTACTGGACAGTACTTGCCTCTTTCAAGGCAACGGCAGCCTCTGCAGACACTAAATCGGGGGGGGCTCGGGTCAGTGCGTCTGCTTCGGCAAAATCGGCAGGTTAGGCATTCCCGCCGAGCAGGACGGGCTAGGCATCCCCCGTCACGAAAGCTGGCGAATTTTACCGAGTTCGCCGAAAAACACAAGCCGCATTCTACACATCTCAGCGCTGCCCGCGCGCCTGCTGGTACAGCGGCATGACCCGCGGAATCGCTGCGCGCAGATTGGCCATGCGGGTCGACGACGAGGGGTGGGTGCTCATGAACTCCGGCGGTGCTCCGTTGCCCGCCCGGGCCATCTTGTCCCACAGGGTCAGCGCCGCATTGGGGTCGTAGCCGGCACGCGCCGCCAGCTCCAGGCCGATCAGGTCGGCCTCGTTCTCGTTGCCGCGACTGTTGGGCAGGGTCATGCCGTACTGCACCGCGGCGTCGGCGAGCTGGCCACCGGCCTGGCCCAGGCCGAGCAGGGCCACCGCGGTCTGCTTGGCCAGCTCGGCGCCATAGGCCTTGGACATGGCCTCGCGGCTGTGCTCGCGCAGGGCATGGGAAATCTCGTGGCCGAGCACCGCCGCCAGCTCGTCATCGGTCAGGGCGAGCTTCTCGACCAGACCGCTGTAGACGATGATCTTGCCGCCCGGGCCGACGTTGGCGTTCAGCTCGTCGCTGCGGATCAGAGCGGTCTGCCAGTTCCAGCTGGCGGCGTCCGGACGGAACACCGGGGTCTGCGCGATCAGCCGGCGGGTGATGTTGTTCACCCGCTGCGCCAGGGCGCTGCTCTTGTCCAGCTTGCCGGCCGTGGCGGCATTGCTCAGGGTCTGCTGGTAGGACTTGGCGTACATCTGGTCCAGCTCCTGGCTGGACAGCATGGTGAACATGTACTGCTGGCGATTCACGCCGACCGCTCCGCCGCTGGTGGTATTGACCGCCTGACAGCCGGCCAGCAGCAGCGCACCCGCCAGAGCGGCAAGACGAAAGACACGACTCATGCAAGGACACTCCCGAAAGCACAGGGGATTCATCGTAACACCGGCCCAGCATCAGACCAGCCTGGCGCAGCCGAGTTCACGCCGGAGTCAGACACTGCGGCCCCTCCTCCCGCGGACTGTTGCCCAGCCCGGCGAGCAGCCGCTCGCGCAGCGGCAGCGGCGGCGCCGCCAGCAGCGCCTGCAGGTCCTCCGGCGCGGCTGCCGGGTCCAGCCACAACGCCTCGCCGGCGGCATCCAGCAGCAGCGGCCGGCGCTGCTGCCCGGCCGCCACGGTGACCACCGCGGCGCTCAGATAAACCCGCTCGCCGACCGGATAGGCTTCCCACAGCGCCGCCAGCGACAGCAGCGGCTGCTCCGCACTCATCCAGAACGGCCGGCGGCGCGGCCCGCGCCACTCGTAGAAGCCGTTGGCCAGCAGCAGGCCGCGGCGGCTGGCGAAGGCCTCGCGGAACAGCGGCTGCTCGGCCAGGGTTTCCGCGCGGGCCTGGGCCGGGGCGCGCGACAGGTCGCGCAGCCAGGCCGGCGTCAGCCCCCAGTGCACCTGCGCCGCCACACGCCGGCCAGCCTCGGCGCGCAGCAGCAGCACCTGCTGGCCCGGGGCGATGTTCCAGCGCGGCTCAAGGCGCTCGGGAAAGCCGGGCAGCGCGGCGAGCGTCGGCGGCCAGCGAAACAGGGCAAAACGTCCGCACATGGGAAAGGAGCTACCTGCAGCAGAAGAGGGTCAGCACAACAGCACATCCGGCAGACTGCCGGACGCATCCTCGAGCGGCGGCTCGCCCGCCAGGGGCTGCGCGGCATTGTACGCGGCAATCAGCGCCCGCGCCCGCGGCGCATCCGCATCCTCCACGCCGATCGCCAGCAGGCCGGCCACCGGCAGCTCGCCCAGCGCCCCCAGCAGGTGCTGACCGAACAGGTGGGCGCGGATGCCCTCGCTGGCCAGCATGGCGACCAGCAGTTCGCCCTCGCCCAGGTTCACCGGCTCGTGAATCCGCTGCATCAGTCGCCCTCCCGGCGCAGCTCCAGGGTCCAGCGGACCCCGTCGGTATGCAACTCGAAGACGATCGGCTGGCAGCACACCGCGCAATCCTCGACGTAGCACTGGTCGCCGCCCGACAGGTCGAGCAGCGCCTCGCCCGGCTCGCCGCACCAGGGACATTCGTAGGGCTCGCTCTGCAGCATCCACGTCCCTCCATGCTCTTCGTTTATAATTGTCGCCCCACCCGGCGGAAGTTCCAGTTGCCGCCCTCACCGATTCCCTGGTCAAGAGACACCAATGGGCGAGTTCGAAGCCATCCGACCCTATGCCGACGCGGAAGTGCGTCCCGTCCTCGAGCGCCTGCTCGCCGACGAGGCCTTCCTCTCCACCCTCACCCATTACCGCTTCCCGCGCCTGGCCGGGCCACTCGGCTGGCTGCTGCGGCCAGTCCTCGCCCACTATCTGCGCCGCGAGATCCAGGGTGTGGACAGCGTCGCCGCCCTGCAGGCGCGCATCGAGCCCTACGTCGACCGCAGCATCGAGAAGGCCAGCGACGGCATCAGCTACTCGGGCCTGGAGAACCTGCACAAGGGCCGCGCCTACCTGTTCCTCAGCAACCACCGCGACATCGTGATGGACCCGGCGTTCGTCAACTACGCGCTGTACCATGCCGCGCACCCCACCCCGCGCCTGGCCATCGGCGACAACCTGCTGCAGAAGCCCTTCGTCAGCGACCTGATGCGCCTGAACAAGAGCTTCATCGTGCACCGCTCGATCAGCGGCCGACGCGAGAAGCTGGCGGCCTTCCAGACCCTGTCCGCCTACATCAACCACTCGATCCGCGACGAGCAGGCCTCGATCTGGATCGCCCAGGCCGAGGGCCGCGCCAAGGACGGCGACGACCGCACCGATTCGGCGATTCTCAAGATGTTCCACATGAGCCGCAAGGACGAGGAATTCGCCGCGGTGATGGCCGACCTGCACCTGGTGCCGATCTCGATCAGCTACGAGTACGACCCCTGCGACCTGGCCAAGGCCCGCGAGCTGTACATCCGCGCCAGCACCGGCAGCTACAGCAAGGCGCCGGGCGAGGACGACGCCAGCATCGCCCAGGGCATCACCGGCCACAAGGGCCGGGTGCACCTGCACTTCTGCAACGAGATACGGACCCCGGACAACGACGCCAGGCAACTGGCCCAGCGCATCGACGGCGAGATCCTCGGCCACTACCGGCTGTTCCCGGTCAACTACCTGGCCTACGCCATGTGGGAGGAGCGCGATGCGCAGCTGGCGGTGCCGGCGGCCGGCGAGCTGTTCGACGCCGCCGAACTGGCACGCGCCCAGGCCGAATGGCAGCGCCGCCTGGACGCCTGCCCGGCCGAGCAGCGCCCGTACCTGGTCATGCAGTACGCCAACCCGGTGCGCAACCAGTACCGCAGCCGCGCCGGAGCGCTGTAAGGAAGGAAGCGGCGCGCCCCAGGCGCGCCGCAGGCTTCAGAGCGCGGCCTGCAGGCCGGTGCTCAGCCAGGACAGCCCCAGCGCCGCCGCCAGGCAGGCGCTGCCGAAGGCGTAGAAGAAGCGGTTCAGACGGGCGACCTGGACATCCCCCGCCAGCGCATCCGCCGTCATCCCGGACAGCTCGCCCTCGAGCAGCGGGCGCGCCTGCGCGCGCTGCTCGCGCAGCCGGGTGGCCAGCAGCAGCCAGCCACCGGCCAGCGCGAGGAACAGCGCCAGACCGTTGACCACCTGCGCCGGATAGCTCTGGCACAACGACCACAACACCTGCAACGACATCCACGACCTCCCGCACAGAAGAGTTGGCAATCGGGCGCTGCGCGCCCTCTTCGGTGACGGCAGCCGCAGCAAACGCCGCAGTCTACTCCCTCGCCCCCGCCCCGCTCAGCGCCTTTCCGACCGGCGCACCGACCGCCGGGCAGAAAAAAGGTTCATCGCATTTTCCCGGGGAAGGCGGCCTTGATTTTCAGGAAGAAGTAATCGGCGTCCCTGAAGCCATAGGCCATGCGCTTGATCACCTTGATCCGGTTGTTCACCCCCTCCAGCAGGCTGGTGTGCATGTGGAATCGTGCACTGGCGAGGATGCCCCGGGCATAGCGCTGGAGGTTGCGGGCAAAGCGTTGTAGCGGCGCCAAGCCGCTCTCCCGGACATGCCTCAGCCAGGTTCGCCAGCGCCGCCAGCCCTCCCGCACGCTGGGTGCGTACCAGACCTCCTTCAACGCATCCTTGAGCACATAGACCGTGGCCAGTGGCTGGTTGGCTGCCAACAACTCCTGCAGTCGAACGGCATGATCCTCCTTCAGGTTCTCCCGGTTGCGCAGCAGCAGCCAACGGCTCTGCTTGACCACTTGGCGAGCGGGCTTGTCATGGCGCAGGGCATTGGCCTGGTCTACCCGGATGCGGTCGATCACGTCACGTCCGTAGCGGGCGACCACATGGAACAAGTCGTACACAACCTCGGCCTGAGGGCAGTGCTGTTTCACTTCCAGGTCGAAGGCCGTATTCATGTCCATCGCCACAGCCTCGATCTGCTGGCAGCGCTCACCGAGTTGCTCGAAGAACGGGCGTATGGCCTTGCGGCTGTTACCCAGGCCAACCCACAGAACGCGGGTACGCTCGGCATCCATGATCACCGTCGCGTAACGATGGCCTTTGTGCAGGGCGAACTCGTCCATCACCAGACGGCGCACATCGCCCGGCTCGAAGGTGCCGAATGCGGCCTGGAGACGCCGCTTGTCCAGCGTCTTGATGGTGTGCCAGTGCAGCCCGGTGAGCTGGCTGACATGGCTGATGGGCATGAACCGCAGCAGGGTTTCGACCCAGGAACACAGCCGGCGGGTCAGCCGCGAGGCCGGGGCCAACCAGGAAATGTGCTCGGTAACTCGCCCACACGTCAGGCAGTCCACTCGGCGTATGGGGAGTCGCAACTGGACGCGCTGATCGAACAGATCCCGGTCGCGAACGAGGCGAATGCGTCGGTCATGGATCAGGGGGCTGGGCTGCTGACAGCGACCACAGCGTGGAAGGTCGGCCGCTCGGGGTTCGAGGGTCAGCGTGAGGTTTTTTTCGACGGAATGGCTGCAGGCTACAACGTCGTAGCCTGGCCAGAAAGCAGCAAGATCAATAGGATGCACGGTGACAGCAGGGGGCAGGCGTTGGCGTGTTTGGCGACTGCCAATTTACCTGCTTCCCTGTCTGTCAATCCGCTCTTCCCCACGATCCCGCGAAGAACCAGAAAAAAGGCGGTGGCAATGCCACCGCCTTTTTTCGTCTGCCGCTCAGCTCACTGGTTGTTGAGCAACTGGCCGATGGTCGGATCCTTGAACACCCGGGTCAGCGCATCGCTGAGCACGTCGCTGACCAGCTTGGTGTTGGTCTGCTGGTTGGGCGCCATGCCGAAGCGCTGGTTGAGGGTCGCGCCGTAGCGGCCGCTGTAGCGGCGCACGCTGTTCTGCACATCGGCGCGGATGGTGGCGCTGATGTTGGCCTCGGTGACATAGCTGCCATCCTTCGGCGACTGGTACTTCATGTCGGTCACGGTCAGGGTCAGCTGCGGCGCATTGTAGGCATTGGGCGTCGGGGTGAAGCCGAGCAGGCGCACGGCGGCCTCGGCCTGACCCTGCAGCTTGGGCAGCAGATCCTGGCTGGCCACGCTGATCGCACTGGTCTCCGGATACAGGCCGCCGCGGGTGCCGAGCACCGGCGAGGGACGACCGTCGACCACGCGCACCACCACCGGCTGGCCCTGGCCGACCGGGTTGAGCTGGGCGGTGACCATCGGTTGCAGGCTCAGGTGTTGCGGGCTGTGGGCACAGCCGGCCAGGGTCAGGCTGGCAGCGGCGAACAGGCCAAGCAGCAGGCGGGGCAGCATGTCGATCTCTCCGGGAGTTGGACGGGAAATGCGCGGCAGTATACCCAGCCGCGGCGGCCGCGGAAACGACGAGGGCGCCGCCGGCGCCCTCCTCTACTCGATCACGGCTTGTGCGGCCGGCTGAGGAACTCGTGGGACTGCATCTCCAGCAGGCGGCTGAGGGTACGCTGGAACTCGAACTCCAGGCGACCGCCGGTGTACAGGTCCTTGAGCTCGACCTCGGCGGAGATGATCAGCTTGACGTTGCGGTCGTAGAATTCGTCCACCAGGTTGATGAAGCGGCGGGCGATGTCGTCCTTGGTGACGTTCATCTGCTCGACGTTGGCCAGCAGCACCGCGCCGTAGATCTTGCCCAGCTCGATGTAGTCGTTCTGGCTGCGCGGGCCGTCGCACAGCTCGCGGAACTCGAACCAGGCGACGTCGTTGGCGGTCTTGCGCGCGCGGATCTCGCGGTTCTCGATCAGCAGCACCTCGTTCTCCACCACGTGGCAGTTCTCGGTGAGCAGGCTCTGGAAGCTGCGGCTCAGGCTCTCTTCGGCCTCGGCGTCCAGCGGGAAGTGGTACAGCTCGGCCTGCTCGAGGGCGCGCAGACGGTAGTCGATGCCGCTGTCGACGTTGACGATCTCGGTGTGCTCCTTGAGCAGGGCGATCGCCGGCAGGAAGCGTGCGCGCTGCAGGCCGTCGCGGTACAGGCCGTCGGGCACGATGTTGGAGGTGGCCACCAGGCTGACGCCGTTCTTGAACAGCTCCTCGAGCAGGGTGGCGAGGATCATCGCGTCGGTGATGTCGGAGACGAAGAACTCGTCGAAGCAGATCACCCGCGCCTCGTCGGCGAAGCGCCTGGCGATGATGGTCAGCGGGTTCTTCTCGCCCTTGAGGGTCTTCATCTCCTCGTGCACGCGCTTCATGAAACGGTGGAAGTGCGTGCGCATCTTCTGCTTGAACGGCAGCGCGTCGAAGAAGGTGTCGACCAGGTAAGTCTTGCCGCGGCCCACGCCGCCCCAGAAGTAGATGCCCTTGATCGGCCCCTGCGGCTTCTTGCGGCCGAACAGCTTGCCCAGCAACCCGGAGTCCTGCTGACCGCCATTGACCAGGTCGTCGTACAGGCGCTGCAGGTGACGCACGGCGTTTTCCTGCGCGGCATCGTGGAAGAAGTCGGGACGTTTCAGATCGGCCTGGTAGCGTTCGAGCGGAGTCATGGCGGCGTCGGGTTAGGCAAACGGGGTCGACACTTTAGCGGCGGCCTCGGCGGTTGGCAATTTACTCGGAGCGTTCAGCACGGACGCCCTCTTGCGGGGACCGAAGGCAGGCAGGCGCCTCCCCCGGGCGTAGCGGTTGCGCCCGGCGGCAGGCCGCCGCCGGGCGGATGGCACGACTCAGGCGTCCTGCGGTGCCAGCGCCTCGGCCAGGCGCGCCATGGCGGCCTCGCGCTCGGCACCCTCGGCGAAGGCCGGGCTGTGCGCCACCGGCGCGTCGTCCAGCCACAGGGCAAACCCTTCGCCCTCGGCGCGCAGGTCCAGCTCGCCGGCCTGCAGGCGCTTGCTCGCCGCACCGGCGCTCTTGCCGTCTGCGAAGCTCACCGAGAGCAGCAGCTGGCTGCCGTCGGCGTCCAGCAGGCGGAAGCGGAAGCTGCCGTCGTCGTCGCGGAAGCTGACGAAGCGGGCGCCCTTGGCGGCCTTCTTCTTCGCCCCGCCGGCCACCTGCACCTCGTTGCGGAACGAGCGCAGCCCCACCGCCTCGCGCAGCTCGCCGAGGAACGGCGTGGCGACCTTGCGCGCCTTGGCGGCGCCGGCCAGCAGGATGTCCTCGAGATCGGCCGGGCGGGCGATCAGCGCGTTGTAGCGCTCGCGGGCCTCGCCCAGCTCGCCCTCCAGCAGCTCGCTCAGGCGCTGCTTGGCCTCGCCCCAGGCCAGGCCGCCTTCCAGCGCGGCGCGGAACTCGGCGCTCTGCGCGGGCGTGGCGAAGGCCTGGTAGAGGGTGAACAGGTGCGAGCCCTCGGCATCCTTGGGCTCGCCCGGCAGGCGCGAGTCGGTGACGATGCGCGCCACCGCTTCCCGGAGCTGCTTGCTGGTGCCGAACAGCGGGATGGTGTTGTCGTAGCTCTTGCTCATCTTGCGCCCGTCGAGGCCCGGCAGGGTCGCCACGCTCTCCTCGATCAGCGCCTCGGGCAGGGTGAACAGCTCGCGGCCGTTGCCGAACAGGTGATTGAAGCGCTGGCCGATGTCGCGCGCCATCTCCACGTGCTGGATCTGGTCGCGGCCGACCGGCACCTGGTGGGCGTTGAACATCAGGATGTCGGCGGCCATCAGCACCGGATAGCTGAACAGGCCCATGGTCACCCCGGCGTCCGGGTCCTCACCCTTGGCCACGTTCTGGTCGACCGCGGCCTTGTAGGCGTGGGCGCGGTTGAGCAGGCCCTTGCCCGCCACGCAGGTGAGCAGCCAGGTCAGCTCGGGAATCTCGGGGATGTCCGACTGGCGGTAGAAGGTCACCCGCTCCGGGTCCAGGCCGCAGGCCAGCCAGGTGGCGGCGATCTCCAGGCGCGAGCGCTGGATGCGCTGCGGGTCGTCGCACTTGATCAGCGCGTGGTAGTCGGCGAGAAAGTAGAAGGAGTCCACGTTGTCCGCGCGGCTGGCAATGATCGCCGGGCGGATGGCACCGGCGTAGTTGCCCAGGTGCGGGGTGCCGGTGGTGGTGATGCCGGTGAGAATACGGGTGGTCATGGTCGATCGCTTGTCGTGCTGCATCAGGATTGGAGGCGCGGCAGGACCAGTGCTTTCAGCTCGGTCAGCCGGCCGTGGAAGAAGTGCCCGCATTCTGCCACTTCGAGCAGCTCGTGGGGACGCGAAAGCTGCGCCGACCAGGCATGCACGGCCGCCGGCTCGACCACCTCGTCGCTCGCAGGCTGGATCACCGTCAGCGCGCCCTGCCGGGGCAGCCGGCCATCCACGGCGAAACGCATCACCGGCGGCGCCAGCATGAACAGCCGCTCGACGGCGACGCCCTGCGCTTCCAGACGCCCGCCCAGACAAGCCGCCACGCAGGCGCCGAAGGAAAAGCCCATCAGGGTCAGCGGCAGGCCGGGGTGCCTGGCCAGCAGCCAGCGTGCGGCGGCCTCGGCGTCGTCGATCTCGCCCTCGCCGTGGGCGTGCTCGCCCACGCTCTGGCCGACGCCGCGGAAGTTGAAGCGCAGGGTGGCGTAGCCGGCGTCGCGCGCCGTGCGCTGCAAGGTGGCCACCACCTTGTTGAGCATGCTGCCAGCGTGCAGCGGGTGCGGATGGCAGATCAGCGCCACACCGCGGGCCTCGGGATGATCGAGATGGAGGGCCTCGAGGGCGCCGCAGGGCCCGTCGAGCAGCAGGGGAATTTCGGTCAAAGACACAGGGACTCCGTGACCCCGCCGCGCGGGGACTCGTCTAGCATTGCACCGCCGGCGCTATACAGCGCAGGCACAAGCCGTTAACGTAATGCAAATCCCGTCTATAGAGGAAGGATTCGTGGAACAGTCATTCGCTGCCTGGCTGCTGCCAGCCCTGGCCCTGGTCGTCGGTGTGGCCATCGGTTTCCTGCTGGCCCGCCTGCTGCCCGGCGCCGCCCCCGGGGGCGTCCAGCACAAGCTGGACGAGATGCAGGAGCGCTTCGAGAGCTACCAGAGCGAAGTGGTCAGCCACTTCAACACCACCGCCAGCCTGATGCAGAAGCTCACCCAGAACTACCAGGACATCCAGTCGCACCTCTCCGAGGGCGCCAACCGCCTGGCCCTCGACGAGCTGACCCGCCAGCGCCTGCTGGCCGCCCTCAGCGAGTCCGCCCAGCCGGCCCGCGAGCGCATCGCCAGCGTCGCCAGCACCGAGCCGCCGAAGGATTACGCCCCCGGCCACTCCGGCGTACTGAGCGACGAGGAAGTGCTGAAGAAGGCCTGACCCCGACGTCAACGAGCAGCCCCGCCCAGGCGGGGCTTCTTTTTGCCTGCCGAAAACAGCAAGGCCCCGGCAGTTGCCGGGGCCTTGCTGTTTCAGTCTGCCGGGATCAGATCGCGCCGCGCGAACGCAGCAGCGCCAGCACCTGCCTGACCCCCTCCTCCACCGGAGTGGACTGGGTGTCGATCACCAGGTCGGCATCCAGCGGCACGTCGTAGGCGAAGGACTCGCCGGGGATGTTGTCCTCGCCGGCGGCGTACAGGCCCTGCGGATCGCGCTCGCGGCAGGCCTGCGGCGAAGCCTGCACGTAGACGGTGATCAGCCGCTCGGCACCGACGATGGCCCGGGCCTGCTCGCGGCCCTCGGCGTCCGGGGCGACGAAGGCCGCCAGGGTCAAGAGGCCCGCCTCGTTGAACTGCCGGGCCACCTGGGCGGCGCGGCGCCAGTTCTCGGCGCGGCCGGCACGATCCAGCGGCAGGCCCTTGTTGAGGTCGTGGCGCAGGTTCTGGCCGTCCAGCACGTAGACCGCGCGGCCGCTGTCGAACAGCTTGCGCTCGACGGCGTAGGCCAGGGTGCTCTTGCCGGCGCCGGAGAGGCCGGAGAACAGCACGGTGGCCGGCAACTGGCCAAAGCGCGCGGCACGCTCCTCGGCACTGACGTGGGCCAGGCGGCCGTGGTGGCCGACGGTGTTCTGCCCGGCCAGCGGCTCGGCGATGATCATGCCGGCGCCGACGGTGCCGTTGGTCAGGCGGTCGATGACGATGAACGCGCCGGTGGTGCGGTTGTGCGCGTAGCCGTCGAGGGCGATGGGCGCATCCAGGCTGACGCGCACCTTGCCGATCTCGTTGAGCTTCAGCTCGCTGGCCGGCAGCTGCTCGAGGCTGTTGACGTCGACGCGGTGCTCGATGGCGGCGATGTTGCCCGGCACGTAGCTGGTGGCGCGCTTGATGTCGTACTTCTTGCCCGGCAGCATCGGCTCCTCGGCCATCCACACCAGCATGGCGTCGAAGCTGTCGGTGACCTGCGGGCGGTTGTCGGCGTGCACCAGCATGTCGCCGCGCGACACGTCGATCTCGTCTTCCAGGGTCAGGGTCACCGCCTGGCCGGGGATCGCCTGCTCCAGCTCACCGTCGAAGGTGACGATGGACTTGACCTTGCTGGTCTTGCCCGACGGCAGCACGGCGACCTCGTCGCCCTTGTGCACGATGCCGCTGGCCAGGGTGCCGGCGAAGCCGCGGAAGTTCAGGTTCGGCCGGTTGACGTACTGCACCGGGAAGCGCATGTCGGTCAGGTTGCGGTCGGCGGCGATCTCGACGGTCTCGAGGATCTCCATCAGCGTCGGCCCCTGATACCAGGGCGCGCGCTCGCTCTTGTTGACCACGTTCTCGCCCTTGAGCGCCGACATCGGCACGAAGTGCAGCGAGCTGGGCTTGAGGTTGATGCGCTCGGCGAACTGCAGGTAGTCGGCCTTGATCGCCTCGAACACGCCCTGGTCGAAGTCCATCAGGTCCATCTTATTGACGGCGACGACGATGTGCCTGATGCCCAGCAGGGAGGCGATGAAGCTGTGTCGGCGGGTCTGGGTCTGCACGCCGTAGCGGGCGTCGATCAGGATGATCGCCAGGTCGCAGGTCGAGGCGCCGGTGGCCATGTTGCGGGTGTACTGCTCATGGCCGGGGGTGTCGGCGATGATGAACTTGCGCTTGGCGGTGGAGAAGTAGCGGTAGGCCACATCGATGGTGATGCCCTGCTCGCGCTCGGCCTGCAGGCCGTCGACCAGCAGCGCCAGGTCGACCTCGTCGCCGGTGGTGCCGACCTTCTTGGAGTCGCGGGTGATCGCCTCGAGATGGTCCTCGTAGATCATCTTGGAGTCGTGCAGCAGGCGGCCGATCAGGGTGCTCTTGCCGTCGTCGACGTTGCCGCAGGTCAGGAAACGCAGCAGTTCCTTGCGCTCGTGCTGGGCCAGGTAGGCGAGGATATCCTCGCTGATCAGTTCGGATTGGTGCGACATGATGCGGAAACCTTAGAAGTAGCCCTGACGTTTCTTTTCTTCCATGGAGCCGGCGCCATCGTGGTCGATGACGCGGCCCTGGCGCTCGGAAGTGCGGGTCAGGAGCATTTCCTGGATGATCTCGGGCAGGGTGGCGGCGGTGGACTCCACGGCGCCGGTCAGCGGGTAGCAGCCGAGGGTACGGAAGCGCACCATCTTCTTCTGGATGCGCGCCTTCTCCTCATCGCTGAGATGCTCGAGGATGCGCTCGTCGTCGATCATGATCAGGGTGCCGTTCTTCTCGATCACCTCGCGCTCGGCGGCGAAGTACAGCGGCACGATCGGGATGCCTTCCAGGTAGATGTACTGCCAGATGTCCAGCTCGGTCCAGTTGGACAGCGGGAACACGCGGATCGACTCGCCCTTCTTGACCTTGCCGTTGTAGACGTTCCACAGCTCGGGACGCTGGTTCTTCGGGTCCCAACGGTGCTTGCTGTCGCGGAACGAGTAGACGCGCTCCTTGGCGCGCGACTTCTCCTCGTCGCGGCGCGCACCGCCGAAGGCGGCGTCGAAGCCGTACTTGTCGAGCGCCTGCTTGAGACCCTCGGTCTTCATGATGTCGGTGTGCTTGGCGCTGCCGTGGGTGAACGGGTTGATGCCCTGCGCCACGCCTTCCGGGTTGACGTGGGTGATCAGGTCCAGGCCCATCTCCGCAACCATCTTGTCGCGGAAGGCATACATCTCCCGGAACTTCCACTGGGTGTCGACGTGCATCACCGGGAACGGCAGCTTGCCGGGGAAGAACGCCTTGCGCGCCAGATGCAGCATCACGGCGGAATCCTTGCCGATCGAGTACAGCATCACCGGGTTGTCGAACTCGGCGGCCACCTCGCGGATGATGTGGATGCTTTCCGCCTCCAGCTGTTTCAGATGCGTCAGTTTGTCGACCATGGCTACTCACAAAGGACAAGAGCGGCCTACGGGCCGCGGACGTTGGCGCACGATACCATGCTGTCCCGCTTCTAATAAGGCGCCAGCATAGACCCAATCATTCTATAAATATGCCCAACCGTTGCCGGTCAGACCGGGTTGTCGCAGTCGACGAAACGGTGCTCGACGCCGAAACGACTGGCGATCCACTCGCCCAGCGCCTGCACGCCGTAGCGCTCGGTGGCGTGATGACCGGCGGCGAGGAAGCTGATGCCGTTCTCCCGCGCACTGTGCACGGTCGACTCGGACACCTCGCCGGTCAGGTAGGCATCCACGCCGGCGGCGATCGCCTGCTCGATGTAGCCCTGCGCCGCGCCGGTGCACCAGCCGACCCGGCGGATCGGCCGCGTGCCGGCGACCAGCAGCGGCTCGCGGCCCAGCGCCTGCGCGACACGGGCGGCGAACTCGGCGGGCGCCAGCGGCTCGGCCAGGCTGCCGAGCAGCCCCACCGAGCGCGGATTGCCCGGCTCCAGCGGCCCCTCGACGCTCAGGCCGAGACGGCGGGCGAGCTGCACGTTGTTGCCCAGCTCGGGATGCAGGTCCAGCGGCAGGTGGTAGGCGAGCAGGCTGATGTCGTGGCTCAGCAGGGTCTTCAGGCGGCGCTGCTTCATGCCGACCACGCAGGGATTCTCGCTCTTCCAGAAGTAGCCGTGGTGCACCAGCACCAGGTCGGCGCCCCACGCCACCGCCGCATCCAGCAAGGCCTGGCTGGCGGTCACCCCGCTGACGATGCGGCGCACCTCGGCCCGCCCCTCGACCTGCAGGCCGTTGGGGCAGTAGTCGCTGATGCGCGCGGCATCCAGATGGCGGTCGATCTCGGCGACCAGGGTATTGAGGGCAATGGCCATGGTGATGCTCCGTAACAGTTGGCGACTGCGCCTGGCGCGCCGGCCTCGTATAATGCCGGCCACCTTAATGGCCGCCCCCGGCCCCCGCAACCCCAAGGATTCCCCGATGTACAAGGCGCTGCGCTTTCTCGGCTGGCCGGTGATCGCCGGCCTGCTGCTGGCCCTGCTGCTGATCCAGCTGTTCCCGCAGTGGGTCGGCCGCGACCGCCAGGATCTCGAGCTGCGCCAGGCGCCGGCCATCGGCCTGCCGGCACTCGGCCCGGTGTCCTACAGCGATGCCGTGGAGCTGGCCGCCCCGGCGGTGGCCAACCTGTACACCACCAAGGTGGTCGACAAGCCCAGCCATCCGCTGTTCGACGACCCGCAGTTCCGCCGCTTCTTCGGCGACAACCTGCCGCGCCAGCGGCGCATGGAGTCGAGCCTGGGCTCGGCGGTGATCATGAGCCCGAAGGGCTACCTGCTGACCAACAACCATGTGGTCGCCGGCGCCGACCAGATCGTGGTGGCGCTCAAGGACGGCCGCGAGACCCTGGCGCGGGTGGTCGGCAGCGATCCGGAGACCGACCTCGCCGTACTCAAGATCGACCTGGCCGAGCTGCCGGCGATCACCCTCGGCCGCTCCGACGAGATCCGCATCGGCGACGTCGCCCTGGCCATCGGCAACCCGTTCGGCGTCGGCCAGACGGTGACCATGGGCATCATCAGTGCCACCGGACGCAACCAGCTCGGCCTCAACACCTACGAGGACTTCATCCAGACCGACGCGGCGATCAACCCGGGCAACTCCGGCGGCGCGCTGGTCGACGCCCACGGCAACCTGATCGGCATCAACACGGCGATCTTCTCCCGCTCCGGCGGCTCGCAGGGCATCGGCTTCGCCATCCCCACCAAGCTGGCCCAGGAAGTGATGGAGGCGATCATCGCCCACGGCCAGGTGATCCGCGGCTGGCTGGGCCTCGAGGTGCAGCCGCTGACCGCCGAACTGGCCGAGTCCATCGGCCTGCAGGGTCAGGGCGGCATCATCGTCGCCGGCATCTACCGCGACAGTCCGGCGCTGCGCGCCGGCCTACAGCCGGGCGACGTGATCCTCGCCATCGACGGCGAACCGGCCAGCGACGGCCGCCGGGCGATGAACCAGGTGGCACGCAAGCGCCCGGGCGAAACCCTGCGCATCAGCGTGGTGCGCGGCGGCGAGCGTCACGAACTGCAGGCCGAGGTCGGCCTGCGTCCACCGGCGAGCAGCTGAGATCCCCGAAACGACGACGGCGCCCGCGGGCGCCGTCGTCGTTCATCCTGCCGCGCTCACTGCACCAGCGGCGTCAGCGCTTCCTGCAGCGCCATGTTCTGCTCGGCGGTGCCGATGGTGATGCGCAGGAACTGGTCGATGCGCGCCTGCCGGAAGTGGCGGACGATCACCCCCTGCTCGCGCAGGGCCGCGGCCAGGGTGGCGGCATCGTGGCGCGGGTGGCGGGCGAACACGAAGTTGGCGGCCGACGGCAGCACCTCGAAACCGAGGCCCTCCAGCTCGCTGACCAACTGCTCGCGGCTGGCGATCACCGCCTGGCAGGTCTGCTCGAAGTAGTCCTGGTCCTCGAAGGCCGCCACAGCGCCGGCCAGCGCCAGGCGATCCAGCGGGTAGGAGTTGAAGCTGTTCTTGATCCGCTCCAGCGCCTCGATCAGATCCGGATGACCGACCGCCAGGCCGACGCGCAGGCCGGCCAGCGAGCGCGACTTGGACAGGGTCTGGGTGACCAGCAGGTTGGGATACTGGTCGACCAGGCTGATCGCGCTCTCGCCGCCGAAGTCGACGTAGGCCTCGTCGACCACCACCACCGACTCGGCGTTCGCCTCCAGCAGGCGGCGGATCGCGGCGAGCGGCAGCAGGCAGCCGGTCGGCGCGTTGGGATTGGGGAAGATGATCCCGCCGTTGGGCCGCGCGTAGTCGTCGACATTGATGCGGAAGCGCCCGTCCAGCGGCACGGCCTCGAAGGGAATGCCGTACAGGCCGCAGTACACCGGATAGAAGCTGTAGGTGACGTCGGGGAACAGCAGCGGCCTGCCGTGCTGGAACAGGCCGTGGAACACGTGGGCCAGCACCTCGTCGGAGCCGTTGCCGAGGAACACCTGGCCCGGCTGCACGCCGTAGTAGTCGGCAACGGCCTGCTTGAGGCGCTCGCCGCTGGGATCGGGGTACAGGCGCAGGCTGTCGTCCAGCTCGGCGCGGATCGCCTCGAGCACCTTCGGCGACGGGCCGTAGGGATTCTCGTTGGTGTTGAGCTTGACCAGTCTGGCCAGCTTGGGCTGCTCGCCCGGCACGTAGGGCACCAGGTCCTTGACGAAGGGGCTCCAGAATTTGCTCACGCCCTTCTCTCCTCGAATTCGATCTGCTTGGCGTAGGGTGGAAAACCGCGCAGCGTTTTCCACCGAGTGACGTCGGGTGGAAAAGGCCGACGGCCGTTTTCCACCCTGCGGCTTACTTGATGCGGTACTCGGCGCTGCGCGCGTGGGCGGTCAGCGACTCGCCGCGCGCCAGCACCGAGGCGGTCTTGCCCAGCGCGGAAGCGCCCTCGGCCGAACAGAAGATGATCGACGAGCGCTTCTGGAAGTCGTAGACCCCCAGCGGCGAGGAGAAGCGCGCGGTGCCGGAGGTCGGCAGCACGTGGTTGGGGCCGGCGCAGTAGTCGCCCAGCGCTTCCGCGGTGTAGCGGCCCATGAAGATCGCGCCGGCGTGGCGGATCTGCGGCAGCCACTGCTGCGGGTCGGCCACCGACAGTTCGAGGTGCTCGGGAGCGATGCGGTTGGCCACGGCGATGGCCTGCGCCATGTCGGCGACCTGGATCAGCGCGCCGCGGCCTTCCAGCGAGGTGCGGATGATCTCGGCGCGTTCCATGGTCGGCAGCAGCCTGGCGATGCTCTCGGCCACCCGGTCGAGGAAGGCGGCATCCGGGCTGACCAGGATCGACTGGGCGTCCTCGTCGTGCTCGGCCTGGGAGAACAGGTCCATGGCGATCCAGTCCGGATCGGTCTGGCCGTCGCAGACCACGAGGATCTCCGAGGGACCGGCGATCATGTCGATGCCGCACTGGCCGAACACGTGGCGCTTGGCGGTGGCCACGTAGATGTTGCCCGGGCCAACGATCTTGTCCACCTGCGGCACGCTCTCGGTGCCGTAGGCCAGCGCGGCCACGGCCTGGGCGCCGCCGATGGTGAACACGCGGTCGACGCCGGCCACGCAGGCGGCGGCCAGCACCAGCTCGTTGAGTTCGCCGCGCGGGGTCGGCACCACCATCACCACTTCGGCGACGCCGGCGACCTTGGCCGGAATGGCGTTCATCAGCACCGAGGACGGGTAGGCGGCCTTGCCGCCTGGCACGTACAGGCCGGCGCGGTCCAGCGGAGTGACCTGCTGGCCGAGCACGGTGCCGTCGGCCTCGGTGTAGGTCCAGGAGTCCTGCTTCTGCCGCTCGTGGTACAGGCGCACGCGCTCGGCGGCCTTTTCCAGCGCCTCGCGCTGCTCGGCGCTGATGCGGGTCAGCGCCAGCTCCAGGCGCTCGCGCGGCAGGATCAGTTCGGCCATCGCGGTGGCCTCGACACCGTCGAAGCGCCGGGTGAACTCCACCACCGCCGCATCGCCGCGCTCGCGCACGCCCTTGATGATCTCCAGCACGCGCTGGTTGACCGCATCGTCGGACACGCTTTCCCAGCTCAGCAGATGATCCAGGTGGCGGGCGAACTGGGGATCGGCGGCGTCGAGTCGGCGGATGGCGAACGGTGCGGTCATAACGGGCCTCATGATTGGCAGATTCGGGCGCCGCTAGATTATCAGGCCTTCCGCGCGGGCACCCGGCAATTGTGGCTATGACGCGGATAGACGATCGCGACCGGCGGTCGCAGGACTTGCGCAGGAGACCGACAGTCGCAACCGGCCTCCTGCGCCCGCATCAGGCGCTCTGGCGGGCAGCCACGGCCTGGCGCAGGGTATCGATCAGCGCCTGGATGCGCGCATGCTGCATCTTCATCGACGCCTTGTTGACCACCAGCCGCGAGGTCACGTGGCAGATCAGCTCCTGGGGCTCCAGACCGTTGGCACGCAGGGTGTTGCCGGTGTCGACCACGTCGATGATCTTGTCGGCCAGGCCCACCAGCGGCGCCAGCTCCATGGAGCCGTAGAGCTTGATGATGTCGACCTGGCGGCCCTGCTCGGCGTAGTAGCGCTTGGCCACGTTGACGAACTTGGTGGCCACGCGCAGGCGCCCGGAAGGCTCCGGCGCGCCGACCTTGCCGGCGGTCATCAGCTTGCAGCGGGCGATCTGCAGATCCAGCGGCTCGTACAGGCCCTGGCCGCCGTACTCGAGCAGCACGTCCTTGCCGGCCACGCCGAGATCGGCGGCGCCGTGCTCGACGTAGGTCGGCACGTCGGTGGCGCGCACGATCAGCAGGCGCACGTCTTCCTGGGTGGTCGGGATGATCAGCTTGCGGCTCTTGTCCGGATTCTCGGTCGGCACTATGCCGGCCGCGGCGAGCAGCGGCAGGGTGTCGTCGAGGATGCGGCCCTTGGACAGCGCGATGGTCAGCATGACTTGCCCCTAGCCCGGCACGCGACGGATCTTGGCGCCGAGGAGCTGCAGCTTCTCCTCGATGCACTCGTAGCCGCGGTCGATGTGGTAGATGCGGTCGATCAGGGTATCGCCATCGGCGACCAGGGCGGCGATCACCAGGCTGGCCGAGGCGCGCAGGTCGGTGGCCATCACCGGTGCGGCCTTCAGGCGCGGCACGCCGGTGACGATGGCGGTGTTGCCCTCGATCTGGATCTGCGCCCCCATGCGCTGCATCTCCAGCACGTGCATGAAGCGGTTCTCGAAGATGGTCTCGATCACCGTGCCGGTGCCCTCGGCCACCGCATTCATGGCGATGAACTGCGCCTGCATGTCGGTGGGGAACGCCGGGTAGGGCGCGGTGCGGATGTTGACCGCCTTCGGCCGCTTGCCCTTCATGTCCAGCTCGATCCAGTCGTCGCCGGTGGTGATCTCGGCGCCGGCTTCCTGCAGCTTGAGCAGCACGGCCTCGAGGATGGTCGGATCGGTGTCCTTGAGCTTGACCCGGCCGCGGCTGGCGGCGGCCGCCACCAGGAAGGTGCCGGTCTCGATGCGGTCGGGCATCACCGCGTAGCTGGCACCGCCCAGGCGCTCGACGCCGTCGACGGTGATGGTCGAGGTGCCGGCACCCTGGATCTTCGCGCCCATGGCGATCAGCATGTTGGCCAGATCGACCACCTCAGGCTCGCGCGCGGCGTTCTCGAGCACGCTGCGGCCGTTGGCCAGGGTGGCGGCCATCAGGATGTTCTCGGTGCCGGTGACGCTGACGGTGTCGAAGCAGAAGTGCGCGCCGCGCAGGCCGCCCTCGGGAGCGCGGGCCTTGATGTAGCCGCCCTCGACGTCGATGACCGCACCCATGGCCTCGAGGCCGCGGATGTGCAGGTCGACCGGACGGGTGCCGATGGCGCAGCCGCCGGGCAGGGCCACCTCGGCCTGGCCGAAGCGGGCGACCATCGGGCCGAGCACCAGGATCGAGGCGCGCATGGTCTTGACCAGCTCGTAGGGCGCCACCAGGGTCTTGATGGTGGTGGCGTCGACCTCGACGTCGAGCTTCTCGTTGATCACCGGCTGCACGCCCATGCGACCGAACAGCTCGATCATGGTGGTGATGTCGTGCAGGTGCGGCAGGTTGCGCACGGTGACCGGCTCGTCGGCCAGCAGGGTGGCGGCGAGGATCGGCAGGGCCGAGTTCTTCGCGCCGGAGATGCGGATCTCCCCGTCGAGCGGGGCACCACCGGTAATGATCAGTTTGTCCATGGGGTATCTCGGGCGGGGCGCTCAGGCGCGCTCGGCCCAGGCGGCCTGGGAGAAGAATTTCATGGTCACGGCGTGGATGCTGCCATTGGCGATCCAGTCGTTGAGGTGGGCGTAGACCTGCTGCTGGCGCTTGACCGGGCTGAGGCCGGCCAGCTCGTCGCTGATCAGGTTCAGCTGGAAGTCGCAGCCCTGGCCTTCGACCACCACGGTGGTGCCGGGCAGGTTTTCTTCAAGATGGCGTTTGACGTCTTCGGCCTGCATAACTCAACCTCGCTTGGGGACCGGCATGGGAGCCGGCCATCATACAAAAAAGCCCTTGGCCTGCGAACCCTGCGCCCGCCCGCTCAGCCGGCGAGCGGCAGCAGCTCGAGCACCCCGTAGACCTCGGCGATCTGCCGCATGTCCTCGGGCAGGTTGCGGATCTGCAGGGTCTTGCCGGTCGCCCGGGCATCGCGCAGCAGGCACAGCAGCAGCGAGAGGCCGACGCTGCTGCTGTGGGTGATGCCGGCACAGTCGATCCAGACGCGGCCGGCCGGGCTGTCGGCCAGCAGGCGGCGGCCGGCGGCGCGCAGCTCGCTGCCCACGTGCATGTCGATCACGCCGTCCAGGGCCAGCCCGTCCGGCGGCACCGCCCGCAGCGCGCCCGGACTCACTGCTGGTCGCCCTTGACGTTGACGGACTCCTGGGCGCGCGCCACGGCGTCGCCCCAGGTGGAGATGACCTTGTCCAGATCGTTGCCGTTGCTGCGCATCGACTCGGCGAACTGGTCGCGGAACAGCTTGCCGATGTTGATGCCGTTGATGATCACGTTGCGCACCTTCCAGGCGCCGTCCTTCTGCTCCAGGGTGTAGGTCACCGGGTAGATGGCGCCCGTGCGACCGACCACCTCCATGTTCACCGAGGCGCGCCCCGGCTCGCGGGACGCCACCGCCGGCAGCATGCGGATCTCCTGGTTGTCGTACTCGAGCAGGGCGCCGCCGTAGAACTTCACCAGGCTGCGCTTGAAGTTGTCGACGAAGGCCTGCATCTGCTGCGGCGAGGCCTGGCGGCTGTAGCGCACGGTCATCACCCCGCGGGCGAAGCCGTCGAAGTCGACCACCGGGCCGAGAATGCCATCGAGGGCCTGGTAGAAGGCCTCCGGGTCCTGCCTGAACTGCTCGCGCTTGCTGTTCAGCTCGCCCAGCACCTTGTCCGTGGTGGCCTGCACCACCTGTTGCGGAGTGGCGGCGGCATGGCCGGCGAAGGGCAGGCAGGCCAGCAGCACCAGCAGGCTGCGTCGCAGGATCTTGAGCATGACGGATGTCCTTTATTGCTTGGCGGGTTCTTTGTTGACGGAGTTGAGCAGGAACTTGCCGATCAGATCCTCCAGCACCAGGGCCGACTGGGTATCGCGGATCACCCCGCCGTCGGCCAGCACCTGCTCCTCGCCACCGATGCTGATGCCGATGTACTTCTCGCCGAGCAGCCCGGCGGTGAGGATCGACGCGGTGGAATCGGTAGGTAGATTGTTGACGCGCCCGTCGAGTTCCATGGTCACACGCCCCATGAAGCTGTCGTGGTCGAGATCGACGGCCACCACCTTGCCGATGGTCACCCCGGCCATGGTCACCTTGGCGCGCGGGCTGACCCCGGCGGTGTTGTCGAAGTAGGCGTAGACGCGGTAGGTGTCCTGCGCCGAGCCGATGGTCAGACCGCTGACGCGCAGGGCCAGCAGCAGCAGGGCCAGCAGGCCGGCGAGGAGGAACAGGCCGACGCCGATTTCCAGGGAGCGGGATTGCATCAGAAGTCTCCAAACATCAGAGCGGTAAGGATGAAGTCGAGGCCGAGCACGGCCAGCGAGGCGTAGACCACGGTGCGGGTGGTGGCGCGACTGATGCCCTCGGAGGTCGGCTCGCAGTCGTAGCCCTGGAACACCGCGATCCAGGTCACCACCACGGCGAACACCAGGCTCTTGATCACGCCGTTGAGCACGTCGCCCTGGAGCTCCACGCTGCGCTGCATGTTGCCCCAGTAGGAGCCCTCGTAGACGCCGAGCCAGTCCACCGCGACCATCGCCCCACCCCAGATGCCGACCACGGTGAAGATCGCCGAGAGCAGCGGCATGGAGATGAAGCCGGCCCACAGGCGCGGGGCGATGATGTACTTGAGCGGGTCGACGCCGATCATCTCCAGGCTGGACAGCTGCTCGGTGGACTTCATGTTGCCGATTTCGGCGGTCAGCGCCGAGCCGGCACGCCCGGCGAACAGCAGCGCGGTGACCACCGGGCCCAGCTCGCGCAGCAGGGTCAGGGCGACCATCTGGCCGACCGCCTCCTCGGAGGCGAAGTCCACCAGGATGTTGTAGCCCTGCAGGGCCAGCACCATGCCGATGAAGATGCCGGAGACGATGATGATCGCCAGCGACAGCACGCCGACCGCATACAGCTGCTTGACCAGCAGCTGCAGGAAACTGCCGGCGCCGTTGCGGCCGAACAGGGCATGGCCGAGGAACAGGGTCGAGCGGCCGAGGGCCTCGAGCACGTCGAGGCCGGAGCGACCGAGCAGGCGCACGCGCTCGATCAACGGAGTCCTGCGCATCAGGGCTCTCCCAGCAGGTCGCGGCGGTAGTCGGCCGCGGGATAGTGGAAGGGTACCGGCCCGTCGGCGATGCCCTGCATGAACTGGCGGATGCGCGGGTTATCGGACTCCATGAGTTCGGCCGGAGTGCCCTGGCCGAGCACCTGGCTGTCGCCGACCACGTACAGGTAGTCGGCGATGCTGGCGGTCTCGGCCAGGTCGTGGGACACCACGATACTGGTCAGCCCGAGGGCATCGTTGAGCTGGCGGATCAGGCGCACCAGCACCCCCATGGCGATGGGATCCTGGCCGACGAAGGGCTCGTCGTACATGAGGATCTGCGGGTCCAGGGCGATCGCCCGCGCCAGCGCCACGCGGCGCTTCATGCCGCCGGACAGCTCGTCGGGCATCAGTTCGATGGCGCCGCGCAGGCCGACCGCCTGCAGCTTCATCAGCACGATGTCGCGGATCATCTCCTCGGGGAGGCGGGTGTGCACGCGCAGCGGGAAGGCGACGTTCTCGAACACGTCGAGATCGGTGAACAGCGCGCCGCTCTGGAACAGCACGCCCATCTGCTTGCGCATGTCGAACAGTTCGCGGCGCGACAGCTGCGGCAGATTGTGGCCGTTGACGATCACCTGGCCGCTGGCCGGGCGCAGCTGGGCGCCGATCAGGCGCAGCAGGGTGGTCTTGCCGCAGCCGGAGGGGCCCATGATGCCGGTGACCTTGCCGCGCGGGATGCTCAGGTTCACATTATCGAAGATGGTGCGCGTGCCGCGCCTGAAGGTCACCCCCTTCAGCTCGACGGCATACGCGTTGTCGCTAGTCATCGGAACTCCTTGCGTGCCGGCCTTCCGTGCAGACGCCCGAACCCTAGGCAGGGACATCCGGCAGCCGCTGGCCGAATAGGCGCGCACTATACACCGCCGGCCGGACGCGCCCAAGCACCGCGCCGCCGAGGCAACGGCAGATGATGAGCGGTCGCCGGTTTGTCGGTATAATCGTTCGCTTGATCAGCCAACCGTGCCTGCGCCCATGACCCAGACGCCGTCCTTCATCCAATCCGCCCAGCGCACCATCCGTATGGAACTGGACGCCGTGAACGACCTGCTTGCGCGGATCAACGGCGACTTCGTGCGCGCCTGCGAACTGCTGCTGGCCTGCAAGGGCCGCGTGGTGGTGGTCGGCATGGGCAAGTCCGGCCACATCGGCCGCAAGATCGCCGCGACCCTGGCCAGCACCGGCACCACCGCCTTCTTCGTCCACCCCGCCGAGGCCAGCCACGGCGACATGGGCATGATCACCCGCGACGACGTGGTGCTGGCGCTGTCCAACTCGGGCAGCACCGCCGAGATCGTCACCCTGCTGCCGCTGATCAAGCGCCTGGGCATCACCCTGATCAGCATGACCGGCAACCCCGACTCGCCGCTGGCCCAGGCCGCGGCGGTCAACCTGGATGCCGGCGTGGCCCAGGAGGCCTGCCCGCTGAACCTGGCGCCGACCTCCTCGACCACCGTCTCGCTGGTGCTCGGCGACGCCCTGGCCATCGCCCTGCTGGAAGCGCGCGGCTTCACCGCCGAGGACTTCGCCTTCTCCCATCCGGGGGGCGCCCTGGGCCGCCGCCTGCTGCTCAAGGTGGAGAACATCATGCACGACGGCGAGCGCCTGCCCTGCGTGCCGCGCGGCACGCCGCTGCGCGAGGCACTGCTGGAGATGACCCGCAAGGGCCTGGGCATGACCGTGATCACCGAGCCCGACGGCCGCCTGGCCGGGATCTTCACCGACGGCGACCTGCGCCGCGCCCTGGACCGCGGCGTCGACGTGCGCCAGGCGTCGATCGACGAACTGATGACCGCCGGCGGCAAGACCGTGCGCCCGGACATGCTCGCCGCCGAGGCGCTGAAGATCATGGAGGACAACCGCATCAGCGCCCTGGTGGCGGTGGACGCGGACCAGCGCGCCGTCGGCGCCCTGAACATGCACGACCTGCTGCGCGCCGGAGTGATGTGATGAACGACGAACTGCTGCAACGCGCCCGCGCCATCCGCCTGGCGATCTTCGACGTCGACGGCGTGCTGACCGACGGCAAGCTGTACTTCCTGCCCGAGGGCGGCGAGTTCAAGACCTTCAACACCCTCGACGGCCACGGCATCAAGATGCTGATCAACTCCGGGGTGCGCACCGCGATCATCAGCGGCCGCAGCGCTCCGGTGGTCGAGCGGCGGGCGAAGAACCTCGGCATTCAGCACCTGGTGCAGGGCCGCGAGGACAAGCTGGTGGTACTCGATGAACTGCTGGCCGAACTGGGACTCTCATACGAGCAGGTCGCCTATCTGGGCGACGACCTGCCCGACCTGCCGGTGATCCGCCGGGTCGGCCTCGGCATGGCGGTGGCCAGCGCCGACGCCTTCGTCCGCCAGCATGCGGCGGCGGTGACCCAGGCCCGCGGCGGCGAAGGCGCCGCCCGCGAGTTCTGCGAACTGATCATGCGCGCCCAGGGCACGCTGGAGGCGGCCCAGGCCGCCTACCTGTGACGGATCCCCGATGAATCCCACCCTGCGCACCTTCCTGCCGTTCGCCCTGCTGGCCACCCTGCTGGCGGCCATCGGCTACTGG
This sequence comes from Pseudomonas sp. AN-1, assembly GCF_034057115.1. Taxonomy (NCBI): domain Bacteria; kingdom Pseudomonadati; phylum Pseudomonadota; class Gammaproteobacteria; order Pseudomonadales; family Pseudomonadaceae; genus Pseudomonas; species Pseudomonas sp. AN-1. The sequence continues at coordinate 4,139,835 of NZ_CP139195.1, read as the reverse complement.
AACATCCGCCCGGAAAGCTTCATGACCCGCAGCGTCTCGGCGCCGGCCGAGGACGCCATCGACTTCTATGCGGAGAACGCCCGCAGCGTGCAGTTCCAGGCCGACGGCGCCCTGCACTACCGCCTGAGCGCCGAGCACCTGGAACACCTGCAGAGCAGCGACGTCACCCGCCTGACCCGCCCGGAACTGCGCCTGTACCGCGGCAGCGCCTACCCCTGGCACGTGCTGAGCGAGCGCGGCGAGGTGTCGCCCGGCGGCGTGCAGGTCGACCTGCTCGACGGCGTGCGCGTGGAGCGCAGCGACGCCAAGGGCCGCCCCATCCTGCTCACCACATCCCGTCTGAGCGTGTTTCCCGAGCGGGAGTACGCCGAGACGTCCCAGCCGGTGCGTATCGAGGCCGCCAACGGCGTGACCACCGCCTCCGGCCTGCAGGCCTATCTCAACGAAAGCCGGATGCTCCTGAAATCCAATGTGCGAGGACAGCATGAGGTTCGCTAACCCCCTTCCCCTCCTCTTCGGTCTGGGCATCCTGCTGGCCGGCGCGCCGGCCTGGTCCCTGCCGAGCGACCGCAACCAGCCGATCCGCGTGCAGGCCGACAGCGCCGAGCTGGACGACGCCCAGGGCGTCGCCGTGTACCGCGGCGGCGTGGTGATCACCCAGGGCAGCCTGAAGATCACCGGCGACACCGTGACCATCACCCAGGACAAGAGCGGCGACATCGAGGTGTTCACCGCGACCGGCAAGCCGGCCTACTACGAGCAGCAGCCGGCCGCCGACAAGCCGCTGGTCAAGGCCTACGGCCTGACCATCCAGTACTTCGCCGCCAACGAGCGCATCGTGCTGATCGACCAGGCCAAGGTGGTCCAGGAAGGCAACACCTTCGAAGGCGAGAAGATCGTCTACGACACCCAGCGCCAGATCGTCAACGCCGGGCGCGCCACCGGCAGCAAGGTGACCACGCCGCGCGCGCGCATCGACATGGTCATCCAGCCGCGCAAGAAGGCCGAGCCGGAGCAGAACACCCCATGAGCACCCTGATCGCCCAGCACCTGGCCAAGAGCTACAAGGGACGCGCCGTGGTGCGCGACGTCAGCCTGTCGATCGACAGCGGGCAGATCGTCGGCCTGCTCGGCCCCAACGGCGCCGGCAAGACCACCTGCTTCTACATGATCGTCGGCCTGGTGCATGCCGACCAGGGTCGCGTGCTGATCGACGAGCAGGACGTCACCCACCTGCCGATGCACGGCCGCGCCCGCGCCGGCATCGGCTACCTGCCGCAGGAGGCGTCGATCTTCCGCAAGCTGACGGTGGCCGACAACATCATGGCCATCCTCGAGACGCGCAAGGACCTCGACCGCGCCGCACGGCGCGAGGCGCTGGAAAGCCTGCTGCAGGAGTTCCACATCAGCCACATCCGCGACAGCCTGGGCATGAGCCTGTCCGGCGGCGAACGCCGCCGGGTGGAGATCGCCCGCGCCCTGGCCAGCGATCCCAAGTTCATCCTCCTCGACGAACCCTTCGCCGGGGTCGACCCGATCTCGGTGGGCGACATCAAGCAGATCATCCACCACCTCAAGGAACGCGGCATCGGCGTGCTGATCACCGATCACAACGTGCGCGAGACCCTGGACATCTGCGAGACCGCCTACATCGTCAATGCCGGCCAGCTGATCGCCGAAGGCGATGCCGAGAGCATCCTCGCCAACCAGCTGGTCAAGGACGTCTACCTGGGCCACGAGTTCCGCCTGTAGGCCGCCGGCAGCGCACCCCGTCCGCGCCCGCCCTCTGCCGGGCGCCCCCACCCGACTGCGCCTTTTCGGGCGACTGTCAAGCCTAGGCAAAGCCGCAAATATCGGGCATATAATTTGCTAACCGCGGCGCCCCGGCGCCCAGCAGTGGACAGCGCGCAGGCGCTGGCAGACCCAAGGTGCCAACTCCCAAGCCATGAAACACTCGCTAGTCCTCAAGATGGGCCAGCAGCTGACGATGACACCGCAGCTGCAACAAGCCATTCGTCTGCTCCAGCTGTCGACCCTCGACCTGCAGCAGGAAATCCAGGAAGCCCTCGACTCCAACCCGATGCTCGAGCGACAGGAAGACGGCGACGACTTCGACAGCAGCGACCCGCTGGCGGAGAGCGAAGGCCCCTCCTCCGGCGCCAGCCACGACAGCACGGTCGCCACCACCGAGCGCGACCCCGACAGTCTCGACGAGGGCCAGTGGGAGGAGCGCATCCCCAGCGAGCTGCCGGTGGATACCGCCTGGGAGGACATCTACCAGACCAGCGCCAGCAGCCTGCCGAGCAGCGAGGACGACGAGTGGGACTTCACCGCCCGCACCTCCTCCGGCGAGAGCCTGCACAGCCACCTGCTCTGGCAGCTCAACCTGGCGCCGATGAGCGACAGCGACCGGCTGATCGCCATGTCGATCATCGACGCCATCAACAACGACGGCTATCTCGAGGAAAGCCTCGAGGAGATCCTCGACTCCCTCGACCCTGAACTGGGCATCGAGCTGGACGAGGTGGAAATGGTCCTGCACCGCGTGCAGCAGTTCGAGCCACTGGGCATCGGCGCACGCGACCTCAGCGAGTGCCTGCTGCTGCAGCTGAAGCAGCTGCCAGCCGACACCCCCTGGCTGGACGAGGCGCGCCGCGTCGCCCGCGACCACCTCGACCTGCTCGGCAGCCGCGACTACGCCCAGCTGATGCGGCGCCTGCGCCTGAAGGAGGACGAGCTGCGCCAGGTGGTCGAGCTGATCCAGCGCCTCAACCCGCGTCCCGGCGCACAGATCGAGGCCGGCGAGGCCGAGTACGTGGTCCCCGACGTGATCGTGCGCAAGGACAACGAGCGCTGGCTGGTCGAGCTCAACCCCGACGCCATGCCGCGCCTGCGGGTCAACCCGCACTATGCCGGCCTGGTACGCCGCGCCGACTCCAGCGCCGACAACACCTACATGCGCAACCAGCTGCAGGAAGCGCGCTGGTTCATCAAGAGCCTGCTCAGCCGCAACGAGACGCTGATGAAGGTCGCCACCCAGATCGTCGAGCAGCAGCGCGGCTTTCTCGAGTACGGCGAGGAGGCGATGAAGCCGCTGGTGCTGCACGACATCGCCGAGGCGGTGGGCATGCACGAGTCGACCATCTCGCGGGTCACCACGCAGAAGTACATGCACACCCCGCGCGGCATCTACGAACTCAAGTACTTTTTCTCCAGCCACGTCAGCACCGCCGAGGGCGGCGAATGCTCGTCGACGGCGATCCGCGCCATCATCAAGAAACTGGTGGCGGCGGAAAACCCGAAAAAGCCATTGAGTGACAGCAAGATCGCTGGTTTACTGGAAGAGCAGGGGATTCAAGTGGCCCGCCGGACCATCGCCAAATACCGGGAGTCCCTCGGCATTGCACCCTCCAGCGAGCGCAAGCGACTGGTGTAGCGTTCGAGCAGCAGAATTCAGGTGGCGGGGAATATCCCGCCAGCAACGTAGGTAATAAGGAGAAGCGGTATGCAAGTCAATATCAGTGGCCAACACCTGGAAGTGACCGACACTCTGCGTGACTACGTCAACGAGAAATTCGAGCGCCTGGCGCGCCATTTCGACAAGATCACCAACGTCCAGGTGATCATGCAGGTGGAGAAACTGAAGCAGAAGATCGAAGCGACCCTGCATATTGCCGGCGGCGAAGTGGTCGCCAACGCCGAGCACGAGGACATGTACGCCGCCATCGACCTGCTGGCCGACAAGCTGGACCGCCAGCTGATCAAGCACAAGGAAAAACAGATCGAACGCGAACAGGGCGCCGCTGCCCGCTGATCATTCCCCGATGATTCGACTAGAGCACATCCTGACCCCCGGCCGTTCCCAGGTGAACGTGCCGGGAGGCAGCAAGAAGCGCGTTCTCGAGCAGATCGCCAACCTCGTAGCCCGGGACATTCCCGGGCTCGACGCACATGACATCTTCGAAAGCCTGGTGGCCCGCGAGAAGCTCGGCTCCACCGGCTTCGGCAATGGCATCGCCATCCCCCACTGCCGCCTGGCCGGCTGCTCGGTGCCGGTCAGCGCCCTGCTGCGCCTGGATGCCCCGGTAGACTTCGACGCCCTCGACGGCGCGCCGGTGGACCTGCTGTTCGTCCTCTTGGTGCCGGAAACCGCCACCGAGGAACACCTCGAGCTGCTGCGCCAGATCGCCGGCCTGCTCGACCGTGCCGACGTGCGAGAGCGCCTGCGCCAGGCCAGGGATGGATTCGACCTCTACCAGGTGGTGCTCGATACCGTGGACGGACGCTGAGCCATGCGCCTGGTGATCGTCAGCGGCCGCTCCGGCTCGGGCAAGAGCACCGCCCTGGCCGTACTTGAGGACAACGGCTTCTACTGCATCGACAACCTGCCCGCCAGCCTGCTGCCCGACCTCGGCGAGCGCGCCCTGCTGCAGACCGAACTGCTGCAGCCCAAGGTCGCGGTGTCCATCGACGCACGCAACCTGCCCAGCCAGCTCCGCCGTTTCCCCGAGCTGCTCGACCAGCTGCGCCAGCGCAACATCCAGTGCGACGTGCTGTACCTGGACGCCGACAACGCCACCCTGCTCAAGCGCTTCTCGGAAACCCGCCGGCGCCACCCGCTGACCAGCGATGAGCGCTCGCTGAGCGAGGCGATCGATGACGAACGCCAGCTGCTGGCGCCGATCGCCGACCTGGCCGACCTGAAGATCGACACCGCCAACCTCAACCTCTACCAGCTCAGCGATACCCTCAAGCTGCGCCTGCTGGACAAGCCGCAGCCGGGCACCGCCTTCCTGATCGAGTCGTTCGGCTTCAAGCGCGGCATGCCGGTGGACGCCGACCTGGTGTTCGACGTGCGCTGCCTGCCCAATCCCTACTGGAAGCCGGACCTGCGCGAGTACAGCGGCCTCGAGGCGGTGGTGCGCGACTACCTGGACGCCCAGCCGGACGTCGAGGAGATGTACCAGGACCTGCTCGCCTACCTCAGCAAGTGGCTGCCGCGCTTCGCCGCCAGCAACCGCGCCTACGTCACCGTGGCCATCGGCTGCACCGGCGGCCACCACCGCTCGGTGTACCTCGCCGAGCGCCTGGGCGCCGCGCTGCGCGACAGCCTGGGCAACCTGCAGATCCGTCACCGCGACCTCAAGTAACCAGGACACTTCCCGCCCGATGCCAGCCTGCGACGTCACCATCATCAACAAGCTCGGCCTGCATGCCCGCGCCGCCGCCAAGTTCGTCGGCGTGGCCGGGCGCTTCCCCTGCCAGGTGCGGGTCGGTCGCTCGGCGGACAGCCTGGTGGACGGCAAGAGCATCATGTCGGTGATGATGCTGGCCGCCGGCAAGGGCACCCCGATCCACCTGCGTACCGAGGGAGAGCAGGAGCAGGAAGCCCTGCAGGCCCTGCTCGAACTGATCAACAACTACTTCGACGAAGGCGAATAGCTCCGCCCCCCCGAGGAACGGGCAGGAAACCTCCTGCCCTCCCCCGCAGCGACCTCAGCTGCCACCCACCGTCATCTTCTCGATCAGCACCGAGCCGCTGCGCACGTTGCCGCGCGTCTCCAGGTCGCTGCCCACCGCCACGATGCCCCTGAACATGTCGCGCAGGTTGCCGGCGACGGTCACCTCCTGCACCGGGAACTGGATCACCCCGTTCTCCACCCAGAAGCCCGCCGCACCGCGCGAGTAGTCGCCGGTGACCAGGTTGAGGCCCTGCCCCATCAGCTCGGTGACCAGCAGGCCGCGATCCATGCGGCGGATCAGCGCCGCCTGATCCTCGCTGCCGTGGCTGACGAACAGGTTGTGTACGCCGCCGGCGTTGGCGGTGCTCGGCATGCCCAGCTTGCGTCCGGAATAGGTGCCGAGGGCATAGGAGACCAGCTTGCCGCCTTCGACGAAGGGCTTGGCATAGGTGGCCAGGCCGTCGCCGTCGAAGCTGGCGCTGCCCATGCCGCGCGACAGGTGCGGACGCTCGTCGAGGCTCAGCCAGTCGGGGAACAGCGTCTGGCCCAGCGCGCCCTCGAGGAAGGAGGCCTTGCGGTACAGGCTGCCGCCGGAGATCGCCGCGAGGAAGTGGCCGAACAGCCCGGTGGCCAGTTCGGCGGCGAACAGCACCGGCACCTCGCAGGTCGGCACCGGCCGCGCGCCCAGGCGCGCCACCGCGCGCTCGGCGGCGCGCCGGCCGATCGACTCGGCACTGGCCAGCTCGCTGCCGATGCGGCTGACGTCGTACCAGTAGTCGCGCTGCATCTGCCCTTCGCCCTCGGCGATCATCACGCAGCTCAGGCTGTGCCGGCTGGAGGCGTAGCCGCCGACGAAGCCGTGGCTGTTGCCGTACACCCGGCAGCCCAGGTGGGTGTTGAGGGTGGTACCGTCGGCGCGGGTGACCCTGGGATCGGCGGCGAAGGCCGCCGCCTCGCAGGCCAGCGCCTGCTCGATGGCCTGCTCCGGATCGATCGCCCAGGGATGGTACAGATCGAGATCGGGCAGTTCGCGGGCCATCAGTGCGGCGTCGGCAAGGCCTGCGCAGTCGTCCTCGGAAGCGTGACGGGCGATGGCCAGCGCCGCCGCCACGGTCTCGCGTATCGCGCTCTCGCCCTGCGCCGAGGTGCTCGCCGAACCCTTGCGCTGGCCGAGGTAGAGGGTGATGCCGAAGCCACGGTCGCGGTTGAACTCGACCGTCTCCACCTCGCCCTGGCGCACGCTGGTGGACAGCCCCTGCTCCAGCGACACCGCCACCTCGCAGGCGCTGGCGCCCTGGCGGCGCGCCTCGGCGAGGATCGCCTCGACCTGCTCCTGCAATCCCGGCAGGGCCTGCGGCCCCACGCTTTCCACGGCTGAATTCATGTCCTGCTCCTGTTTTCCCGCCGGCGTGCCGGCCGGGCCGGACAAGCGGCCCCTTGAGTGGTTATCATGGCGGCGTTTCCCAGCGGACCCACCCCATGTCTGAACAATTCGACGACGACTTCTCCGGAGAGAAGAGCAAAACCCAGGTCAAGCGCGAACTGCATGCGCTGCAGGACCTCGGCGTGCGCCTGACCACCCTCAAGCCCGAGCAGCTCGAGCGCCTGCCGCTCTCCGACATGCTGCTCAAGGCACTGCTCGAGGCGCCCAAGCACAAGGCCCACGCCGCGCGCAAACGCCACATCCAGTACATCGGCAAGCTGATGCGCAGCCAGGACCTCGAAGCCATCACCGGTCTGCTCGACCAGATGGACGCCTCCACCCGCCAGTACAACGAGCGCTTCCACGCCCTCGAGCGCTGGCGCGACCGACTGGTCGGCGGTGGCGACAGCGACCTCGAGGCGCTGCTCGGCGAATATCCCGAGGCCGACGTCCAGCACCTGCGCCAGCTGATCCGCCACGCCCAGCACGAGGCGGCGCACAACAAGCCGCCGGCGGCGGCGCGCAAGGTGTTCAAGTACCTGCGCGACCTCGACGAGGTCAAGCGCGGCCTGCGCTGAGCACCCTCCCCAGTCATCGCAGGGTGGGCAACTCGCGCAGCGATCTTCCACCGCTCCATCCGCTGGGCAATCGCTGCGCGAGTTGCCCACCCCACGTGTCAGCCGCCGGTGCCGCCGACGGTGATCGCCTCGATCTTCAGGGTCGGCTGGCCGACGCCCACCGGCACCGACTGGCCGTCCTTGCCGCAGGTGCCGACGCCGCTGTCCAGCGCCAGGTCGTTGCCGACCATCGACACCCGGCTCATCGCCTCCGGACCGGTGCCGATCAGCGTCGCGCCCTTGACCGGCGCAGTGATGCGGCCGTCCTCGATCAGGTAGGCCTCGCTGGTGGAGAACACGAACTTGCCGCTGGTGATGTCCACCTGGCCGCCGCCGAGGCTGGCGCAGTACAGGCCGCGCTTCACCGAGGCGATGATCTCCTCCGGCTCGCTCTGCCCGGCCAGCATGTAGGTGTTGGTCATCCGCGGCATCGGCAGGTGCGCGTAGGACTCGCGCCGGCCGTTGCCGGTCGGCCTGACGCCCATCAGGCGGGCATTGAGCTTGTCCTGCATGTAGCCCCTGAGCACGCCGTTCTCGATCAGCGTGGTGCACTGGGTCGGCGTGCCCTCGTCGTCGAGGCTCAGCGAGCCGCGACGGCCCGCCAGGGTGCCGTCGTCGACGATGGTGCACAGGCTCGAAGCCACCTGCTGGCCGACCCGGCCGCTGTAGGCCGAGCTGCCCTTGCGGTTGAAGTCGCCTTCCAGGCCGTGGCCGACCGCCTCGTGCAGCAGCACACCGCTCCAGCCGTTGCCGAGCACCACCGGCAGGCTGCCGGCCGGCGCCGGCATTGCCTCCAGGTTGACCAGCGCCTGGCGTACCGCCTCGCGGGCATAGTCCATGGCGCGGTCGTTGTCGAGGAAGTAGCGGTAGTCGGTGCGCCCGCCGCCGCCGTGGGCGCCGCGCTCGCGGCGACCGCCCTGCTCGACGATCACGCTGACGTTGAAGCGCACCAGCGGACGCACGTCGGCGCCCAGGCTGCCGTCGGCAGCAGCCACCAGCACCTGCTCCCAGGTGCCGGCCAGGCTGACGGTGACCCGCGAGATGCGCGGATCGAGGGCGCGGGTGGCCTGGTCGACGCGCTTGAGCAGCTCGACCTTCTCGGCGCGGCTGAGCACTTCCAGCGGGTTGTCGGCGCCGTACAGGCGCGGCGGCACCTGCACCGCCGGGGTGTGCACGCGGCCCTGCTGGCCGGCACGGGCGATCGAGCGGGCGGCGCCGATGGCCTGGCGCAGGGCATGCTCCTCGATGCTGTTGCTGTAGGCGAAGCCGGTCTTCTCGCCGGACTGGGCACGCACGCCGACGCCCTGGTCGAGGTGGAAGCTGCCTTCCTTGACGATGCCGTCCTCGAGCAGCCACGACTCGGACACCTGGCTCTGGAAGTACAGGTCGGCGGCATCGATGCCGGGACCGGCCAGCTCGCCGAGCAGCACCGGCAGGCGCTCGAGGCCGAGGCCACCGGGAGTCAGCAGCTGGGCGCTGACGGAGGACAGGGTGTTCATGGGGACTCCTTGGTCTTGGTTTGCAGCGCCCCGGGATGCAGGCGGCGATGGGCATGCACCGGCATGCGCCGGCGGATGGCCGCCTGCGCCGGGCGGTCGAGATCGGCCAGCAGCACCGCCTCGCCGCGCGGCTGGCGGGCCAGGGGCTCGCCCCAGGGATCGACGATCAGCGAATGGCCGAAGGTTTCCCGCGGCCCCGGGTGCAGGCCACCCTGGTTGGCAGCCAGCAGGTAGCACTGGGTTTCGATGGCCCGCGCGCGCACGAGGATCTCCCAGTGCGCCGCGCCGGTCACCGCGGTGAACGCCGAGGGCGCGCTGATCAGCTCGGCGCCGGCCGCGCGCAGGGCGCCGTACAGTTCGGGAAAGCGCAGGTCGTAGCACACGGTCAGGCCCAGGCGCCCCACCGGGGTGTCGGCCAGCACCAGGCGCTCGCCGTGGGCGAAGTCGTCGGACTCGCGGTAGCTGCCGCGGCTGTCGGCCACCTCGACGTCGAACAGGTGCAGCTTGTCGTAGCGCGCGGCGACCTGGCCGTCGCTGTCGATCAGCAGCGAGCAGGCGTGCGGCTTGCCGTCGCGCTGCCCTTCCGGCAGCAGCGGCAGGGTACCGGCCACCAGCCACAGGCCCAGCTCGCGGGCGCAGGCCACGAGCCAGGGCAGCAGCGGCCCCTCGCCGGCGGCCTCGGCGCGACCGAGTTCGGCCAGATCGCGCCGGCCCATGGCGGCGAAGTTCTCCGGCAGCACGGCCAGCCGCGCCCCCTCCTGCGCCGCCTGCTCGAGCAGCATCCGGGCGCGCGCCAGATTGCTCGCCACGTCGGCCTGACTGACCATCTGGATGACTGCCACCCGGCCCATGCTCGTCTCCTGCTGCCTCATGATTTCATCCTAACCCGGATTCGCCTCAACGTGCGTCCCTCGCCGGCCTGCCGAACAGGCTGATCTGCGGGTCCTGCCAGGGGCCATCGACCCGGTAGTCGACGCTGGCCACCCGGGATAGGCGGTCGCCGACCAGCTGGTCGACGATGAACAGCGCGCCGGCGACCGGCGCCGCGCCAGCAAGCAGCGCGGCCAGCGGCAGGTTGTTGGACAGCGGCAGGGTCACCCGCAACTTGGCGGCGATGCGGTCCTGGGCCATGTCCAGCTGGCCGTCCAGCTCCAGGCGGGTCGACGGCCCGTCGAGCACCAGCGGCTCGCGGGTCAGCAGCACGCCGTCGGTGCCCGCCAGACTCCCCCCGATGCGATCGTAGGCCAGCCCGCGGCCGAGCAGGTCGGAGAAGTCAAGGCGCAGGCGCCGGCCGAGGGCGTTGAAGTTGAGCAGGCCGAACACCCGCAGCGCCGCGGCGCCGCCCTCCACCTCCAGCAACTGGCCCTGGCGCGCCTGCGCCACCAGGCTGCCGCTGAAGTGCCTGAGCCCGGCCATGGCCGGCGAGCCCGGCCAGCTGCCGTCGATGTCGACCTGGAAGTCGCGACTGGTGATGCTCGGTGCATAGCCCCAGGCCAGCAGCACGTCGCTCAAGTCGCCGCCGCTCAGACGACCGCGATACGCGGTGCGGCTGGCCATGCCCGTGCCCTGCCAGTCGAGGCTGCCGTCCAGGCGCAGGCCCTTGAGATCGAGGTCGAGCTGGTCGAAGCGCGCGCCGCTGCCGCTCGGGCGGCTGCGGAAATGCCAGCGGCCGAGGCGCTCCTCACCGAGGTAGAGGGCCTGGATGCTCACGTCCATCGCCGGCAGGCTGCGCGGGTCGAGCGCGGCCAGCGGGTCGCTGGCGGCGATACCGGCCGCCTCGCGCCGGGCCTTCTCCACCGCCGACTCGCGCGCCGGCAGGCGCAGGCGCTGCAGCTCGATGCGCAGCGGCGCGCTGGCGGCCGGCGGAATCACCACCTCGCCGAGCAGCTGCGGATTCTCCAGACGCAGACGCCAGTTGCGTCCGCCGCGCCGCAGGCCGACCCTGAGCTGCTCGAGGCTCAGGCTGCCGGCCGTGAAGCGCGCCAGTTCCAGCTCGGCCGACTGCAGCAGCTCGCCCGCCTGCCCGCCGCCCCGGCGCGCCTGCAGCGCCTGCCAGGCCGGCCAGTCGAATTCGCTCAGCCGGCCGCGGACGTGCAGGCCCAGCTCGCGGGGGATCTGCGCGGCCTCGCCGCCCAGACGCAGCTCGCCACGCCCACCGGCCAGCCGGCCGGGCGGCGCGACCAGGGCGAGGCTGGCCAGTCCCGCGTAGCTCAGCTCGTAGCGGCGCTCGGCGCCGCCCAGGGTCATGCTCCAGCTGGCGCTGCGCGTCTCCTCGGCCGGCTTGCCCAGCGGCGCCGGCAGATCGATGCGGGTGCCGCGCAGGTCGGAGCTGACCCGCAACTGGCTGGCTTCGCCGAAATCGAGATCCAGCCACAGCCGATAGGGCAGCTCGCCACTGGCGGGAACCTCCGCCGGCGCAGCGCCCAGCCAGCTGGCCAGACGCTCGACGGCGATGCTGCTGCGCACGTCCAGCCGTGACAGCGGCTTGCCGGGCTGGCCGCGCGCCTCGATCGCCGCCCGCAGCGGGCGGTCGAAGGCGCGGCCGCGGATATCCGCCGCACTCAGGCCGCGGGCCGTGTCGTAGCGGAAGCTGCCGCGAAGCTGCTGCAGCTCCAGCGCCGGCTGCGGCAGCTGCAGGCGCGCATCCTCGGTGGCGAAGTCGACCACCGCACGCAGGGCGCCGGCCTGGCGCGCCAGCGGGATGTCCAGCTGCAGGCGGCCGTCCAGCGGACCCTCGCCCTGCCAGCCGGCGAAGGTCTGCCGCTCGCCCAGCGGGGTGTCCTGGAGGATCTTCAGGCCATCGCCGAGGCTGGCGTGCACCTGGCCGTCGACCGTCAGGCGCGGCCCGCGCCGGCTGCCCAGCTTCACCTGCGCCTGCACGTCGCGCAGCCGACTGTCGAGCACCCGAGCGGTCGGTGCACGCACGCGCACGCCGCTGTCCTCGACGAACACCTCGCCGTCGAGCTGGCGCAGCGGCGGCCAGGCGGGCTGGTAGGCCAGCTCGGCATCGCGCACCTGGAAGTACAGACCCAGCGCGCGCGCCTGCGGCGAGGCGCCCTTGTTCAGCGAGCCCTGGTAGACGAACAGCCCCTGCTCGATCGCCCCGCCCTTGATCGCCGTCTGCAGCCACTCGGCCAGCGGCGCACTCAGGCCCGGCGAACGGGTCGGCAGGTAGCGCCCGGTGTAGCGCGCATCGCCCTGGCGCAGACCGACCTGCAGGTCCATGTAGTCCTCGGCAGCCGGGTCGCGGCGCAGACGGATCAGCATGTTGCCGGCCAGCTCGCCCTCCTCGCCCGACAGGCGCATCAGCGCGCTGGACAGGGTGAAGGCCTCGGCATCCAGGCGCCACTCCAGCCGCGCCCGGGCTCGCCGGTAGCGCCAGGGCTCGGGGAACAGGGTGTCGAGGTGCAGCATGAAGTCGTTGGCGTCCAGGCGCAGCTCGCCGCCGGCGAGACTGCCACTGAGGCTGCCGCTGACGTTTTCCAGCGCCGGCACGCCGTGCCAGGCGCTGACGCCGACCCGGTCCAGGCGCAGGTCGTACTCGACCTCCGGCAGCCCCTCGCCCCGCGGGCGAACTTCGGCGCGCAGGTCGCGCAGCCGGCCGTGCGGCGCCAGACTGGCGAGGATCTCCACCGCCTTGTCCGGCAGCGGCGCCAGGCCGCGGACCAGGCTGGCCAGCGGCGCGAGGTTGAGCCGCTCGGCCTGCAGCAGCCAGGTATCGTCCGCCGCGAGACGACGCAGCTGCAGCTGGCCGGGATTGAGCCGCTCGCCGGCGAAACTGCCGGCCAGCTCCTCGACCAGCAGGCGCCAGCCCTGCGCCTCGCGCGCGAAGTGGGCGGTCAGCGCCAGGTCGCGGAATTCGGCCAGGCTGCGCGGCGCAGGCCGCACGTCGAGCTGCGGGGCATGCAGGCGCAGCGCGGCGCGCTGGGCCTGGCCGGCGGCCCAGTCCAGCCACAGCTCGCCGCCGAGCTGCAGGCGCGGCAGCTGCCAGCCGGCAGGCAGGCGCTCGGCCAGCCAGGGCGCCCAGTCGCTCTGCGGCAGGCTGAGGTAGAGCTGCGCGGAGGCCGCGCGCCAGTCCTCGGCGCGCAGGCGGCTGTGCAGTCGCCAGCTCAGCGGCTGGCCGTCGGGCAGCAGCAGGCGGCCGTCGAGCCGCTGGGCGCTGCCCCGGTTCTCGAGAGTGAAGCCGAGGTAGTTGAGGGCAAGCACCTCGCCGCTGCGGGTCTCGATGCTCAGCCGGCTGTCGAGCAGGCGCACCTCGCCCGGCGCCAGCAGCAGGGCGAGGATCTTCGCCGGATCGAGCGGCGGCGCCGCCGGATCGAGCGGGCGCAGCCCCTTGAGCCGCCAGCGGCCGTCGGCCTGCTCCTGCAGGCCGAGCTGCAGCCCCTCCAGCTCCAGGCGGGCGATGCGCAGGCTGCGCGTGCGCAGGCTGGCCAGCACGTCCGGCACCACGCGCAACTGGTCGAGGTGCAGCGCCTCGCCGTCCAGCTGCAGCTGCAGGTCGCGCAGCACCAGCAGCGGCGCCAGTCCCTGCCAGCGGCCCTCGAGGGTGCCGACGTGCAGCGGCTGGCCGAGCGCGGCGCCGGCCCGGCGCTCCAGCTCGCCGCGGTATTCGGCCACCAGCGGCACCAGCGCGCGGCCGAGGCTGACGTAGAGCGCGGTCAGCAGCAGCGCCAGCGCTACGCCGACGAACAGGGCGTCGAGCAGCCGGGCCAGCCAGCGGCCGCTGACGGACATGTCAGGTGTTCCCCTCAGAGCAGCACCACATCGAACTGCTCCTGGGAATACTCGCTTTCCACCTGGAAGCGGATCGGCCGGCCGATGAAGGCCTCCAGATCGGCGACGTTACCCGACTCCTCGTCGAGCAGGCGGCCCACCACCTTGTCGTTGGCCAGCACCAGGTAGCCTTCGGCCTGGTAGGCGCGCGCCTCGCGCAGGATCTCGCGGAAGATCTCGTAGCACACGGTCTCCGCGGTCTTCAGCTGGCCGCGTCCCTGGCAGCTCGGGCAGGGCTCGCAGAGCACCTGCTGCAGGCTCTCGCGGGTGCGCTTGCGGGTCATCTGCACCAGGCCCAGCTCGGTGATGCCGATGATGTTGGTCTTGGCATGGTCGCGCTCGAGCATCTTCTCCAGGGTGCGCAGCACCTGGCGGCGGTGCTCCTCGTCTTCCATGTCGATGAAGTCGATGATGATGATCCCGCCGAGGTTGCGCAGGCGCAGCTGGCGGGCGATGGCGGTGGCCGCCTCGAGGTTGGTCTTGAAGATGGTTTCCTCGAGGTTGCGATGGCCGACGAAGGCGCCGGTGTTGACGTCGATGGTGGTCATCGCCTCGGCCGGGTCGATGATCAGGTAGCCGCCGGACTTGAGCAGCACCTTGCGCTCCAGCGCCTTCTGGATCTCGTCCTCGACGCCGTACAGGTCGAAGATCGGCCGCTCGCCGGGATAGTGCTCGAGGCGGTCGGCCACCTCCGGCATCAGCTCGCCGACGAACAGGCCGACCCTCTGGAAGGTCTCCCGCGAGTCGATGCGGATCTTCTCGGTGCGCGGGCTGACCAGGTCGCGCAGGGTGCGCAGGGCCAGCGACAGGTCCTCGTAGATCACCGAGGGCGCGCCGGCGCTCTGCATCTGGCTGGAAATCTGCTCCCACAGGCGGCGCAGGTAGCGGATGTCGGCGAGGATCTCGTCGTAGCCGGCGCCCTCGGCGGCGGTGCGCAGGATGAAACCACCCTGCTCCTCGATGCCCTCGGCGGCCACGCAGCTGGCCACCACCTGCTTGAGCCGCTCGCGCTCGGCCTCGCCCTCGATCTTCAGCGAGATGCCGACGTGGCTGGTGCGCGGCATGTACACCAGGTAGCGCGAGGGGATCGACAGCTGGGTGGTCAGCCGCGCGCCCTTGGTGCCGATCGGGTCCTTGGTCACCTGCACCACCAGGCTCTGCCCCTCGTGGACCAGGGCGCTGATGCTCTCCACCGCATGGCCCTCGCGGCTGGAGATTTCCGAGGCGTGGATGAAGGCGGCGCGCTCCAGGCCGATGTCGACGAAGGCCGCCTGCATGCCCGGCAGCACGCGCACCACCTTGCCCTTGTAGATGTTGCCGACGATGCCGCGGCGCTGGGTGCGCTCGACGTGCACTTCCTGCAGCACACCGTTTTCCACCACCGCCACGCGGGACTCCATCGGGGTGATGTTGATCAGGATCTCTTCGCTCATGTAGTTGTCGTTCTCGTGGCGGGAAAGGGGAGCGGTCGGCGGCTCACGCGTCGGCGGCGGACTGCCAGCAGGCGATGCCGAACTCGGCGAGCAGCGCCGCGCTCTCGGCCAGCGGCAGGCCGACCACGGCCGAATAGCTGCCCTCCAGGCGCTCGACGAAGATCGCCGCCAGGCCCTGGATCGCGTAGCCGCCGGCCTTGTCCTGCGGCTCGCCGGTATTCCAGTATGCATCGCCTTCGCCGGCGGTGATTGGGCGAAAGTGCACACGGCTGCTCACCACCCGGGCCAGGCAGCGGGTCGCGTCGGCCACCGCCACGGCGGTGAGCACCTCGTGGCTGCGCCCGGACAGCGCGGCGAGCATGGCCAGGGCGTCGGCGCGGTCCGCCGGCTTGCCGAGGATGCGTCCGTCGAGCACCACCGCGGTATCGGCGCCCAGCACGCAGCCCTGGCCGTCCAGCGCGGCCAGGCCGGCGGCGGCCTTGGCCCGCGCCAGGCGCTCGACATAGGCGGTCGGCGCTTCGCCGGGCAGCACGCTTTCGTCGACGGGCGCGTCGACGCGGCGGTGGGGAACGCCGATCTGCAGCAGCAGTTCGCGGCGGCGCGGCGAGGCGGAAGCGAGATGGAGCTGGCTCACGTGCGAAATCCTCCGGGAGCGTGGCGGATGGGCGCCCGGCCGGCCTCAGTGGATGTGCAGACGCACGCTGAACCAGCGCATGACGGTGAACACCCAGGGCCAGAGCAGCGCGCTGACCAGCGCGGGAAACAGGAACAGCAGGGTCGGCGGCCGGTTGCCGGTCAGGGTGTTGAGCCACAACTGGACCAGCTGGACCAGGCCGAACACCACCAGCAGCACCAGGCTCTGCTGCCAGACCGGGAACATGCGCAGGCGCTGGTGCAGCGACATCAGCATGAACACGATCAGCGCCAGCACCAGGGCATTCTGCCCCAAGGGCGTGCCATAGAGCACGTCGGCGGCCAGGCCGAGCAGCCACAGGCGGGTCATGCCGATGCGCTGCGGCGCCGCCAGCGACCAGTAGGCCACCAGCAGGCCGATCCACAGCGGCCGGCCGACCTGCATGAACTCGGGCATCGGCGCCACGCTGAGCAGCAGGCCGAGCAGCAGGGTGAACCAGACGAACCAGCCGTTGCGCGAACGGGCGACCACCACCATCAGCGGGCTCCTCCAGCGGGGGCCGCCGGGGCGGCCGGGGGCACCGAAGCGGCGCGGGGCGGGCTGGCCGGCGCCGGCGGCGCGGCGGGCTCGCTCGCGGGCGGCTGCGGGGCGGCGCCCGACTGGGCCGCCTCGCGATCAGCCGCCTCCTGGGCCAGCGCGGCGTCCACCGCACGCTGCTCGGGGGTGCGCTGGTCGCTGAACACCAGCAGCAGGTAGCGGCTGCGGTTGAGGCGCGCGGTCGGCACCGCGCGGACCACGGCGAACGGCTGGCCGGAGTCGTGGATCACTTCCTTGACCGTGGCCACCGGGTAGCCGGCCGGGAAGCGCTGGCCGAGGCCGGAGCTGACCAGCAGGTCGCCTTCCTTGATGTCGGCGGTGTCGGCGACGTGGCGCAGCTCGAGCTGTTCGGGATTGCCGGTGCCGACGGCGATGGCGCGCAGGCCGTTGCGGTTGACCTGCACCGGAATGCTGTGGGTGGTGTCGGTGAGCAGCAGCACGCGGGCGGTATAGGGCATCACCTCGACCACCTGGCCCATCAGGCCGAGGGCGTCGAGCACCGGCTGGCCGAGGGTGACGCCGTCCTTCTCGCCCTTGTCGATGAGGATGCGGTGGGTGAAGGGATTGGGGTCGATGCCGATCAGCTCGCCGACCAGCACCTGCTCGTCGACCAGCGCGGCCGAGTTGAGCAGCTCGCGCAGGCGCACGTTCTGCTCGGTGAGGGTGGCCAGCTTCTGCAGGCGGCGTTGCAGCAGCAGGGCCTCGGCCTTGAGCTTCTCGTTCTCGGCGATCAGCTCGTCGCGGCTGCTGAACCGCTGGCCGACGCTTTCCCACAGGCGCACCGGACGCTCGGCCAGCCAGTACAGCGGCGTGAGCACCTGGCCCAGCTGGCTGCGCAGCGGCTTGAGCGCGTCGAAACGGGCGTCCACCACCATCAGCGCCACCGACAGCACGGTGAGCACCAGCAGGCGCACGCCCAGCGAGGGCCCCTTGGCAAAAAGCGGTTTGATGGCGAGCCCCCTCGCAACGTCAGACAGGACGCGCCAGGCGACGGGCGCGCAGCAACGCCGCGCCGGCCGCCTGGCGCTGGCCGGTTACTCGGTCGACAGCAGGTCCATGGCGTGGCGGTCGATCATCTCCAGGGCGCGACCGCCGCCGCGGGCGACGCAGGTCAGCGGATCCTCGGCGACGATCACCGGCAGGCCGGTTTCCTGGGCCAGCAGCTTGTCCAGGTCGCGCAGCAGCGCGCCGCCGCCGGTCAGCACCAGGCCGCGCTCGGCGATGTCCGAGGCCAGCTCCGGCGGCGACTGCTCGAGGGCGCTCTTCACCGCCTGGACGATGGCCGCCAGCGATTCCTGCAGCGCCTCGTGCACCTCGGCGGAGTTGAGGGTGAAGCTGCGCGGCACGCCCTCGGCCAGGTTGCGGCCACGCACGTCGATCTCGCGCAGTTCGCTGCCCGGGAAGGCGGTGCCGATTTCCTGCTTGATGCGCTCGGCGGTCGCCTCGCCGATCAGGCTGCCGTAGTTGCGGCGCACGTAGGTGACGATGGCCTCGTCGAAGCGGTCGCCGCCGACGCGCACGGATTCGGCGTAGACCACGCCGTTCAGCGAGATCAGGGCGATCTCGGTGGTGCCGCCGCCGATGTCGACCACCATCGAGCCGCGCGCCTCGTCCACCGGCAGGCCGGCGCCGATGGCCGCGGCCATCGGCTCCTCGATCAGGAACACCTCGCGGGCGCCGGCGCCGAGGGCCGACTCGCGGATCGCGCGGCGCTCGACCTGGGTCGACTTGCACGGCACGCAGATCAGCACGCGCGGCGACGGCTGCAGGAAGCTGTTCTCGTGCACCTTGTTGATGAAGTACTGCAGCATCTTCTCGCAGACGCTGAAGTCGGCGATCACGCCGTCCTTCATCGGCCGGATGGCGGAGATGTTGCCCGGGGTACGCCCCAGCATGCGCTTGGCGTCGGTCCCGACAGCCACCACGCTCTTCTGATTGCCCTGGTTGCGGATGGCGACCACGGAGGGTTCGTTGAGCACAATCCCGCGCTCACGCACATAAATAAGGGTGTTGGCAGTACCCAGGTCGATCGACAGATCGCTGGAAAACATGCCGCGCAGTTTTTTCAACATGGGACAGAAAACCCTGGGGGGAACGCGTGGCTAAAAGTGCGGCGAACTCTAACAACGGCAGGGATTTTGGGCAAGGCGCACATATGTTAGATTGCTCGCTTTTCCGGGCCTGCATGGCCCTCAATCGCGGCCTTTGACCGCCGTTTGGCGGCCTTCGTTCCATGCCATCGCCTGCCGGTCATTCGTCGCTTTTCCGCTGGAGACACCCGATGGCGCTCGAACGCTCCGACGTGGAAAAGATCGCCCACCTGGCCCGCCTGGGGCTGGACGAGGCGGAGATTCCGCGCACCACCGAGACCCTCAACAACATCCTCGGCCTGATCGACCAGATGCAGGCGGTGAACACCGACGGCATCGAACCGCTGGCCCACCCGCTGGAAGCCACCCAGCGTCTGCGCGCCGACGTGGTGAGCGAGGAAAACCACCGCGAAGACTACCAGGCCATCGCCCCGGCGGTGGAAAACGGCCTGTATCTGGTTCCCAAGGTGATCGAGTGATGCATCGACTGACTCTGGCGCAAATCGCCCGCGGCCTGGCCGCCAAGGACTTCTCCTCCGTCGAGCTGAGCGACGCCCTGCTCGCGCGCATCCAGCAGCTCGACCCGCAGCTCAACAGCTTCATCAGCGTCACCGCCGACCAGGCGCGCGCCCAGGCGGCGGCCGCCGACGCGCGGCGCGCGGCCGGCGAGACCGGCGCCCTGCTCGGCGCGCCGATCGCCCACAAGGACCTGTTCTGCACGAAAGACGTGCTGACCACCTGCGCCTCGAAGATCCTCGCCAACTTCAAGGCGCCCTACGACGCCACCGTGGTCGAGAAGCTGGCCGCCGCCGGCGCGGTCAGCCTCGGCAAGCTGAACATGGACGAGTTCGCCATGGGCTCGGCCAACGAATCCAGCCACTTCGGCGCGGTGAAGAACCCCTGGGACCTGTCCCGCGTGCCCGGCGGCTCCAGCGGCGGCTCGGCGGCGGCGGTCGCCGCCGGCCTGATCCCGGCCGCCACCGGCACCGACACCGGCGGCTCGATCCGCCAGCCGGCGGCGCTGACCAACCTCACCGGCCTCAAGCCCACCTATGGACGGGTATCCCGCTGGGGCATGATCGCCTACGCCTCAAGCCTCGACCAGGGCGGCCCCATCGCCCGCACCGCCGAGGACTGCGCCCTCCTGCTCGGCGCCATGGCCGGCTTCGACGCCAAGGATTCCACCAGCGTCGACGCCCCGGTGGACGACTACCTGGCCGCGCTGAACCAGCCGCTGGCCGGCCTGCGCATCGGCCTGCCGAAGGAGTACTTCGGCGCCGGCCTCGACGCGCGCATCGCCGCGCAGGTGCTGGCGGTGGTCGAGGAGCTGAAGAGGCTCGGCGCCACGGTCAAGGACATCTCGCTGCCGAACATGCAGCACGCGATTCCCGCCTACTACGTGATCGCCCCGGCCGAGGCCAGCTCCAACCTGTCGCGCTTCGACGGCGTGCGCTTCGGCTACCGCTGCGAGAACCCGGTCAACCTCGAAGACCTCTACAAGCGTTCGCGCGGCGAGGGCTTCGGCGCCGAGGTCAAGCGCCGCATCATGGTCGGCACCTACGCGCTGTCGGCCGGCTACTACGACGCCTACTACCTGAAGGCGCAGAAGATCCGCCGGCTGATCAAGAACGACTTCGTGCAGGCGTTCGGCGAGGTCGACGTGATCCTCGGCCCGACCACCCCGAACCCGGCGTGGAAGCTCGGTGCGAAGAGCGCCGATCCGGTGTCGGCCTACCTGGAAGACATCTACACCATCACCGCCAACCTCGCCGGCATCCCCGGCCTGTCCATGCCGGCCGGCTTCGTCGACGGCCTGCCGGTGGGCGTGCAGCTCTTGGCGCCGTACTTCCAGGAGGCGCGCCTGCTCAACGTGGCGCACCAGTACCAGCAGGTCAGCGACTGGCACACCCGCACCCCGGCCGGATTCTGAGGACGACACACATGCAATGGGAAACCGTGATCGGGCTGGAAATCCACGCCCAGCTCAGCACCCGCTCGAAGATCTTCTCCGGCAGCGCCACCACCTTCGGCGCCGAGCCCAATACCCAGGCCAGCCTGGTCGACCTGGGCATGCCCGGCACCCTGCCGGTACTCAATGAAGAAGCCGTGCGCATGGCGGTGAAGTTCGGCCTGGCGATCGACGCCGAACTGGGCCGCACCAACGTGTTCGCGCGCAAGAACTACTTCTACCCGGACCTGCCCAAGGGCTACCAGACCAGCCAGATGGACCACCCGGTGGTCGGCAAGGGCCACCTGGACATCACCCTCGAGGACGGCACCGTCAAGCGCATCGGCATCACCCGCGCGCACCTGGAAGAAGACGCCGGCAAGAGCCTGCACGAGGACTTCCACGGCATGTCCGGGATCGACCTCAACCGCGCCGGCACCCCGCTGCTGGAGATCGTCTCCGAGCCGGACATCCGCTCGGCCAAGGAGGCGGTCGCCTACGTCAAGGCGATCCATGCGCTGGTGCGCTATCTGGGCATCTGCGACGGCAACATGGCCGAAGGCTCGCTGCGCTGCGACTGCAACGTCTCGGTGCGCCCCAAGGGCCAGGAAGCGTTCGGCACCCGCGCCGAGATCAAGAACGTCAACTCGTTCCGCTTCATCGAGAAAGCGATCAACCACGAGATCCAGCGGCAGATCGAGCTGATCGAGGACGGCGGCAAGGTGGTGCAGGAAACCCGCCTGTACGACCCGAACAAGGACGAGACCCGCTCGATGCGCGGCAAGGAAGAAGCCAACGACTACCGCTACTTCCCCTGCCCCGACCTGCTGCCGGTGGTGCTGGAAGACAGCTTCATCGAGCAGGTGCGCGGCGAGCTGCCGGAACTGCCGGGCGAGAAGCGCGCGCGCTTCGAGAGCCAGTACGGCCTGTCCGCCTACGACGCCAGCGTGCTCTCCGCCAGCCGCGAGATGGCCGAGTACTTCGAACAGGTACAGGCTGCCTGCGGCGACGCCAAGCTGGCCGCCAACTGGGTGATGGGCGAGCTGTCCAGCCTGCTCAACAAGGAAGACCTGGAGATCGAGCAGTCGCCGGTATCGGCCGCCCAGCTCGGCGGGATGATCCTGCGCATCAAGGACAACACCATCAGCGGCAAGATCGCCAAGATGGTGTTCGAGGCCCTCGCCGCCGGCGAAGGCGACTCGGCCGATGCCGTCATCGAGGCCAAGGGACTCAAGCAGGTCACCGACTCGGGCGCCATCGAGGCGATGCTGGATGAAGTGCTGGCCGCCAACGCCGCCCAGGTCGAGCAGTATCGCGCCAGCGACGAGGCCAAGCGCGCCAAGATGTTCGGCTTCTTCGTCGGCCAGGCCATGAAGGCCTCCAAGGGCAAGGCCAACCCCGGCCAGGTCAACGAGCTGCTGAAGAAGAAGCTCGAGGGCTGAGGCGCAGCGGCGGCGAACCAAACGCCGCCGCCACGCTCAAAGGCAGACCAGACAACGCCGGAGCGACCTGCCCGGGCATGCCCGGCGTTGTGCCATTCACGGGGACCCTCGATGAAACACCTGCTCCTCGCCACCCTCCTCGTCCTGCTGGCCGGCTGCGCCGGCCATGCGCCGCAGCCGGCTCCCGCCCCGACCGAGGCCGGCGGCTATCGTGCCGAAGGCAAGGCCTCCTGGTACGGCAGCCGCCACCACGGCCGGCGCACCGCCAGCGGCGAACGCTTCGACCAGCACGCGCTGACCGCCGCCCATCGCCAGCTGCCGTTCGGCAGCAAGGTCAAGGTCACCAACCTGCGCAACCAGCGCAGCGTGGTGGTGCGCATCAACGACCGCGGCCCGCACGCACGCGGCAGGATCATCGACCTGTCGCGCGCCGCCGCCGAACGCATCGGCATGCTGCGCAGCGGTACGGCACCGGTGCGTCTGGAGCGGGTGACGGACTGAGAGCGCGGCGCAGCATGCGGTAACAATCGGCTCTGGGCCGGGGCTGGCAGCCGGCCGACAAACGGCTAAGCTGGCGCAGATTTTTACCGGAGCCTTCCCATGACCCTGATGACCTTCGTCTACCTGATCGCCGGCCTGGTGCTGCTGGTCGCCGGCGCCGAGGTGCTGGTGCGCGGCGCCGCCCGCCTGGCAGCGCAGTTCGGCATCCCGCCGCTGATCATCGGCCTGACCGTGGTCGCCTTCGGTACCAGCGCGCCGGAAATGGCGGTCAGCGTGCAATCGGCCTTCGACGGCCAGGGCGACATCGCCGTGGGCAACGTGGTCGGCAGCAACATCTTCAACGTGCTGTTCATCCTCGGCCTGTCGGCGCTGATCACGCCGATGCTGGTGTCGCGCCAGCTGATCCGCTTCGACGTGCCGATCATGATCGGCGCCAGCCTGCTGGCCTGGTTCCTCGCCATGGACCAGCAGTACGGCCGGATCGACGGCGTGCTGCTGTTCGGCGGCGTGCTGGCCTACACCGCCTTCCTGATCGTCGGCAGCCTGCGCGCACGCAACGAGGGCGCCAGCGAGGAGTTCGAGGACGAATACGGCATCCAGGCGCCGGCCGGGCGCTTCGCCAGCCTCAAGCACCTGGCCTTCATCGCCGTCGGCCTGGCCCTGCTGGTGTACGGCTCGGGACTGCTGGTGGACGGCGCGGTGAGCCTGGCCAAGGCGCTCGGCCTGTCCGAGCTGGTGATCGGCCTGACCATCATCGCCGCCGGCACCTCCCTGCCGGAGGTGGCCACCTCGGTGATCGCCGCCCTCAAGGGCGAGCGCGACATCGCCGTGGGCAACGTGGTCGGCAGCAACATCTTCAACCTGCTCTGCGTGCTCGGCCTGGCCTCGCTGGTGTCGCCGATACCGCTCGACGTGTCGGCCAACGCCGTCGCCTTCGACTACCCGGTGATGATCGCCGTGGCCATGGCCTGCCTGCCGATCTTCTTCGCCGGCTACTGCATCCGCCGCTGGGAGGGCGCGCTGTTCTTCGCCTACTACCTGATCTACACCACCTGGCTGGTGATGCACAGCACCGACGCACCGGGGCTGGCCATGTTCAGCCAGGCGATGACCTGGTTCGTCCTGCCGCTGACCCTGGTCACCCTGGTGGTGATCGGTTTCCGCGCCTGGCAGCAGCAGCGCTGACTCAGATCCAGCCGCCCCACTGCAGCACGAACAGGCCGAGGTTGGTGGTCAGCACCGCCAGCAGGGTGGTGATCACGATGATCGCCGCCGCCAGCTGGTGGTTGGCACCGGCGGCGCGGGCCATGACGAAACTGGCCGCCGCCGTCGGGCTGGCGAAGAACAGGAACAGGATGCCCAGCTCGGCCTGGCGGAAGCCGCACGCCCAGGCGCCGGCGGTGGCCAGCGCCGGCAGCCAGAGCATCTTCATCAGGCTGGCACTCAGCGCCAGGCCGCTGCTGGCACGCAGCGAGGCCAGCGACAGGGTGCCGCCGATGCAGATCAGCGCCAGCGGCAGGGCCAGCCGGGCGAGGTATTCGCCCGAGGTGGTCAGCCAGACCGGCAGGCGCAGCTGCCACCAGGCAAAGGGCATCGCCGCCAGCACGCCGAGGATCAGCGGATTGCGCAGGATGCCCCTGAGGATCTTCCAGAGGCTGGTCCGGCTGTCGGGGTTGTAGACCTCCAGCACCAGCACGGCGAGGCTGTTGTAGAGCAGGATCACCAGCCCGCCGAGCACCCCGCCCAGCGACAGGCCGTAGTCGCCGTACAGGCTGGTGGCCAGCGCCAGGCCGACGATGCCGTTGTTGCCGCGGAACGCCCCCTGCACGTAGACGCCGCGCTCGGCGCGCGGGCAGCGCCACAGCGCCCAGCCCCAGGCGAGCGCGAACCCCACCAGGGTGGCCAGGGCGAAGTAGCCGAGCAGCGCCGGCTGCAGCGCCGCCTCGAGGTCGGCGTGGAGAATGGCGAGGAACAGCATGACCGGCATGCTGACGTTGAACACCAGGCCGCTGGCGCTGTGGATGAAGCGGTCGTCGATCTGGCCGAAACGCTTGAGCAGCACGCCGAGGAACAGCATGGCGAATACCGGCAGCGTGACGGACAGGGTCTGCAGGAACAGCGAGAGCATGGGGCGCCCGGGGCAGCGAGGGGCGCCCATGTTAACCGGCCCGTAGCGGAAAGGCTTTCCCGCTATCGGGCCGCAGCGCCCTCAGCGCCGCACGGGGCGTTTCTGCAGCTTGCGCTGCAGGGTACGGCGGTGCATGCCGAGGGCGCGGGCGGTGGCGGAGATGTTGCCGTCGTGCTCGGCCAGCACGCGCTGGATGTGCTCCCACTGCAGGCGGTCCACCGACATCGGGTTGTCCGGCACCAGACTATCGAGGTCGGCATGCTCGGAGAGCAACGCGGCCAGCACGTCGTCGGCATCGGCCGGCTTGCACAGGTAATTGCAGGCGCCGCGCTTGATCGCCTCCACCGCGGTGGCGATGCTCGAGTAGCCGGTGAGGATCACCACGCGCATCTCGCTGTCCAGCGCCAGCAGCTTGGGCAGCAGCACCAGGCCGGAATCGCCGTCCATCTTCAGGTCGAGCACCGCATAGTCGGGCGTGTCGCGCTCGGCCAGGGCCAGACCCGCGTCGGCCGAGTTGGCCACCGACACGCGCAGGCCGCGGCGGCTCATGGCCCGCGCCAGCACGCGGGTGAAGGTCTCGTCGTCGTCCACCAACAGCAGGTGCGGCTGTTCCTCCGCATCGAACAGGACTTCTTCGCTCATTTCATTCCTCGCACAAGGCAGAACCGGCGCTCAGGCGACGCCGTAATTGCGCGGCAGTCGCAACTCGGTCAGCGTGCCGCCCTCTTCGTGGTTGTAGAGCTTCACTGTACCACCGAGTCGGGTGACGCTGGCCTGACTGAGGAACAGACCGAGGCCGAAGCCCTTGCCGCCCTTGCCCTTGGTGGTGAAGAACGGCTTGCCGAGCTGCTCGGCGATGGCCAGCGGCACGCCGACGCCGTGATCGCGGATGCTCAGGCAGATCTCCCGCGCGTCCCAGTCCAGGCGGATGTCGAGATTCTCCGGACAGGCGTCGGCGGCGTTGTTGAGCAGGTTGAGCAGCGCCTGGCTGAGGTCGGTCGGCGGCATCAGCCGCGGCGGCGCACCGACGCCCAGGCACTGGTAGCGGTAGGTGGCTTCCGGGCGCATCAGGTGCCAGCGGCGCAGCACCGCCTCCAGCCACTCGCTGACGGTCTGCTCGACGATCGACTGGCGGCGCTCGGCCTCGGCGGCGCGCACCAGTTGCTGTAGGGTGTCCTTGCACAGCCTGACCTGCTCCTGCAGCAGGGCCAGGTCCTCCTGCAGCGCCGGCTGGTCGCGGTGCTCCTGGCGCAGCTCCTTGAGCAGCACGCTCATGGTCGCCAGCGGCGTGCCCAGCTCGTGGGCGGCGCCGGCGGCCTGGGTGGCCACGGCGAGCAGCTGCTGGTCGCGCATGCCTTCCTCGCGGCGCTGGGCGCGCAGCTGCTCCTGGCCGCGCAGCTCCTCGGCCATCTTGGCGACGAAGAAAGTGATCAGCCCGGCGGCCAGGGCGAAGCTCAGCCACATGCCGTAGACCAGCAGGGTCTCCCGCGGCTCGGCGGGGATGTCCAGCGGATGCGACCAGAACAGCAGCAGGGTGTAGCTGGCCAGCGCCAGGCCGGCCAGCGACAGGGTGTGCAGCCAGGGCAGGGTCGCCGCGGCGATGGTCAGCGGCACCAGGTAGTAGGAGACGAAGGGGTTGCTCGAACCGCCGGTGTAGTACAGCAGCACGCTGTGGATCACCAGGTCGCAACCCAGCTGCACCGCGTACTCCAGCTCGGTGACCGGCCAGGAGGCACGCAGGCGCAGGGCAGTGAAGATGCTCAGCAGGCCGGAGACGGCGAGGGTGATGCCCAGCTCCGTCCACGGCAGCGGCAGGCGGTCGGACCACCAGGCGAAGCCCACCGAACCGGCCTGGGCGGCCAGCACGAGCAGGCGGATGAGGACCAGCCGACCGAGGTTCTGCAGGCTGGCGGAGAGTAACTGGACGGGCGCTTGCATGGAATATTCCGGAAACTTCGCGGAGTATAACCAGATTGCCCCTCGCCCGGCTGCGGCAAATGGGCACGCGAGCGCGCCGGGAACCCGCCCGGCCGCGCTCAGTCACAGCTGGACGACCGGCGTCCCCGCCGGCCGAACCGACAGGAGTCCCCCGATGCCCGCACTTTCCCGCTGCACTCCCCTGCTCGCCCTCGCCGCCGGCCTGTGGCTGCTGCCACCGGCCCAGGCCGAGGAGCCGCGCTACAACCAGATCGGCCTGCGTGCCGAGGTCAACCGCGAGGTGGCCCACGACCGCATGCACGTGCTGCTCTACAGCGAAGCCCAGCACAGCGACCCGGCCAGACTGTCGGCGCAGACCACCGAGACGCTCAACCGCGCCGTGCAGCGCGCCCGCGCCGCCAAGGGCGTGGAGGTCAGCCTGGGCAGCCGGCACAGCAGCCCGGTCTACGACGACAAGGGCCGCAAGATCGTCGCCTGGCGCGAGCGCGCCGAGCTGCGCCTGGACAGCGCCGACTTCGCCACCCTCGCCCAGCTCAGCGCCGGGCTGCTCGACGAGCTGCAGATGGCCGACATGCACTTCAGCCTGTCGACGGACAGCCGCAAGCGCAGCGAGGACCAGTTGCTCCAGGAAGCCGTGGCCGCCTTCAAGGCTCGCGCCCAACTGGTCAGCGAAGCCATGGGCGCACGCAGCTACCGCGTGGTGCGCCTCGACCTCAACGCCGGCGGCGGCCCGCGCCCGCCGCTGCTGCGCAGTATGGCGGCCAAGACGATGAGCATGGACAGCGCGCCGGCGCCGGAGATCGAAGCCGGCTCCAGCGAGCTGACGGTCAATGCCGACGGCGTGATCGAGGTGCAGCTGCCCTGATGCTCGCGTAGGGGCGAATTCATTCGCCGACGGCGCCCGGACAGGCGCCGCCGTGCCCCTGTACGCTACAGATGCGCCTCCGCATACTCCGCCAGCAGCGAGCGCGGCACGCCCTGCAGGGTGATGTGCACGCCGTGGGGGAAGTCCTTGAAGCGCTCGGTCAGGTAGGTCAGCCCGGAACTGGTCGCCGACAGGTAGGGCGTGTCGATCTGCGCCAGGTTGCCCAGGCAGATCACCTTGGAGCCGTTGCCGGCGCGGGTGATGATGGTCTTCATCTGGTGCGGCGTGAGGTTCTGGCACTCGTCGATGAGGATCAGGCTCTGCTGGAAGCTGCGCCCGCGGATGTAGTTGAGCGACTTGAACTGCAGCGGCACGCGCTGGAGGATGTAGTCGACGCTGCCGTGGGTGCTCTCGTCGTCCATGTGCAGCGCCTCGAGGTTGTCGGTGATGGCGCCCAGCCAGGGCTCCATCTTCTCCGCCTCGGTGCCCGGCAGGAAGCCGATGTCCTCGTCGAGCCCCTGTACGCTGCGGGTGGCGATGATGCGCCGGTAGCGCTTGCTGACCATGGTTTGCTCGATGGCCGCAGCCAGGGCGAGGATGGTCTTGCCCGAGCCGGCGGCGCCGGTCAGGTTGACCAGGTGGATGTCCGGATCGAGCAGCGCATAGAGCGCCAGCGCCTGGTAGATGTCGCGCGGACGCAGGCCCCAGGCCTCCTGGTGCATCAGCGGCTCCTGGTGCAGGTCGAGCAGCAGCAGGTGACGCTTGTCGACCTCCTTGACCCAGCCGACGAAGCCCTGCTCGTCGACCACGAAC
Organism: Pseudomonas sp. AN-1; assembly: GCF_034057115.1. Lineage (NCBI taxonomy): Bacteria > Pseudomonadati > Pseudomonadota > Gammaproteobacteria > Pseudomonadales > Pseudomonadaceae > Pseudomonas > Pseudomonas sp. AN-1. The sequence goes on along the minus strand of NZ_CP139195.1, from coordinate 4,111,672 downwards.
TCGTTGACGTGCATGTTCGGCAGGCTGTTGCCGTTGAGCGGCACGCGGTGCAGGGTGCGACCGATCTCCTGGTGGGTATCGACCTTGCTGACCTTCTGCCAGAACGAGCCGGGGAAGCTGTGGTAGCCGCGCGGCAGCAGCGCCACGTCGTCGACCAACTGGTCGGTGTGGTAGTCCTCGGCGGCCACCCCGCAGGCGCGCGCCTTGAGGCGCATGTTGATGTCCTTGCTGACCAGCACCACCTCGACGTCCGGGCGACGGCCCTGCAGCTCCACCAGCTGGTTGATGATCTTGTTGTCGTTGAGGTGTTCGGGCAGGCCGCTGAGGCTGGTGTCCAGGCGGCTCATGAGGATCGACAGGCTGCCCCGCGGCGCACTCTTGCCGCGCTGGATCGGCACGCCCTGCTCGACCTGCGGCGGCGTCGCCTCGCCGAGCAACTGGTCGATCAGGCGGATCGCCTGGCGGCACTCGGCGGCCACGCCGTGCTTGCCGCTCTTGAGATGATCGAGCTCCTCGAGCACGGTCATCGGGATGGCCACCTGATGCTCCTCGAAATTCAGCAGGGCATTGGGGTCGTGAATCAGGACGTTGGTATCGAGCACATACAGTCGGGGATGCGTGGTCTTGCTGGCGCTTTTGTCCATGGTCGGTCACCTCGATCCTGTCGGTCATGCGACGGAATGCCCGCAGGCGCTCCGCCCTCAGGGGCCGCCCTCGCGCTCGTGCGTCGCGCGGCGGCCTGTCTCCCAGATAGCGTCCCAACGATTACCGCAAAGTTACTGCACCGAACCGACCTCCTCTGCATTGAGTCTAGCCACCGGCCCGGCCCCCGTGCCAACCCGCGAGGACCCCGCACCCTGAGCCTACTGCTAGAATCGCCCGACAGCCAGAGGAGAGCTGCAATGCTGATGGTGATTTCCCCCGCCAAGACGCTCGACTACACCACCGCGCCGGTGACCGCGCGCCATACCCTGCCCGAGCATCTCGACCACGCCGCCGAGCTGATCGCCCAGCTGCGCGAGCTGACCCCGGCGCAGATCGCCGAGCTGATGGGCCTGTCCGACAAGCTCGCCGGCCTCAACGCCGCACGCTTCGCCCAGTGGACTCCCGCGTTCAGCCCCGAGAACGCCAAGCAGGCCCTGCTCGCCTTCAAGGGCGACGTCTACACCGGACTGGATGCGGACAGCTTCGACGAGGGCGACTTCGACTTCGCCCAGCGCCACCTGCGCATGCTCTCCGGCCTCTACGGCGTGCTGCGCCCGCTCGACCTGATGCAGCCCTACCGCCTGGAGATGGGCACCCGCCTCGCCAACGCCCGCGGCAAGGACCTCTACGCCTTCTGGGGCGAACGCATCAGCCAGTGGCTTAACCAGGCGCTGGCCGAACAGGGCGACGACGTCCTGCTCAACCTCGCCTCCAACGAATACTTCGGCGCGGTCAGGCGCCAGGCGCTCGCAGCCCGGGTCATCGACACCGAATTCCGCGACCTGAAGAACGGCCAGTACAAGATCATCAGCTTCTACGCCAAGAAGGCCCGCGGCCTGATGGCCCGCTACGTGATCAGGAACCGCCTGCGGGATGCCGAGGCGCTCAAGGACTTCGACCTGGCCGGCTACCGCTACGCCGCGGCGCAGTCGAGCGCGGACCGGCTGGTGTTCCTGCGCGACCATCCCGAGGACTGAACACCGCGAGGAATCCCGCATGCTGATCGGCGCCCTGATCGTCCTCACCTGGCTGGTCCTGCTGGTCCGCTACCCGACCCGCGCCGTGCCGATCAACCTGCTGGCGCTGTTCGCCCTCGGCCTGGTGGCGCTGGGCGTGATCTGGCAGGAGCAGCGCGAACAGGGGCGCCTCGACCGCCTCGAGCTGGACCTGCAGTGGGACGCCGGCTGCCCCGCCGACCGCCCGCTGCGCGCCCGCCTGCGCAATGGCAGCGAGCGACCGCTGGCCGAACTGACCTGGCGGATCGGCGCCTACCAGAGCGGCGATACCATCGATCTCGCCGACGACCGCTACGACAGCCCGCACTACCGCATCCTGCACCGCCTGCTGCCCGGCAGCGAGTGGCGCGACTGCCTGCCGCTGCCGCCGCTGCGGCCGGGCTACCGCGCCAGCAGCCTGGAATACCGCGCCGAGCGGCTGCGCGGGCACTTCGCCAGCCCGTAGGCTGGGTCAGCCGCCAGGCCGCGCAACCCTGCGGCGCAGCCAGCGGGCATCGCCATGGCCGCCCTCAGGGCCGGTCGCCATGGCTCTCGAGCGCTTCGCCGCCCTTGCGCCCCGAGGTCTCCACCGCCGGGAACCTGGCCGAACTGAAGCGCACCACCAGGTTGGCCAGCGCCAGCAGCAGGATGGCCCCGCAGACCATGACGATGCCCATGTTCGGCTTGTGGGTGTGCTGGATGTCGCCGATCAGCAGGCGGGTCAGCGCGGTGATCGACACGTAGATCAGGAAGCGCACCGGCATGTGGTTGGTCTTGAAGTAGATGCCGACCATCGCGCCCAGCTCGAGGTAGATGAACAGCAGCAGGATGTCGTCGATGGTCGCCTGGCCGCGTTCGAACATGCCGAGGAAGGTATGCCCCGCCGCCCAGGCCACCGCCCCGCCGATGGCGAACAGCGCCAGATAGTGGAAACCCTCGACCAGGAGGTTGCCGAGGGAATCAGCGTGGCGGTGCATGGCGTGGCGCAGGCGTTCGGCGCGGTGGGGGGGCATGCTGGTGGCTCCGAGTAAGCAGGAAGACCTATCAAGCCATGACCGCGAGCGACAGGGCAAGCCGGAAGCTGCCTAGCAGAGCAATCGCTCGAGAGACCGAAGCCACCGCGGGCCAGTCCCAAGAATTGCATCCAGGCTCTTCAAGGCCAGTCACTACGCCCCCCCTTGGGCCATCTATCCAAAAGGCTCTCAGAAGTCAGGGTTGTGTTGGCTTCGGCGCTTACGGTTGTGGCGAGCCCAAGGGGGGGGACAGGGGACTTTCAACGGTCTGGGGGCGAGCATGCCCATCCCGATGCAGACTGCAAACCACAGGGTAGCCACTCGTATGAGTACGGTCGCGGCGACAGCATCGGCAGCGGGCATGCCTTTCCAGATCAGCAGGGCGCTCATGATCGCCTCGGCTCCCCCCAATCCTCCCGGCATGAAGCTGAGGGCCCCGCCCAGCATTGCTAGTGCGTAGACGAACACCGCGAATACCAGCGGGATATCCGTGCCCATCCATAGCAGTATCCAGTGAAATGCCAGCGCCTCGGCTGCCCAGGCAATCACGCTCAGCAGCATGGCTATGCTCAGTGTGCCGGGATGGTGGCAGCGCTGGGCTTCCAGCAGAATCTGCAGCAGGTGTCTGGCCAGCGCCATGATCTTGCCTGGCCGCATTGAGGTTCGCCTTTCTAACCAGGTGATCAATTGGCGTTGCGACAGCAGGAGCAGTGTGCCGACGACGAGGGCAATGCCGACCGCGATCAACGGGCGTGCGTCCGGATAAAGCGTCAGGCCGAAAAGAGTAAGCAGCACCACGGCAAACAGGTCGGAAAGGCGCTCGCTGAAGAAGGCAGCAAAGCTCTTGGGATAAGGCACCGCCCATGGCTTGAGCAGCACCCCGCGCAGCGCTTCGCCAGCCTTGCCGGGTGTCGTTGTAAGGGCGAAGCCGGCCAGATAGATCCTCAGGCTGGGGCGCCATGGGACGGGATGCCCCAATACCCTGAGATAGAGCTGCCAGCGCAGAAAACGCAAGCCGTAGTTGAGCAGCGACATCAGCAGGGCTATGAGGATGCCGACTGCACCCACCTTGACAACGGCAGTGCAGACATCTTGCCAGCCGCTCCACAGGGAAAAGCCTAGATATCCCAGCACCGAGAGGATCACCGACAGGATGACGGCGCGATAGCGCCAGCCGGACAGATGGGGGGCATCGCTCACAGGTTCAGCCTCTTGAACAGCGGCTGCGGGATGCTGCGGATGATCTGCATGATCAACATCCAGAATCCTGGTGCATAGAGAACGGCTGTCCTGCGTTCGATCCCCGAGAGAACGCGCTGGGCGACCTGTTCGGGTTTGGCCAGCAGCAAGACTGGCAGGGGGAGTCCCTGGGTCATCGGCGTATCGACAAAGCCCGGCCTGATATCGATTACATGTGCTCCGACCTTGAACATTCGGGCTCGCAGTCCTTCGCAGAAGGTGGAAACGGCTGCCTTGGCGCTGCCATAGAGGTAGTTCGAGGGGCGGCCGCGGTCGCCGGCTACCGAGGAAATCACCGCCAAGGTTCCGCAACGCTGGGTTTCAAGCTGCATGGCCAGGAGAGTCAGCAGGGCAATGGTGGAGGTGCCGTTGTTGGCGAACTCTCGCAGGGCCATGGCAACATCCCGCTCGCAGGCTGGCTGTTCGGGCAGGGTACCGTGGGCGATCAGGGCGATATCGATCTGTTGCAGGCGGGCCATGCAGCGCTCGAGCATCGTCGGGTGGGCTGCCAGGTCGACTGCGTCCATTCTGTGGGTGGTTACTGCCTTGGCGCCTCGCGCCTCGAGGTCGGCACCAACTTGGGCGAGCTTTTCGGTGTTGCGGGCCACGAGGAAAAACTCGCAGCCCTGTTCGGCCCACAGACGTGCGCAGGCGGTGGCGATGGCGGAGGTGGCGCCAATGATCAGAATGCGTTTCATGCGGTGACTCTTGTCCAGAAGCGGGAGTTCATGGCCGGATCGCGCAGGGTCTCGAGCTTTTCCCAGGCCGGGTAGGCTCGGCGGAAGTCCTCGGCCGCCATGTGGGCGTCCTTGGCAGGATACAGGCGCCCTCCCGCTTCGTGCACGATGGCATCGAGGCGTGCGAACAGGCTGCCCAGTTCGGCCTTCTGTGGGAAGTCCAAGGCCAGCGAGCTGCCGGCGAGCGGGAAGGACAGCAGGCCGGGTGAGGCGATATTGCCGCAGCGCTTGAGTACGGCGAGGAAGGATCCTTGGCCGGAGCTAGCGATGGAATTCAACAATTCATGCAGCGCAGGTTGCGCCACAGCCTCTGGAATTACGCATTGATATTGCTGGAAGCCTTTGCGGCCGTAGATCCGATTCCAGTGCAGTATCCGATCCAGTGGATAGAAGAAGGGCTCGTAGCTGATGCGCTGTCTGCCGAGTGCACGAGGATGAATTCGCCAGTAGATTTCGTTGAAAGCTCGCAGCGAGAGGTGATTGATCAGGGAGAGTGGCGGTGTCAGTGGAACGCTCAGTTTGCGGCGCTCGTCAATCTTCAGAGATCCGTAGGGCGCATGGTCGCCAAGCATGAATACGCCTCGCCCAGTGCGTTTGCCTCGGGCAAGACAATCGATCCACGCCACGCTGTACTCGTGCTGGTGATCCAACTCGTCGGATAAGATAAAGAACTCGGCGAGACTCTCGAAGCGCACCACGCTGGTGTCGATCTGGCTGGAGCGTATGGGCATCAGCTGGATCTCTGCCCAAGTGATCACTCCCGTGAGTCCGAGACCACCAATGGTGGCGTTGAACAGTGTGGCGTTTTCCTGCGAAGAGCAGCACATCGGTGGCTCGTTGTGACGCTGAAGGCCGAGGCGCAGGACATGAGTGCCGAAGGTGCCGCGTACATGGTGGTTCTTGCCATGCACATCGTTGGCGATGGCTCCGCCCAGGGTGACGAACTGGGTTCCGGGCGTGATGGCGAGAAACCAGCCCCGAGGTATGGCAAGGGTGAGAATCTCTGCGAGGGTCACACCCGCTTCGGCCGTTATGACGCCGCGCTGCCAGTCGGTGGCCATAAAGCGATCCAGCGTGCGCAGATTCAGAACATGGTCGCTTGCGGCCAGACAGCTGTCGCCATAGCTGCGGCCGTTGCCGAAGGGCAGGGTGTTGCCATGCAGTTCGACGAGCCGCTTCAGGCACACCGGCACATCCGCGCGCCAGGTGCAGGGCTGGGCTGTCTGAGGAGCATTGGGGTGGCGTCCCCAGGAATGAAGCTTCTCGGTCATGCCGCCCCCCAGAAAACCAGGCAGAACAGGATGCCGACCATCAGGCTGGTACGGTCGCGAATGGCGAACACCACCGGATCCTCGTTCACTTCGCCTCGGTGAGCGAGCATCCAGATACGAGTGATCCAGAACAGCAGTAGTGGGCATGCCAGCCAGATGAGCTCCGGATAGCTGTACATGAGCACGGTTGCCTGATCATGTATGTACAGGGCTAGAACCATCACTGCCAGATATCCGGAGGCCGAACCGAGCGAGGCAATCATCTCCAGATCGCTAGGGTAGTAGCCGCGGCCTCTGGTCTTGTCGGTCCTGCCCTTTTTTCTTGACTCGCGTAGCTCAGTGTAGCGCTTGACCATTGCAAGGCTGAGGAACATGAACATCGAGAATGCAAGGATCCAGAAAGTCAGCGGCAACTTGCATGCGGCTGCTCCGGCGATGATGCGAATGGTGTAAAGCAGCGCCAAGGCGATGACGTCAACAGCCATCTGACGTTTCAGTGCAAGTGAATAGCCAAGTGTCAGTATGTAGTAAGTGGCCAGAACTGCAGAAAACTCCCAAGGGAGCAGGAGAATGGCACCTGCAAAGGAGCCAGCCAGCAGGGCAGGAAAAGCCATGATGCCTGATTTGATTGCTAGTCGTCCCGAGGCGAATGGGCGATGCCGCTTTGTGCCATGGTGGCGATCGTCTGTCAGGTCGAGCAGATCATTGAGCAGGTAAACGCTGGAGGCACATAGCCCGAAAAAAAGGAAGGCCAGCAGTCCCTGCCAAAGCAGTTGGGGAACGCCCAATTGATGAGCTGTCAGCAGTGGCGTGAAGATCAACAGATTCTTCATCCATTGATGCAGTCGCAGCGCCTTCGCCCAGTCCTTGATACTTGGAGAGTTAGAGCGAATGACCTGTTTGACGTTGCCGTGGGCGCGCGCGCGCGGCTCCACGCCCGCATCCGGATTGACTAGGTAGGCCTTTCGGGCGGCAGCCCATACCGGAAGGTCGTCGTGCGAATTGCCTGCATAGTCGAATCCGTGCTCGCCGAAGTGCCCTACCAGCAAATCACGCTTGCGTTCGGCTGACAGGTTGCGTGAGGAGTCGGATGCCAGAACCTGATCAAACAGTTGGAGATGTTCGGCAATACGCTCAGCCAGCGAGTGATGGCTGGCTGTAGCCAGGATTACAGTGCGTCCGTTGCTGCGCTCTGCTTGGATGAGTTCGATGACTGCGGGGTCATAGGGGAGCACCCTGACATCTATGTGGGTGGCGCGTGCCAGTCGATCCTTCAGGACGGTCTTGCCTTTGCTCAGCCAGCCCAGTGGCTTGAGCAGTCGCAGGGGATGGCTGCGCATGAATGCCAATCCGGTTTCCAGAAGCAAGTCAGAACGCAGCAGGGTGCCGTCCAGGTCGATGACGAGGGGGAGGGGATCAACGTCCGCGCTCAAATGTGACAATTTTTGACTGGCTCGAGGATTGTGCAATGGGGGGCGAGGTTTGACTGTACTCATATAAGGCATTGCTTTGGTGGCGAAGGGCGTGGGCTGGGATGCTGTTAACGGACAACCCGCCATAGCCAGGATGGGGGAGCAAGATGATCCTTGTCTATTGCTGAGAGAGTCCGTCTTGCACCATCACCTTCGAGACCCTCGCAGGATCCCCGTCAATCCTCCAGAACCCATCCCAGCCATAGGGCAAACCAAAACAGGAAAGAGGAGCACGGGTCTGCACGGGAACCCCCGGCAGCCCGATAGCCTCCCGATCGAAGCCCCCCAACCGCCCGGAATAGGCACCGGAGTTCAATCTCCAGATGGCCGCCAAGCGCCCTTCACTAAGCAGGGGAGCACGCACCGCGATATCCACGTCGCGGTACAGGTCTCTCAGAACTGGATCCTCTACCTTGTTGACACGAGAAGTTTCAGACTCAAGGAAGCCTTTGGGGAAGGCACGCTCGTAGTGCCCGACCCGGACGTTCGTGCGAGCAGGCAACCGCGCCAGAAATGGCTCCGTCAACGCCAGCGGATCAATCCAGCGCACAGCCGGACCAGCGGCAAATGCACTCATACCTATCGCGCAACGGGCGTAGAGCCCGGGCCTGGAGCCGATGGCAGCCCCCTCCGCTAGCCAGGGATGAGCGAACCAGGTGCCGCGCTGCAGGCTCGGCCACAAACCCAGAGCCTGGTAGTAGAAACCTCGCTCATCCGCAATACCGGAAGACGATATGAGCTGCTGCGAAAAGCCCAAAGGCGAAAATACCGTCCTGCTCAGGGCCCCGGCATTGAAAACGAGGAACACCAATACCGCCGCTACCAGAGAAAAACTGGCATTACGCGAAACAAATACGGCGCAGACAACCACGGCAAGGAGAACGGCAGCACTGAAGAACCGCCCCCCCATGTAGTCAGCACCGACGTAAAACAGATACAAGAACCAGGCAACGATCCCCAGTCCCAAGGAAGCCAGTACTCGATCCCTGCTCGAACAACCCAACACTACACCCAGAAGCAACAAAGCCAGCGTTACCAGATCCGTCTCGGCGGTCCAGACCAGATAATTCCAGGCCTGCACAGCGCTCTGCCACGAATCAATCCCCGTAGCGACCTTCGCAAGAGCCGTGTTCGGAACCGGCACCCCATAATAGAAAACGGAAAAGGCAACCCACAGCAGCGCAGGAATCCCACCAACGGCCAAACCGAGGATCAGTCTGAAAAGGTTTTGCCTCTCCCGCCAGCATACATAGACGAAGCTCGGGAAGATCAGGACCAGGACATCCGGCCGCGTCAGGAAAAGTGCAGAAGCAAGCAGCGTTAGAAGCAGCGGACCCCATCCCGAGCCCGCCCCCCTCAGGCACACCAATGCATAGAGCACCAGAAGCGCATGAACCAGAGGATTTTCAAGCCCGGAACTCGAGTAGTCGACAAATGCGCGAGACCATAGCAAAGCACAAACCAGAACAATACCACCCAGAGCCCAACGCTCCTTGGCGACGCGCCCGAGGAGAAGCAAGGTAGCAATCAGCAGAACATAACTCAACCCAAGACTGAAATAGTAAGGATCATCGAATATTGCAACACCGGAGAGAACCAGAAAGAACCATAACGGATGAGTATAAACTTGAACCCGCTCCCCCGGATTCCAGACAATCCCATAGCCGTTCAGAGCGTTATCGACGACCCTGAAAGTTATGAACGCATCCTCACTGACCCATGCCGTATGCATGAACGCAAAAGAAAATGCCAGCGCCACCCCCAGAAACAGAGCCAATCGCTTCCATGACACTCGCACATTACTCATACCGTTCCCAGACCGACCGCAGAGACCATTTCGAAAACAAAGCAGAATAAAATCCAAAAACCACCACAATGCAAAAGCGGAGTGCCCCAGAAAACTCTGCCCCCCTGCAGCAGAGCTCACATCGGCATCTTACTCAGTATCCGGCCAGGCAGAGCTGCTCCGCGGCTTTCCCTGACTCACAGAGCCTACGGACGAAACTGCTGCGCACGGAAATGGAGCGCTCGCCAGCATCGGCACTCAACTGCACGGCCTTCTCAAAAGCTGCATCGCCGAGAGCGACCTCCCCACGTCCATATCGCGCCAGCGCCTCCAGCAAGTATGAGACGGAGAAGTTTTTCTCATAGAATCTGAAAATTTCCACATTCTCGAGAACCTTCTCATAGTCCCCCAACTGCAGATGGGCTTCCGCCAGTAGGCTGTAGGAAATCCGCAGGATCCAGAGATTCGGCGCACGCTTATTGTCCAGAGAAACCTCCGACACATCGATGCCTTGGGCAAGCATCTCGTCCCGCATGCGATACAGTTGAGACAAGGCCTTTTCAATCGCCTCGATCGCCTCCCGACTATTCCCCTCGAGAACATGGAGGTAGCCCTTCATGACCAGAAAATCCTCCGGCGCATCCTGCTCGGCGACGGCAAACAACTCCTGTCTCGCCAGGTCCAGGCGCCCCGCATTCAACGCCGACAGGACATAAAGCGACTGCGCATACTCGAAATCCGGATGCTGCCCATGCGCCCAGCTCCACAGGGCAAGATCCGACTGCCACACCGGTAGATAGATCTTAAGGTTCAGCCCCGAGTAGAGACAGAGCAGGGCGATACTGCCACACAGCACAGCCTTGGCAACTCGTTGCCGCAACACACCGTACAGTCCGAAAAGCCAGTGCGCACAGGCCATGACGAAGAAGACCAACGGCAAGGCCATGAAGCGTTCATGACCGATGTTCCCGCCGATGGTCAGCGGCAGTATCTGCAATACCGGCAGCAATGCGACAACGGAAAGGACCAGCAGTATTGCTGCACGACCGCCACGCCACAGCACCCATACCAGGCCCAGCGACACCCCGGCAACAGCCAGCCAGCCATCGCGGATATCGGCCGCGGTCAAGCCGGTCACGTCCAGCGGGTGCAGCGGTCCGAGGAAGGGAAATGGCCAGACCAGCATCTTCCCATAGAAGATCAGGGCCTGCCCCACATAGCCGACATGCCCGACCCAGTCCAGACTGACCGCAGCCTTGCGCTCCAGATGCACCAGTCCCGAGTGCACCTGGTAACGCAGGGCAAGGTAGGCGGCTCCTGCCAGCAGGATCATCCCCAGCAGACGCAGCGTGGAAGGAGAAACCAGAAGACGCAGGCCGTCCCAGACCGACCCCGTGGGCGCCTGTCGCGTCCACAGCAGACCACAGAGCAGGATGGGAAAGGTCGCTGCCATCTCCTTCGACAGGCAGGCAAAGGCAAAGGCCGTCGCCGCGCCCAGGGCGCCCGGCCACCCCTGCCAGCGCAGGGCGATATTCAGGCCCAGCAGCACGAAACTGGTGACCATCAGGTCGAACCGCCCGGCCACCCAAGCCGTGGACTCCACCAAGGCCGGATGCAGGCCGTACAGCAACATGACCACGGCGGACATGATCCAGCACCGCGACCCGGCGCAGCCACAGACGGCAGCGGCCAGCCAGCCGGCCATGCACACGTTGAACAGAAACAGCAGCAGGTTGACCAGATGGGAATAGAACGGATCCACCCCGAGCGCCCCGAACTCGAACCAGAAGCTGCTGAGCACCGCCGGCCGGAAGTAGGTCGTCGCCGGCAGGACGGGCTGGCTGACAGCGGTCCACCAGTCTCCCGCCCCACGCAGCAGCGGGGAGCTGACGAACAGATCGATGTCATCCCAGACATAGGCAAAACCCAGCACGCTGCCATAGAGAGAGAGCAGCACCGCCAGCACGACCAGCGGCATCAACCTTGAAGCATGCACAGCCACCACCACATTTCAGGCTCAAAAAAATAGGCGGCTGTCCGCCGCCTATTCGCTCCGTCAACCGGCCAGCAGGTTACTGGCAGGTCTTGGGATCGTACTTGTTGTCAGCCGAGGATGCGCAGCTCCACTCGCCGGTGGTGGAGTTACGGGTCCAGGTGATGGTCGCGCCATTGACCTGGCTCGGAGCATTGACCAGGGCGCACTGGATGGTGGTGCCAGTAGTCGAGATGGTGCAGTTGCCGGTGCTCGCCTGCAGGCCGATATCGGAAACCCCGGAAACGGTCTCGCCGTTGTTCAGGCGGGTTTCAAAGGCGGTCTTGCCTGCGGAGATCTCAGCGAGGCCGGCGCTCACCTTGGCGCGGGCCTGGTAGTCCGAGTAGGCCGGAATGGCCACGGCAGCCAGAATGCCGATGATCGCAACCACGATCATCAGTTCGATCAGGGTAAAGCCCTTCTGCATTTGTGCTTTCATAGTCGTGCTCCTTGAAAGAGGGGAAAGGTCCTTTGACCTGAAAATACCCAAGCAGATAGCGTGCCAACTCCGCGAAAGCCGCATTTCGCGCGCTCCAGGCCTAACCATCCCGGCAGTGCGCGCCCCCTGCGGCAGGATGTGCCGTTTTTTGTCACACGCTTTGCAGGGATTTGGCACCGGCACGCCAGTACGCTATAAGGCGGCCAACGGACTCTCAGGTTGCCCCCCATGAACGACTCCATCGCCCTCACCGGTCTGGCCCGCCAACTGGTGCTTGCCGAGCTGCTCGATGCGAAGACTGCCCAGCAGGCACAGGCCGAAGCGCTGCGCAACAAGATCCCGCTGGTCAGCCATCTGGTACAGAACAAGCTGGTCAAGCCACGTGCACTGGCAGAAATGGCCGCCGAGCAGTTCGGCCTGCCGCTGCTGGAGCTGAAGGCGCTGGACAAGGAGGCGCAGCCCAGGGAACTGGTCAGCGAGAAACTGATCCGCCAGCACCGCGTGCTGCCGCTGCTCAAGCGCGGCAACCTGCTCTTCGTCGGCGTCTCCGATCCCACCAACCAGCAGGCGATCCGCGACATCCAGTTCAGCACCGGGCTGACCGTCGAAGCCCTGCTGGTCGAGGACGACAAGCTCGGTGAAGCCATCGACAAGTTCTTCGACAACAGCACCAGCGGTATGGAGGATCTCGGCGATGTCGACCTGGACGGGGTGGATGTCGAGCAGGGGGGCGAGAAGAAGGAGGAGGCCGTCGCCAACGAAACCGACGACTCCCCGGTGGTCAAGTTCGTCAACAAGATGCTGCTGGACGCCATTCGCGGCGGCTCCTCCGACCTGCATTTCGAACCCTATGAGAAGAGCTACCGGGTACGTTTTCGTACCGACGGCATCCTCCACGAGGTGGCCAAACCGCCAATCCAGTTGGCCACCCGCATCGCCGCGCGCCTCAAGGTGATGGCCGCCATGGACATCTCCGAGCGGCGCAAACCCCAGGACGGACGGATCAAGCTGAAGATCTCCGCCAACAAGGCCATCGACTTCCGGGTCAACACCCTGCCAACCCTGTGGGGCGAGAAGATCGTGATGCGGATCCTCGACCCGTCCAGCGCCCAGATGGGTATCGATGCCCTCGGCTACGAGGAGAACCAGAAGGAGCTGTACCTGAAGGCGCTCAGCCAGCCGCAGGGCATGATCCTGGTAACCGGCCCCACAGGCTCGGGCAAGACGGTTTCCCTATACACCGGCCTGAACATCCTCAACACGCCGGACATCAACATTTCCACTGCCGAGGACCCGGTGGAGATCAACCTGGAGGGCATAAACCAGGTCAACGTCAACCCCAAGCAGGGCATGGACTTCACCCAGGCCCTGCGCGCCTTCCTGCGCCAGGATCCGGACGTGATCATGGTCGGCGAGATCCGCGACCTGGAAACCGCCGAGATCGCCGTCAAGGCCGCGCAGACCGGCCACATGGTGATGTCCACCCTGCACACCAACAGCGCCGCGGAAACCCTCACCCGCCTGCGCAACATGGGCGTACCCTCGTTCAACATTGCCACTTCGGTCAACCTGATCATCGCCCAGCGCCTGGCCCGCCGCCTGTGCCCGCAGTGCAAAAAGATCCACGACATCCCTCGCGAGGCGCTGCTCAAGGAGGGCTTCCCCGAGGAGCAGATCGGCAAGTTCAAGATCTACCAGCCGGTCGGCTGCGACGCTTGCAAGAAAGGCTACAAGGGCCGCGTGGGTATTTATGAAGTGGTTAAAATCACTCCGGCCCTGCAACGGATTATCATGGAGGACGGCAACTCCATCGAAATCGCGACCAAGGCTCGCGAGGAAGGCTTCAACGACCTGCGCACTTCGGGACTGCTCAAGGCCATGCAAGGCCTGACCAGCCTCGAGGAAGTCAACCGCGTGACCAAGGATTAAGCATGGCGGCAAAACTGGCGGCAAAAGCGGCGGCAAAAGCGCCACAGAACAGCCCTTACATCTGGGAGGGGGTCGATCGTCGCGGCACCAAGATCAAGGGCGAGATCAATGCATCGAACTCGGCCATGGTCAAGGCGCAACTGCGCAAGCAGGGCATCAATCCAATCAAGGTACGCAAGAAGGCTGGCTCTCTGCTCGGCAAGGGTAAAGCGATCAAACCTATCGATATCGCCCTGTTTTCTCGTCAGTTGGCTACCATGATGAAGTCCGGCGTGCCACTGCTGCAGTCGTTCGACATCATCGCCGACGGGGTGGAAAACCAGAACATGCGCGCCCTTGTTCTGGAGATCAAGCAGGAGGTCGCTGCCGGCAATAGCCTGGCCTCGGCGCTGCGCAAGAAGCCGCGCTACTTCGACGACCTCTACTGCAACCTGGTGGAGTCAGGCGAGCAGTCCGGCGCCCTGGAAACCCTGCTGGACCGCATCGCCACCTACAAGGAAAAAACTGAGGCGCTCAAGGCCAAGGTCAAGAAGGCCATGACCTATCCGATTGCAGTGATCGTGGTTGCGGTGATCGTTTCTGCGATCCTCCTTATCAAGGTGGTGCCTCAGTTTCAGAGTGTCTTCGAAGGCTTTGGTGCCGAGCTGCCCGCCTTCACCATGATGGTGATCAATATTTCCGAAGTCCTGCAGCAATGGTGGCTCATTGCCCTGGCGGGAATTGTCGCAGCAGTTTTCATCTTCAAGCAGATACATCGGAGCTCGGAAAAATTCCGCAATCAGGTGGACCGCACCATGCTGAAAATTCCGCTGGTGGGTGATATCAGTTACAAGAGTGCGGTGGCCCGCTATGCACGTACACTGTCCACCACCTTCGCAGCTGGTGTGCCCTTGGTCGAGGCGCTGGACTCGGTTGCCGGCGCAGCCGGCAACGTGGTATTCCGCAATGCGGTCAACAAGATCAAGCAGGACGTTTCCAGCGGTATCCAGCTGAATTTCGCCATGCGCACCGCCGCCATCTTCCCCGCCATGGCCATCCAAATGACCTCCATCGGCGAGGAGTCCGGCTCGCTGGACAGCATGCTGGACAAGGTTGCCGAATACTACGAGGCCGAGGTGGACAACATGGTCGACAACCTCACCACCCTGATGGAGCCGCTGATCATGGCCGTGCTCGGCGTGCTGGTCGGCGGCCTGATCATTGCCATGTACCTGCCGATCTTCCAGCTGGGCCAAGTCGTCTAATCCATGAATATCGTCGACTTCCTGGCCAGCAACCCGCTGGCCTTCGTTTTCTGCGCTACCGTCATCGGCCTGCTGATCGGCAGTTTCCTCAACGTGGTGGTCTACCGCCTGCCGATCATGATGCAGCGCGACTGGCAGGCGCAGGCGCGCGAGGTGCTGGAGCTGCCGGGCGTCGAGCACGAGCGCTTCGATCTGCTGCTGCCGGACTCCAGTTGCCCGCACTGCGGGCACCGGATCAGGCCTTGGGAGAACATCCCGCTGCTCAGCTGGCTGGCCCTGCGCGGGCGCTGCTCGGGCTGCCAGGCGCCGATCAGCAAGCGCTATCCGCTGGTGGAGCTGGCCTGCGGCATGCTGTCGGGCTATGTCGCCTGGCACTTCGGCTTCGGCTGGCAGGCAGGTGCCGCGCTGCTGCTGAGCTGGGGCCTGCTGGCGATGAGTCTGATCGATGCCGATCATCAGCTGCTGCCCGACGTGCTGGTGCTGCCGCTGCTGTGGCTGGGGCTGATCGTCAACCAGTCCGGGCTGTTCGCTAGCCCGGCCGATGCCTTCTGGGGGGCGGTGGCCGGCTATCTCAGCCTGTGGTCGGTGTACTGGCTGTTCAAGCTGGTGACCGGCAAGGAGGGCATGGGCTACGGTGACTTCAAGCTGCTGGCCATGCTCGGCGCCTGGGGTGGCTGGCAGATCCTGCCGCTGACCATCCTGCTGTCCTCGCTGGTCGGCGCCGTGCTCGGCATCGTCATCCTGCGCCTGCGCCGCGCCGGGAGCGGTACGCCGCTGCCCTTCGGCCCCTACCTGGCCATCGCCGGCTGGATCGCCCTGCTGTGGGGCGACGAGATCACCGGCAGCTACCTGCGCTTTGCAGGGATGGGTTGATCGCAACGGGCCTGCGGTTGAAGATCCGCGCAGCGAGTTTCCAGCACAGGCCCGCTGCGTAGCGGCGCGCCATGGTGGCCATTCGCTGGCGCAAGTTCCCATCACACGGCGCCCTCCCTGCAATCCGCACTCGCCGAGTGGAGCCCTTCGCCCAACCGGGCGATAATGCGCCATCGCGGCTACGGACCTCCTTTCCCATGAAACCCTGGATTCTCGGCCTGACCGGCGGCATCGGCAGCGGCAAGAGCGCGGCGGCCGACCATTTCGCCAGCCTCGGCGTGCACCTGGTCGATGCCGACCAGGCGGCGCGCTGGGTGGTCGAGCCCGGCCGGCCGGCGCTGGCCCACATCGTCGACCGCTTCGGCGCACAGATCCTCCGCGAGGATGGCGCGCTGGACCGCGCGGCGCTGCGCGCGCGGATCTTCGACTCCCCCGAGGAGCGCCAGTGGCTGGAGCAGCTGCTGCATCCGCTGATCCGTGCGGAGATGCGCGACGCCCTGGAGGAAGCCCGCTCGCCCTACGCCATCCTGGTCTCGCCGCTGCTGGTGGAGTCCGCTGCACAGCGGCAGATGAGCCAACGCGTGCTGGTGGTGGACGTGCCGGAGCAGGTGCAGATCGAGCGCACCGTGCAGCGCGACCGTGTCCCCGAGGCGCAGGTGCGCGCCATCCTGCAGGCCCAGGCCAGCCGCGAGGAGCGCCTGCGCCATGCCCACGACGTGCTGGTCAACGACCGCGACCTGGCCTGGCTGCACGGCGAGGTGGAGCGCCTGCACGACTTCTATCTGACCCTGCGAGGAGGCCAGTGATGAACAAGCCCCTGACCGTCGCCTGCCCGACCTGCGCTGCGCAGGTGGAGTGGACGGCCGACAACCCCTACCGCCCCTTCTGCTGCGAGCGCTGCAAGCTGATCGACCTCGGCGCCTGGGCAGCCGAGGAGCACGCCATCCCCGGCGACGATCTGGAAGACGAGCTGTTCAGCGGCGATCTGGAAGGACGCCGGCACTGATGCCCATGGACATCGAGGAACTGACCCGCCGCCTGCACGCCATCCGCGACCACAACGACTGGCGGCGCTTCCACAGCCCGAAGAACCTGGTCATGGCCGCCAGCGTGGAGATGGCCGAGCTGGTGGAGATCTTCCAGTGGCTGAGCGAGGACGAGGCCCGGCGGCTGCCGGGCGACACGCTGGAGCACGCCGGCCAGGAGATCGGCGACGTGGTGCTCTACCTGTTGCTGCTGTGCGGCGAACTGGGCCTGGACCTGGACGCCGTGGTGCGCGCCAAGCTGGCCGACACCGAACGGCGCTACAAGCGATGAGCGAATCCGGACAGCAGGACCGTCATTTCGACGAACTGGCCACCCGCTTCGCCGAGAAGATCTACGGCGGCGCCAAGGGTGCCATCCGCCTCGCCGTACTGCAGGCCGATCTCAAGGAGGCGCTGCCCGAGCGGCCGCTGCGGGTGCTCGACGTCGGCGCCGGCCTCGGCCACATGAGCCTGTGGCTGGCCGGCCAGGGCCATGCGGTGACCCTGGCCGAGCCCGCCGCACCGATGCTGGAGGGCGCCCGCGCGCGCTTTGCCGAAGCGGGCCAGCAAGCCACCTTCATCCAGGCGCCCTGGCAGGAGCTGCTCGACCAGCTGGATACCCGCTTCGATCTGGTGCTCTGCCATGCGGTGCTGGAGTGGCTGGCCGAGCCGCCGGCGATCCTGCCGGTGCTGCATCAGCTCACGGCCCCCGACGGCTGGCTGTCGCTGGCCTTCTACAACCGTGACGCGCTGATCTACCGCAATCTGCTCAAGGGTCACTTCCGCAAGCTGCGCAGGGAGCGCTTCGCCGGCGAGGGGCAGAGCCTGACGCCGCAGCGCCCGCTCGACCCGCGCGAGCTGGCCGTGCAGCTGGACGACTGGTTCCGCGTCGAGCAGCGCAGCGGCGTGCGGGTGTTCCACGACTACATGCCGGCCGAGTTCCAGGCCCGCGCCGAGCTGACCGACCTGCTGGAGATGGAACTGGCCTACCGCCGCCACCCGGCCTTCGCCGGGCTCGGCCGCTACCTGCACTGGATCTGCCGACCGCAGCCCTGATGCCAGCGGCGGGGCTCGCCCAGCCTGCCGCCAAGCGGCACATGGCGGCGGATCGCCCCGCCCCTGCAGGACAATGCCGCGCACGGGCATTGATAAATGGCGGTCTTCGGTCGCAAGCTGTGCATGATCGCCCCGTTACTCGCAGGTGCCGCCATGTCCGCCCGCGTCCCGCTCCTGCTGCTGCTCGCCGCCCTCGCCGGCTGTCAGACCAGCAACCCCTACACGGCCAGCCACCAGCCCTATCCGCCGGCGCCCCTCGACCCGGCGACGGCGCGCCATGCCGACCCGGGCAGCTATCCGCCGGCGACGCGCGACTTCGGCCAGTATCGCCACTGGCAGTGGGCCGAAGAGGTGGACGAACTGCTGGCCGGCATCGTCAGCGCCGAACTCGATCAGCGCGGCCTGCGCCCGGGGAGCGCGCAGAGCCCGGCCACCCTCAGCCTGCGCGCCTACCAGCGCAGTGCGATCCGCCAGCGTCAGACCTACGACGATCCCTATCTCGGGGCCGGCCTGGGTTACTACCATCACCACTACGGCTACTGGGGGGGCATGCCCATCCCGCTGGTCCGTACCGTAACCTATCGGGTCGAGGAGGTGCAGCTGGACTTCTTCGATGCCCGCAGCGGCGAGCGGGTCTGGCAGGCCGTCGGCGAAGCCGAGCAGAGCGGCCGTGGCGCCGCCAGCGCCGATGCCCTGCGCCGCGCCGTGCGCCAGGCGCTGGACGGCTTCCCGCCGCCTTGACCGCGGCACCGGACGCGACCACTCTCATCGGTACGACGCCAATCCCGGCGCCTTTCTGCCTCCGGGAGATCACCATGTTCCGCCGTACCCTCCTCCTCGTCGTCCTGCTCGGCCTGGCCGCCTGCCAGAGCATCCAGGTCGACAGCGACTACGACCCCAACCGCGACTTCGCCGCCCTGCAGACCTGGAGCTGGCAGGAGCCGGCCGTGCAGTACCGCCCGAACGACCCGCGCCTGACCAGCGACCTCACCGAGCAACGGGTACGCGCCGCGGTCGCCCAGCAACTCGAGCGGCGCGGGCTGCGCCAGTCAGCCCCTGGCGCGGCAGCCGACTTTCGCGTGCAGGCATTCCTGATCGTCGACACCCGCCAGCAGCAGGTCGCCACCTACTACGGCAGCGACCTGGTGACCGACCGCCATGGCCGACTGTGGGCCTCGCCCGGCTTCACCGAGGTACGCACCCTCGACTACCAGGTCGGCACCCTGCAGCTGGACTTCCTCGACCAGGACGGCAAGCTGATCTGGCGCGGCAGCGGTGCGCAGATGGTTCGCCGCAGCCCCGGCTCGCCCCAGGAGCGCAGCGCCGCCATCCACGAAACGGTGGCGAAGATCCTCGAACATTACCCGCCGCGGCGGCGCTGAAGCATGGCGCAGCGCATCCTGATCCTGGTCGCCAGCGGCCCGAGCACGCCGATGCGCTGCGCCGCGCCCTTCCACATCGCCACCCTGCTGGCCTGCATGGACGCCGAGGTGACCCTGTTCCTCACCGGCGAGGGCGTGCAGCTGGCGCGCGCGGAGATCGCCGACACGCTGTGCGCCGTCGACGGCGGCGAGCCGCTGCGCCACTTCATCCGCCAGGCCAGAAGCGCCGGGGCGCGCCTGCTGATGTGCTGCGCCCCCGGTGTGCCGCTGCACGCATACCGGCTGATCGAGGAAGTCGAGACGGCCACCAGCGGCGGCGAGCTGGCGCAGATGATCCTCGAATACGACCGTGTGCTGACCCTGTAACGATAGTGCCGAGCATGGAGCGCCCATGAGCGACATCCTCACCCTCAACGGCCTGCCCTTCCCCGCCGGGCTGCTCTACGCCCCGGCCTACAACCTGTGGCTGCGCGAGGAGCCCGATGGCAGCGTCACCCTCGGCCTGAGCGCCTACGGCTGTGCGCTGTACGGGCAGATCTTCGCCTTCACCCCCAGGCGCGCCGGCCTGCACATCGACGCCGGCCGCAGCTTCGGCGTGGTCGAGTTCGCCAAGGCCGCCAGTTCGGCGCGCAGCCCGCTGGCCGGCGAACTGGTCGAGGGCAATGCGCGCGTGCAGGAGCAGCCGGCGCTGATCAACCGCGACTGCTATGGCGAGGGCTGGCTGGCAAGGATCAGGCCCGACGACTGGCCGGCGGCGCGCGCCAGCTTCGTCAGCGGCGCGGCGGCGCTGGCCGCCTTCGCCGAGCAGATGCGTCTGGACAATTTCGACCCGCATGCGCCGGGAGTGCAGGCGCTGCAGTGGAAAACCTGAAGGGACAGAAAGTGGCGGAAGGCAGTGAGAGTCGAACTCACCCGGGAACGGCTGCCGTCCCCAACCGGGTTTGAAGCCCGGCCGCGCCACCGGGCGCGATTGCCTTCCCTGTCTCGCGGGCGGCGTGCCGGATGGCACGCCAGTCGAACTCATGCGGCGACCGCGGTGGCCTACTGCGCCAGCGCGTTGTCGTGACGCACCCGGCGCTCGTTGCCGCAGCGCCGGGTCAGGCCGACCCTGTCGAAGTGCTCGAGGATCTGCACGCAGCGCTTGCGGCCGATGCCGAGGCGGTCGCGGAAGTCGATGACCCGGATCATCCCCATCTGCGCCTCCAGCTGCAAGACCACCTGCGCCAGCTGCTGCAGGGTTTCCAGTGGATAGAACAGGTCCCTGACCACCTGCTGCAGCAGGCCGAGGCGCGCCAGCTTGCGCAGCAGCAGGCGCATGGCGCCCTCCTCCACCGCCAGTTCGGCGGCCAGCTCGCGCACCCAGGGCGGGTCGTAGCCGCCCTCCAGCAGCAGCGGCCAGACCTGGGCACGCAGCTTCTCGTCGGCGGCGGCGAGCTGCACGCGATGCTCCGGCAGGTGCAGCCAGGGGCCGCTGGCCTGCACTGCGCCGTGCGCCAGCGCCTGCTCCAGCAGGGCGACGAACAGCGGCCGCTCCAGCTCGGCGAAGGCGTAGCGGCGCAGGCGGTCACGGTCGGGACCGAGCTCGTCGGGCTGCTCTTCGTGGAAGCGCGTCAGCGCCGCCTGCAGCCGCTCGCCCAGCGCCTGCCAGCGCGCCGCCGGCAGCAGGCGCACGCCGCCACGGGTGGCGATCTCCACCACCTGCTCCGGCACCTGCCACAGCGTGCGCGGGCGGTTGAACTGGCGCTCCAGCGCCTGCGGGTCGATGCCGTTGAGCGCCGTCGCCAGCAGGCTCGGCAGCGCCTGCTCCAGGCCGCCCGCAGCCAGCGCGTGCAGCTGGGCGAGCCGCTGCGGCGTGCGCCGCGCCCGCGCCGGAGCGAGTGGATCGAGCACCTGCCCGCCGCCCAGGGTGCGCTGCGCCGACTGGTCGCGCAGCACCAGGGCATCGCCGTGCACGGCGTGCAACGGTGCGTTGAGCACCAGCTGGGCGAATGCCCGGCCACCCGGCGCCAGGCTGTCGCCCTCGAGCAGGGCGACCCGACCGGTGACATCGCTGGCGCCCAGATGCACGTGCACCGGCGTCCAGTGCTGCAGCGCGCGCGTCTCGCCGGGCAGCAGGCGCAGGTCGATGTCGAGGCGGGTGGTCGGTGCATGCAGCGCGGCGCCGAGCAGCCAGTCGCCGCGATGCAGCAGCTCCACCGCCAGACGCTCGCCGGCGAGGTTCAGCGCCACCCGCTGGCCGGCGTGGGCCTGCTGCGCCTCGCGGTTCTGCGCGTGCAGGCCGCGCACCCGCACGCGGCGCCCGCTCGGGCTGAGCAGCAGCTCGTCGCCGACCGTGACCCGCCCGGCCAGAGCCGTGCCGGTGACCACCACGCCGGCGCCGGCGACGCTGAAGGCGCGGTCGATGGCCAGGCGGAAGTGGCCGTCGGCGGCACGCGCCACCACCGCCCGCGCCTCGGCGAGCAGCGCCGCGCGCAGGGCGTCGAGGCCTGCGCCGCTGACACTGGACACCGGCAGCAGCGGTGCTCCGGCGAAAGGTCCCGCGGCCAGCAGGCCGGCCACCTGCTCCGCCACCACCTGCAGGCGCGCGTCGTCGACCCGATCGATCTTGGTCAGCACCACCAGGGCGCGGGGAATGCCGAGCAGCGTGACTATGGCCAGATGCTCGCGGGTCTGCGGCATCACCCCGTCGTCGGCGGCCACCGCCAGCAGCACGCAGTCGATGCCGCCGGCGCCGGCCAGCATGTTGTGCACGAAACGCTCGTGGCCGGGCACGTCGATGAAGCCGGTCAGCTCGCCGTTGCCCAGATCGGCATAGCTGTAGCCGAGGTCGATGGTGATGCCGCGTTCGCGTTCCTCGCGGCGGCGGTCGCCGGCCGTCCCGGTCAGCGCGCGCAGCAGCGCGGTCTTGCCGTGGTCGATGTGCCCGGCGGTGCCGACGATCACGATACGGCTCCGGCCAGCTGCGCCAGTTGCTCGACGAAGGCCGGCTCGTCGTCGAGCTGGCGCAGGTCGAGCCACAGGGCGTCGTCGTCGAGGCGGCCGATCATCGGCAGCGGCAGCAGGCGCAGCGCCTCCTCCAGCTGGCGCAGGGCGCGGCCGCGCAGGCGCTTGGGCTGCTGCGGGCGCAGGCACAGCGCGGCGCTGGGCAGGCGCGCCACCGGCTGGGCGCCGCTGCCGATCATGCCCAGCGCGTCCGCGACGCTCACCTGCCAGCTCGGCCCCAGGGCCTCCTGCAGCTGCGGAGCCAGGCGCTCGGCCTGGGCGCGGATCTCATCCTGCGGGCGGCTGAGCAGGCGCAGGGTCGGCAGGCGCTCGGCGAGTCGCTCGGGATCGCGGTACAGGCCGAGCACCGCCTCCAGCGCGGCGAGGGTCAGCTTGTCGACGCGCAGAGCGCGCTTGAGCGGGTGTTTCTTGATCTTCGCGATCAGCTCGCGGCGGCCGACGATGATCCCCGCCTGCGGGCCGCCGAGCAGCTTGTCGCCGCTGAAGGTGACGATATCGGCGCCGGCGGCCAGCGCCTCTTGCACGGTCGGCTCGGCCGGCAGGCCCCAGCGGGTCAGGTCGACCAGGGTGCCGCTGCCCAGATCCTCGAGCAGCGGCAGACCGTGGCCGCGGGCGATGGCTGCCAGTTGCCCGGTGGCCACGCTGGCGGTGAAGCCCTGCACGCTGTAGTTGCTGGTGTGCACGCGCATCAAGAGGCCCGTGCGCGGGCCGATGGCCGCCTCGTAGTCGCGCGCATGGGTGCGGTTGGTGGTGCCGACCTCGACCAGCTTGACCCCGGCGCGGGCCATGATGTCGGGGATGCGGAAGGCGCCGCCGATCTCGATCAGCTCGCCGCGCGAGATGATGCCTTCCCTGCGCGCGCCGAGGGCGGCCAGCGCCAGCAGCACGGCGGCGGCGTTGTTGTTGACCACGGTGACCGCCTCGGCGCCGGTCAGCTCGCGCAGCAGGCCCTCGACCAGCTCGTCGCGGTCGCCACGCCGGCCAGTGGCCAGGTCGTATTCGAGGTTGAGCGGATAGCGCGCGGCCTCGACCAGCGCGTCGATGGCCGCCTGCGGCAGCAGGGCGCGGCCGAGGTTGGTGTGCAGCACGGTGCCGGTGAGGTTGAACACCCGGCGCACGCGGCTGCGGTGCTGGGCGGCCAGCCGCTCGCCGGCGCGCCCGGCGAGCACCGCCTCGCTCAGCTCGATTTCCGCCAGCTGGCCGTGGCGGGCCGGCTCGCGCAGCTCGTCGAGCAGGTCGCGCAAGGTGGCGAGCAGCGCCTCGCGACCGTAGCGGCGCTGCAGCGGTTCCACCGCCGGGCTGCGCAGCAGCCTGTCCACCGAGGGCAGGCGCAGGGCGGTCATCCCTCGCCTCCCGGGATCAGCAGCAGGTCGGGCGCCTGGCGCAGGTAGCCGGCGCCGTCCAGCAGCAGATCGAGGTCGAGGCTGGCCAGGTCGGCGGACAGCGCCTCGCCGCCCGGCTCCAGCTCCAGGTAGAGCTGCTTGAGGTAGTGGCGGCACTCCGGACAGGCCTCGGCACGTACGCCGTGCGGCGAGTGCTCGAGATGCAGATGGTCGAGGCGCTTGGTGCTGCGGCAGTGGCTGCACTTGAGGCGCACGTAGTGCCATTCGCAGGCGCACAGCGAGCAGACCAGGTAGCGCAGGCCGTTGCGCGCGCCGTGGCCGTGGATCACCCCGGCCACCGGCAGCGAACCGCAGGCCGGACAGGTCTGCTGATCCTCGGCCTCGACGATGGCAGACAGGTCGAGGCCGAGCAGCCAGTGGCTCCAGGCCAGTTGCAGGGCGGCACCGACGAAGGGCGCCACGCCGGCCGGCACGCCGGCGAACTGGCCGCTGACCAGCGCCACGCCCCAGGCCTTGCGCTGGCCGGCGTCGGCGCCGCGCAGCTGCTCCAGCGCAGCGACGAGGGATGGATTGACCGGTTCAGGAGGCACGAAGGCGTCCAGCCAGGCGTCGAGCAGCGCCAGCCAGGCGTCCTCGCGCACTAGGCTGTCGGCGGCCAGCGGCGGCATGCCGTGGGCGATGGCCTGGGCGCAGCGCTGCGGGTCGGGAGCGGCAACGGAAGGCGGCGCATCCAGCACCTGCTGCTGGGCGCGGCACGCGGCGGCGAGCAGGCGCAGGTAGTCGCCCAGCGCATGGCCTTTGGCGAGCTGGGCGAGACGCTCGGCGCGCAGGGCGAACAACTGGCGCGGCGGCAACTGGAGGAACACGGGCTTGCTGGCGGCAGCGGCGATCTGGCCGGGCTCGAGAATGGTGCCTGACACGCAGGACTCCTTCTGGGCTTGTTGTGGTTTTTCGGGGCCTGAAGGGAAGCGTAGTCGCTGCACTCGGGAATGCACGTCTGCGGCATTGGCCATGGTGACAGGGTTGGCCTGGGAATGGTGCGCACGGCGCACCCTACCCCCACCGCAGGGTGCTTCGTGCTCAGCGCTGGCGCGCGCGGCGCCCCCTGCGCAGCGGATTGCCCCGCCGTAGGGTGCGCCGTGCGCACCGCTGGCCGAGCTACTTGCGGCCGATCTCCTTGAGCCAGCCCGGATGGTGCTTGCGCGCCCAGGCGCGGCTGACCTTGCCGGTGAGCATGGCGCCCACCGAGCCCTTGACCCAGATGGCGGCGTAGATGTGCACGATGATGCTGGTCACCAGCACGAAGGCGGCGGCGGCGTGGGCCAGCGCGGCCAGGCGGATCAGTTCGATGCCGAACAGGTGGCCGAAGTACTGGCGCCAGATGACGATGCCGCTGGCCAGCAGCACCAGCATGCACAGCACCAGCACCCAGAACAGCAGCTTCTGTCCGGCGTTGTAGCGGCCGACTTCAGGCAGCCGGTCCTCGCGGTTGCACAGCACGTCGCCGATCTGCCCGAGCCAGCGGCGGTCGTTGGCGTCGAGACGGTTATGCCCGGCGAAGCGCAGCGCCATGATCAGGAACAGCACGAACATGGCCAGGCCGAGAAAGGGGTGCAGGATGCGCGTCCACGGGCCGCCGCCGAACAGCCCGGACAGCCCGAACAGCGCCGGATGGAACAGCGCCAGCCCGGACAGCCCGGCGAGGACGAAGAGGATGGCCACGGCCCAGTGGTTGGACCGCTCCGAAGGGGTGTAGCGCTGGATCTCGTGTTTCATGCTGGGCTCCCGGAGGCGGCGGCCTGGTTGCCGCCCCCTCATCCCGCGAGGGGAGAATGCGTGGTTCGTGGCTGAATCGACCCGCGGCGAGCGCCTCAGGGCCGCTTGTTCGGATCGACCACATGCACCGACGGATCCACCTCATGCACCGTCGGCTCGCCGGGGTCCTCCTCCTCGTCCACCTTGTTCGGGCCGACCCGCACGTAGTGGAAGAAGCCGGCCAGCACGGTGGCGCCCATCGCCAGCAGCGCCAGCGGCTTGGTGATGCCCTTCCACAGGCTGACCAGCGGGCTGATCACCGGCGCATCGGGCAGGCCGGCGTACAGCGACGGCTGGTCGGCGTGGTGCAGCACGTACATCACGTGGGTGCCGCCGACGCCGTCCGGGTCGTACAGCCCGGCCTGGTCGAAGCCGCGTTCCTTGAGGTCCTTCACCCGCTCGGCGGCATGCGCCTGCATGTCCTCCTTGCTGCCGAACACGATGGCGCCGGTCGGGCAGGTCTTCACGCAGGCCGGCTCCAGGCCCACCGCCACGCGGTCGCTGCACAGGGTGCACTTGTAGGCCTTGTGGTCCTTCTGCGAGATGCGCGGGATGTCGAACGGGCAGCCGGTGATGCAGTAGCCGCAGCCGATGCACTTGTCCTGGTTGAAGTCGACGATGCCGTTGGCGTACTTGACGATGGCGCCGGGGCTCGGACAGGCCTTGAGGCAGCCGGGGTCGGCGCAGTGCATGCAACCGTCCTTGCGGATCAGCCATTCGAGGTTGCCGCTGGCGGGGTTCTCGTACTCGGTGAAGCGCATCAGCGTCCAGGAGTCGGCGCTGAGGTCGTTGGGATTGTCGTAGGTGCCGGCGTTGCCGCCGACCTGGTCGCGCAGCTCGTTCCACTCCGAGCAGGCGACCTGGCAGGCCTTGCAGCCGATGCACTTGGAAGTGTCGATCAGCTTGGCCACCTCGCCGGACTGGCGTACCTGCGGCATCGGCGTGGTGGTGGCGGAACGGGCGATGATGTCCTGGCTGGCCATGTCACACCTTCTCCACGTTGACGAGGAACGACTTGAACTCCGGCGTCTGCGTGTTGCCGTCGCCGACGAAGGGGGTCAGGGTGTTGGTGATGAAGCCGTTCTTCGCCACCCCGGTGAAGCCCCAGTGGATCGGGATGCCGACGTGGTGCACGGTCCTGCCGTCCACCGTCAGCGGCCGCAGGCGCTTGGTCACCACCGCCACCGCCTTGATGTAGCCGCGGTTGGAGCTGACCCTGACGCGGTCGCCGGCCTTGATGCCCAGCTCCTTGGCCAGAGTCTCGCCGATCTCGACGAACTGCTCGGGCTGGGTGATGGCGGCGAGCCGGCAGTGCTTGGTCCAGTAGTGGAAGTGCTCGGTCAGCCGGTAGGTGGTGGCCGCGTAGGGGAATTCCTCCGCCTTGCCGAACAGCTCCAGGTCGTTCTTGAACACCCGTGCCGCCGGGTTGCTGACCGCCTGGGCGTTGTCGTGCAGCGGGTTGCGCCCGATCGGCGTCTCGAACGGCTCGTAGTGCTCGGGGAACGGCCCCTCGGCCATCTTGTCGACGGCGAACAGGCGCGCCACCCCTTCGGGGTTCATGATGAACGGGTTCATGCCCTCCTCCGGCGCCGAGTCGGCCTTGAAGTCGGGCACGTCGGTGCCGCCCCAGCTCTTGCCGTTCCACCACACCAGGCGCTTCTTCACCGGGTCCCACGGCTGGCCCGAGGGGGCGGCCGAGGCGCGGTTGTAGAGGATGCGCCGGTTGGCCGGCCACGCCCAGGCCCAGCCGAGGGTCTGGCCCATGCCGTAGGGGTCGGCGTTGTCGCGCCGCGCCATCTGGTTGCCGGCCTGGGTCCAGCTGCCGCTGAAGATCCAGCAGCCGCTGGCGGTCGAGCCGTCGGCGCGCAGTTGGGCAAAACCCGCCAGCTGTTCGCCGGCCCTGGCCAGCACGGCGCCGGAGGCGGGATCGACGACGTCGGCCAGCGCCTTGCCGCTGAACTCGCGGGCCAGCTCGTCCGGCCCCGGCTCGTCCGGGCGCAGGTAGGGCCAGTCGAGGCCGAGGATCGGCTCGGGGAAGGCGCCGCCCTCCGTCGTGTACAGCGCGCGCAGGCGATGGAACAGCCCGGCCATGATGGCGATGTCGGTGCGCGCCTCACCCGGCGGCTCGGCGGCCTTCCAGTGCCACTGCAGCCAGCGCCCGCTGTTGACCAAGGATCCGTCCTCCTCGGCGAAGCAGGTGGTCGGCAGGCGGAACACCGTGGTCTGGATGCTCGCCGTGTCGACGTCGTTGAACTCGCCGGCGTTGCGCCAGAACTCCGAGGTGTCGGTGACCAGCGGGTCCATGATCACCAGGTACTTGAGCCTGGCCAGCGCCGCGCCGACCTTGGCCTTGTTGGGGAAGGCGGCGATCGGGTTGAAGCCCTGGCAGAAGTAGCCGTTGACCTGCCCCTGGAACATCATGTCGAACACCTTGAGCACGTCGTAGCCGGGCACGTCCAGCTTGGGCAGCCAGTCGTAGGCCCAGTCGTTCTCAGCGGTGGCGCTCTTGCCGAACCAGGCCTTCATCAGGCTGACGTGGAACTTCTCGTAGTTCTGCCAGTAGGACAGCTGCCCCGGACGCAGTGGCTTCTGCGTGCGTTTGGCGATGTAGGCGGGATAGTCCTGCTCGGCGTCGCCGGCCAGGGTCAGGTAGCCGGGCAGCAGGTTGGACAGCAGGCCCAGGTCGGTCAGGCCCTGGATGTTGGAGTGACCGCGCAGGGCGTTCATCCCGCCGCCGGGCATGCCGATGTTGCCGAGCAGCAGCTGCACCATGGCGCCGGTGCGGATCATCTGCGAGCCCACCGTGTGCTGGGTCCAGCCCAGCGCATACATGATGGTCATCGCCTTGCCGGGCGCCGAGGTCTCGGCGATGGCCTCCCAGACCTTGAGCATGGTGTCCTGCGGCGTGCCGCAGATGCGGCTGACCAGTTCCGGGGTGTAGCGGCTGTAGTGCTGCCTGAGCAGGTTGTAGACGCAGCGCGGATGGCTCAGCGTCGGGTCGACCACCGCGTAGCCGTCCGCGCCGATCTCGTAGCCCCAGGTGGACTTGTCCGGGTAGCTGCGCCTGTCCGCGTCGTAGCCGTTGAACAGGCCGTCCGCGAAGCCGAAGCCTTCCTTCACCACGAAGGACACGTCGGTGTAGTTGCGCACGTACTCGTGCTGGATCTTGTCGTTGCTGATCAGGTAGTTGATCAGCCCGCCGAGGAAGGCGATGTCCGTGCCGGTGCGGATCGGCGCGTACAGGTCGGCCACCGAGGCGGAGCGGTTGAAGCGCGGGTCGACCACGATCAGGCGCGCCTTGTTGTGCGCCTTCGCCTCGGTCACCCACTTGAAGCCGCAGGGGTGGGCTTCGGCAGCGTTGCCGCCCATGATCAGCACCAGGTCCGCATTCTTGATGTCGGACCAGTGGTTGGTCATGGCGCCACGGCCAAACGTCGGGGCAAGACCTGCCACCGTCGGGCCGTGTCAGACACGCGCCTGGTTGTCGAACGCCAGCATGCCCAGCGAACGCACCACCTTGTGGGTGATGTAGCCCGCCTCGTTGGAGGACGCCGAGGCGGCCAGGAAGCCGGTGCTCAGCCAGCGGTTGACCGTCTGCCCGGCGGCGTTCTTCGCGACGAAGTTGGCGTCGCGGTCATCCTTCATCAGCCGGGCGATGCGCTCCAGCGCCTCGTCCCAGCCGATCCGCCGCCACTCGTTGCTGCCGGCCTCGCGCACCTCGGGGTACCTGAGGCGGTTGGGGCTGTGCACGAAGTCGAGCAGCCCCGCGCCCTTCGGGCACAGGGTGCCGCGGTTGACCGGGTGGTCGGCGTCGCCCTCGATGTGGATGATCTCCTGGACGACGTTCTTGCCGCCGTCGCCGCGGCTGTACATGATCAGGCCGCAGCCCACCGAGCAGTACGGGCAGGTGTTGCGCGTCTCGCGGGTGCTGGTCAGCTTGAAGTGGCGGATCGTCTCGGCGTAGGCCGCAGGTGGCGCCATGCCCAGAGCCGCCAGGCTCGAGGCGCCGAGGCCGACACCGCAGACCTTGAAGAATTGCCGACGGTTCATGTCCATCGTGCGCTCCTCGTCAGGCAGGGAAAGGTCGTCCGGCGAGCCGGGCGACCGCTTCGCCTTAACCATAGTCCAGCCGGCGGGCACCGCCAGTTGCGGCATACTATGCCCCGTTCCCGCTCACCGGAGTCCCCCATGTCGTTGCCCAGCTGGTTCCTGCTCGCCCTGCCCCTGCTCTCCGGCGCCATGATGCCCGTGCAGGCCGGCGTCAACGGCCAGTTGGCGCAACGCATCGACAGCGTGCTGACCGCCTCGCTGATCTCCTTCGTGGTCGGCAGCCTGGCGCTGCTGTTCATCACCGCCGCCCAGCGCGAGCTGCCCAGCGGCATCGCGCCGTTCCGCGGGCTGAGCTGGTGGCACTGGACCGGCGGCCTGCTCGGCGTGCTGTTCGTGGTCAGCGCCGCCTTCGCCGCGCCGCGCATCGGCGCCCTGCTGTTCATGTCGCTGATCCTCGCCGGCCAGCTCAGCGCCGCGCTGCTGCTCGACCACTTCGGCTGGGCCGGCTTCCCGCAGTCCTCGATGACCCTCGGCAAGGTCGCCGGACTGCTGCTGATCGTCGCCGGGGTGTGGCTGATCCGCCGCGGCTGAGCCGGTCTGCCGCCTCAGGGCTCCACGACGAACTCCAGCCGCGCGGTCCGCCCGCTCTCGTCCAGCACGCCGAGCTGGTGCCGACCAGGCGCGAAGGCGTGGCTGAAGGAGGCGTCGGCGCCGGCCTCGCCCACCGGGCGGCCGTCGACGAACCACCAGCGCTGCCCGCTGCCGCCCAGCGTCGACAGGCTCAGGCGCAGCGGCTCGCCGCTGCCCGGCGGGCGGCGCAGCCGCTCCCCTTCGCGCACGCCAACGATGCTCAGCGGCGCCGCCGGCAGATCGGCCGGAGGCGGGCAGTCGGCATCCGCCGCCGGCAGGCGCGCGGCGCGCCGCTCGCGGCGCGGCAGCCAGGGCTCCAGCGGCGCCGGCCAGAGCGCCAGCTGGCGGGCCTCGGCGCCCGGGCAGCCGGGCGCCACGCGGCGGCCGCGGGCATTCACCCAGAAGGTTTCCAGCAGCCCGCTGCCCAGCGGCTGGTCCGCCGCCGGCAGGGTCGGCGGCACGGTGCCGTCGAGGGTCCAGGCGAAACGCTGGCGCCGACAGTTGGCATCGTCGCGGGCCATGGGCTGGCCGAGCGGCCAGCAGACCGCGGCCACGCCGACTTCCGGCGGGCGCACCTGCGCCGGTGCCGCGATGCCGCGCTGGCGGTCGCGTTCGACCAGCAGCGCGTGCACCTGGTGCAGCAGCGGCGCTGCCGAGGCCAGGCCGAACTGGCCGGGCACCGGAGTGCCGTCGGGCCGGCCGATCCACACGCCGATCAGGTGGCGCGGGCCGACGCCCAGCGCCCAGGCATCGCGGAAGCCGTAGCTGGTACCGGTCTTCCAGGCCAGGCTGCTCCGCGGATCCGTGCCTCCCTGCGACTCGCCCTCCGGGCGCGCCTGGCCGGCGAGGATGCGCCGCACGATCCAGGCCGCACCGGGCGACAGCAGGCGCCGCTCGCGCAGCGCCTCCTCCGGGCGCAGGCGCGGGCGCGCCGCCAGACCGCCGCGGGCGAAGGCGCTGTAACCGGCGACCAGCGACTCCAGGCGGGTGCCGCCGCCACCGAGGATCAGCGCCAGACTGGGCTCGGCCAGCGCCGGCAGGTGGATCGGCAGGCCGGCCGCGCGCAGCTCGCCGGCGAAGCGCCGGGGACCGTAGGCCTCCAGCAACTGCACCGCCGGCAGGTTGAGCGAGGTGGCCAGCGCCTCGCTGGCGGCGACCGCACCGCTGAAACCGGCGGCGAAGTTGCCCGGCCGATAGTCGCCGTAGTGGCGCGGCACGTCCTGCAGCAGCGACTCGGAGTGGATCAGCCCGGCATCCAGGGCCAGGCCGTAGAGGAACGGCTTGAGGGTCGAGCCGGGCGAGCGCAGCGCCCGCACCATGTCGACATGGCCGAAGCGCGCATCGTCGCCGACATCCACTGAACCGAGATAGGCGCGCACCGCCATGCCCGGATGCTCGACCACCAGGATGGCCGCCGAGGTGCGCTCCGGCAGACGCGCCCGCCAGCCCAGCAGCAGGTCCTCCAGGCGCAGCTGCAGGCCGGCGTCGAGGGTGGTGCGGATCAGCGGCGGGCTGCCCGGACGGTTCAGGCGCCGCGCCAGCAGCGGCGCCAGGCTCGGCTCGCGGCGCGGGGCGAGGAAGATCGGCTCCTCGAGGGCCTCGCCGACCTGTTGCGCCGGCCATACCGCGAACGCGCCCAGCCGGCGCAGCACCTTGTCGCGCGCGGCCCGGGCGCGCTCGGGATGGCGGTCCGGGCGCAGCCGGCTGGGCGCCTGCGGCAGCACCGCGAGCAGCGCTGCCTCGGCGCGGGTCAGCTGGCTCGGCGGCTTGCCCAGGTAGCTCCAGCTGGCCGCCGCCACCCCCTGCAGGGTACCGCCGAAGGGCGCGCGATCGAGATAGAGGGCGAGGATCTCGTCCTTCGAAAGGTGCCACTCCAGCTGCAGGGTTCGCCACAGCTGGCGGGCCTTGCCCGGCAGATCGCGGCCGTGCGGCTCGAGCAGGCGCGCCACCTGCATCGACAGGGTGCTGCCGCCGGACACCACCCGTCCGCCGGCTAGGTTCTGCCAGGCGGCGCGGGCCAGGGCCACCGGGTTGATGCCCGGATGCTGGCGGAACCAGCGGTCCTCGTAGGTCAGCAGTGCCTCCAGGTAGTAGGGCGAAACCTGCTCGGGACGCACCGGATAGCGCCAGACGCCATCGCGGTCGGCGAAGCGCCACAGCGGCGTGCCATCCTCGGCCAGCACCACCCGGGCCTGGTCGTCCGCGGGCAGCGGCAGCGGGAACAGCCGGTCGGCCAGCCAGAGGCCGCCCAGCAGCAGCGCAAGCATCGCGAGCCACGGGCGCAGCCGGCTCGCCGGGCGGGTTCCGCCGCTCAAGGAGCCCTCACCACCATGCGCTCCGGCGCGCTGCCCAGCGCCTGCCAGCTCGGCCGGTACATGGACTCCACCTGCGGCAGCGGTATCCGATAGTGGCCCGGGGTGACCGCGCGCGCCAGGTAGAGCAGGTGGGTGGTGTCGTAGGCATCGACATCCACCGCCGCCACGTAGCGGTCGCCGCGGTACTCCTGGTGACGGACCCGCCCGGCCTGCATGGCGCGCAGCCAGTCGCCGACCTGGCTGCCGGCGTCCGCCAGGCTGGCGGCGCTCTGCGCCAGGTTCTGGTTCTCCAGCTCGAGACCGGCGGGCAGCAGGTCGACCACCAGCGCATCCGGCACCCGCTGGCGGGCGCGTACCGCCAGGTGCACCAGCACCAGCTCGCCGCTGCGCAGCCGGGTGACGTCCAGCGGCTGGCCATCCGGCTGCAGGTACTCGCGCTCGATGCTCAGGTTCTCGCCACCGGCCGCCGGCGCCCGCGCCGGGTAGCCGGACAGGGTGAGCTGCTGGTACAGCGGCATGCCGGCCGCACCGTGCAGGGTCAGCGGCTCGGCCAGCTCGCCGTCCGCCAGATGCAGGTTCGGCCGGACGTCGCTCAGTTCGATGCGCCGCTCGCCGCTGGCCAGCTGCGCCGTCCAGGTCCCCTCGGGCCGGCCGAGCAGGCCGCGGCCGGCGAGGAACAGGGCGTTGCGCTCCTGGGTCGACAGCCACGACCGGCCGGCCAGCTCCTCGGCCAGGCCGAACAGGCGCTGCTCGCGCTGGCCGGCCGCCAGGTCGTGTTCCTCGAGCAGGGCGAGGATCAGCGCCTGGTCGCGCAGCGGGCTGCCGTAGTCGGCCAGCCACTGCTCGCCGTCGCGGGCCAGGACCAGCCCCTGGGACAGCGCCTGCGCGGCGCGCGGGGCATCGCCCATCAGTTCGAGCGCCGCCGCCAGTTGCACCAGCGGCAGGCCGGAGCGTGCCTCGCCGCGACGCTCGAACAGGCTGCGCAAGGCGCCCAGCGGCGCCTGGCGGCTGCGCGCCAGCACGTAGCCGGCATAGGCCTGCACGGCGAAGCGGGTATGGGCGAAATCCTCCGTGTAGTGGGCGTCGATCAGGCCGGGCTGCTGCAGGTAGGCCAGCAGCCGGTCGGTGGCGCGCTCGAGCGCCGCCTCCGGCACGGCGAAGCCCTGCTCGCGGGCGCGCAGCAGGAAGTCGCCGACGTAGGCGGTGAGCCAGTGCTCCTCCTCGCTCTCGGCGCTCCACAGGCCGAAGCTGCCGTTGTGCCGCTGCATGCCGAGCAGACGCTCGATGCCCCGCTCGATGCTGCGCCGACGCTGCTCGTCGGACTCGCCCTCCAGGCCGAGGCGGCGCAGGCTGGCGGTATCGGCGTAGAGCGAGGGGAACAGCCCGCTGGTGGTCTGCTCCAGACAGCCGTACGGATAGGCCTTGAGTGCGCGGAGCTGCTCGCCGAGATTCAGCGGCGGCCGGCTGGACAGCGCCAGCACGGCCTCCCGGCCGGCCGGCGCGAAGTCCGCCAGGGTGCCGGCCGGCAGGCTCCAGGGCTCGGCACCGAGCACCGTGCGGAACTGCCGCTGCTGCGCCGGCCAGGCCGGGCGCACGCCCAGCGTCCACTCGCGGCGCAGGGGCGGCGCCTCCTCGCCGGGCAGCGCCAGTCCCGCCACCTCGACGCGGATGCGCCCCTGGCCGAGGCCGCCCTCGGCGCGCACCGGGATGCGCAGGGTGACGCGCTGGCCGGCGGCCAGCTGCAGCTCCGCCGCGGCGTCCCCCAGCAGGCGCAGCTGCCCCTCGGCGTCCAGGCGCACGGCGAGGGTCTGCGCGCTGCCGGAGCGGTTGTCCAGGTCCAGGGCCAGCGTGGTCTCGTCGCCGCCGGCGAGGAAACGCGGCATGGCCAGCTCGGCGACCAGCGGTGCGGCCACCACCGTCTTCGCCTCGGCCATGCCGTAGCGCTCGTCGCTCCAGGCCTGCGCCATCAGGCGCAGCTCGCCGTTGAAGTCGGGAATGTCCAGGCTGACCTCGCCCTCGCCCTGATCGTCCAGCGCCAGCGCCTCGCTCTGCCGGGCGACGATCAGCACGCCGGTTTCCGGGCGCTTGCCGCCGGCCTCCAGCCCGGCGTCGCCGCCGTAGGCCAGGCTGGCGAGCCGGCCGCGGCCGGCCTCGATCAACTGGCCGTAGACGTCGAACTGGTCGGCGCCGTAGGCCTTGCGGCCGAAGAAGGCGGCGAAGGGATCGGGCGTGGCGTACTCGGTGATGTTGAGGATGCCCACGTCCACTGCGGCGACCAGCACGTGCGCCCGGGCGGGAATGCTGCCGTCGGCGTTGCGCGCGCGCATCCTGACCGTGAGCGGCTGGCCGGGACGCATCCGCTCGGGCGCCTGCAGGCTGAGCGCCAGCTTGCGCGGGGCGCGCTCGAGCGGCAGGTGCAGCAGGCCGACCGCCCGCTTGGGGGTGACCTGCGCCTTGCGCTCGCCGGGACGCACCACCTGGGCGCTCAGGTACAGGTCGTGGCGCAGCCAGTCGCTGGCGATGGGCACCTCGAAGGTCTTGCCCTCGGCCGGCACCTCGATCTCCTGCCACCACAGCGGACCGTCGGCGGACTCCACCAGCAGGTAGCCGTTGCCGGCGGCCGGCGGGGTGACCGTGACCCGGGCGGTGTCGCCCGCGCCGTAGGCCGGCCTGTCCAGCGCCAGCTTGACCTGGTCCGGGCGCACCGCGCCGCCCTCGGCGTTGTCCTGCCAGCGGTAGCCGGCCCAGAAGCGCAGGCTGCTGCGCAGGCCGCTGGCGTTGTCCACCAGTTCGACGCGGTAGGGCCCCCACTCCACCGGGAAGCTCACCTTGGCGGTGCCGCCGGCCGGGATGCTGAGCGGCTCCTCGCTGAGGGTGAGGAATTTCTCGGTGAAGTCGTGGCTCCAGCCGTCGCTCTCGGAAAAGCTCCAGAAGTAGTCGCGCCGCTCGCGCACCAGGCGCACGCTGAGATTGTCGGCGGCCAGCTTGTTGCCGGCCGCGTCGGCCACCAGCAGCTCGAACTCGGCCTGGCCGTCGGCATCCACCTCCTCGCCGTCGAACAGCGCGCGCAGGCCCGGCAGGCGTTCGCCCGGCCAGACCGGCTGCTCCAGCCGGCGGGTGACCGGGCGGCCGCCGGACTCCTGCAGGCTGGCCTGGAGGATCAGGCGCAGCGGCGAGCGCGCCTCGCTCCAGCGGTTCTCCACGCGGATCGACGCCCGCCCCTCGCCATCCAGGGCCAGCTCCTCCAGCTCCTGCTGCTGGCTGAGATCGGCCTCGGTGATGTCGCCGAACTGGTAGCCCGGCAGATTCGCCACCGCCTCGCGCAGCGGGCGCACGTAGAGCTGGCCGGACAGGCGATTGCCGGCAGCCGGCGCGCCGTACAGGTAGCGGCCGCTGACGGCGAACTCGACCTGCGCGTCCGGCGCCAGGGGCCGCTCGCTGCCGGCCAGCTCCAGGGCCAGACGCTCGGGGAGGAAATCCTCGACCAGGAATTCGTGGAGTTGCGGCTCGCCGGCGCCGAGGTCGAGGCGCAGCTGCCAGCGTCCGGTGGGCGCCTGCTCGGCCAGCTCGAGGCGGTACTGGTAGAGGCCGGCGGCGTCGGCGTTCCAGACGAAGCGGCGGCTGGTCTGCCCGTCCGGGCGGCGCACCTCGACGCTCACCGGCTGGGCCGCGATCGCGCGGCCGTCGGCGTCGCGCAGCAGGGCGTTGAGCAGCACGGTCTCGCCCGGCCGGTAGAGATCGCGCGGGCCGAACACGAAGAACTGCAGCGGCTGCGCGCGGGGCCCGGCGATGGTGAATTCGGCCAGGTCCAGCGCCGCGCCGTCCAGGCGCAGCAGGCTGGTCTGCGCGCCCTGGCGGGCCAGCAGCAGGCGGGCCTTGGCCGGCAGCGGCAGCTGGGCGTGGCCGCGCGCGTCGGTCTCGCCACCGGCGAGCAGCGCGCCGTTGCCGTCGAGCAGCTCCAGCGTCACCCCGGCCCGGGCCTTGCCGCCCTCCAGTGCCTGGGTGAATACGTCCAGGCGGTCGCGGTAGCGGTGCGCGGACAGGCCGATGTCGCTGAGGGTGAACAGCGTCGCCGGCAGCGTATGGGCGTAGCGGCCGGCCTCGCGCATCACCGCCAGGTACACCCCCGGCTGCTTGAACGGCTCGAGGCCGGCGATCGGCAGCAGCAGCGTCTCGCGGGTGTTGCGCGCCGGCTTGAGGTCGAAGCGGCCGCCGTAGACCAGCTCGGCCATCGGCAGCAGCTCCTCCGCCTCCCAGACGTCGAGGCTGCTGCTGCGTCCCCAGCGCGCCAGGAAGGCCGGCAGCGCCTGCGGACGGATGCGGAAGAACTCGACGTTGACCCGCTCGACGTTCAGCGCGAGCACCGGCAGGCCCTCGGCCAGGCGGGTCGGCAGCAGCGAGCCGCGGCTGGCGAAGCCGACGCTGGGCTGCAGGTCGCGGGTCTCCAGGCGGCTGACGTGCTCGCGGGCCAGCTGCGCGCCGTTCACCGCGCGCAGGCCGGCATCCACGGTCAGCACCAGCTTGCGCTGCGGCTCCAGGTGGCGCAGGCGCAGCTCGCTGAGGTTGTCGGTGAGCTCCCAGGCGCCATCCACCTTGCCGTCCTTGCTGTCGACCAGGTGCAGGCGCTCGGCGAACGGCTGGTCGGGATCGAGGGGCACGGAGAAGGTCACCGACAGCGCGCTGGCGCCGTCCAGCTGCACCTCGGAGACATCCACCACGCTCAGCTCGCGACCGGCATGCCGTGCGGCCAGCGCGGCGCGATCCGGCGGCGCGGCCGCCTGGCGCTCGGCCGCCGGCGTGGCGGCGCGGCCCGGCTCCGGGGCGGAATCGCGGGAATCGCAGGCACTGAGCAGGCTCAGCGCGAGAGCCAGAAGCAATCCTTTGTTCAACATGGC
Source organism: Pseudomonas sp. AN-1 (assembly GCF_034057115.1). Classification (NCBI taxonomy): domain Bacteria; kingdom Pseudomonadati; phylum Pseudomonadota; class Gammaproteobacteria; order Pseudomonadales; family Pseudomonadaceae; genus Pseudomonas; species Pseudomonas sp. AN-1. The sequence goes on along the minus strand of NZ_CP139195.1, from coordinate 4,074,423 downwards.
GGGCTCGCAGATCGGGGACGCGGGAGCTGCGACTATAGCCGAAGGGCCTGGCGCTCAGGGGCGGCCTGCGCGCAAGCGTCGAGTCGTGCACACCTTTATACTGGCGCGCCTGCCATGGAGCCGCGATGAACGCCCTTGCCGACGCCTGGCGTCACGCCCCCACCCGGCAGCGGGTGGGGGCGCTGGCCGCCCCGATGATCCTCTCCAACCTGTCGGTGCCGCTGGTGGCGCTGGTCGACAGCGCGGTGGTCGGCCACCTGCCGCACGCCCACCAGCTCGGCGCCGCCGCGGTCGGCGGCAGCCTGTACAGCCTGCTGGTGTGGACCTTCGGCTTCCTGCGCATGGGTACCACCGGCTTCGCCGCCCAGGCCAGCGGGCGCGGCGACGGCGGCGCCCTGCGCGCCCTGCTCGCCCAGGGCCTGCTGCTCGCCGGCCTGTTCGCCCTGCTGGCCGGCCTGCTGGTGGTGCCGCTGCTGCCGCTGCTGCTCGGCCTGATGCAGGCGGGCGCGGAGCTTGACGCCCTGGCCCGCGACTACCTGCACATCCGCCTGTTCGGCCTGCCGGCGGCACTGGCCAGCTACGCGCTGATCGGCTGGCTGCTCGGTAGCCAGAACGCCCGCGCACCGCTGGCCATGCTGCTGACCACCAACCTGCTCAACGTGGCCCTGGTGGTGTGGTTCGTCCATGGCCTCGACTGGGGTGTGGCCGGCGCGGCGCGCGCCTCGGTGCTGGCCGAATGGAGCGGCGCGCTGCTCGGCCTGTATCTCGCCCGCCGGCGCCTGGGCGAATACGCCGGGCGCGCCGACTGGCCGGCGCTGCGCCGCTGGGCCGGCTGGCGGGCGCTGCTGGCGGTCAACCGCGACATCTTCCTGCGCACCCTGGCGCTGCAGGGGGTGTTCCTGCTGGTCACCGTGCAGGGCACCCGCCTGGGCGACGCCACGGTGGCGGCCAACGCCCTGCTGCTCAACGGCCTGCTGCTCACCGCCCACGCCCTCGACGGCCTGGCCCATGCGCTGGAGGCGCTGTGCGGCCACGCCCTGGGGGCGCGCGACCGTCTGGCGCTGCGCCGCAGCCTGTGGCTGGCCGGCAGCTGGTCGCTGCTCGCCAGCCTCGGCTTCGCCGCCTTCTTCCTGTTCGCCGGCACCTGGTTCGTCGACCTGCAGACCGACATCGCCGCGGTGCGCGCCATCGCCCACGCCCACCTGCCGTACCTCGCCGTCCTGCCGCTGCTGGCGGTATGGAGCTACCTGCTCGACGGCCTGTTCATCGGCGCCACCCGCGCCCGGGAAATGCGCGACGCCATGCTGCTGGCGCTGGCCCTCGCCCTGCCGCTGGCCTGGTGGCTGCAGGGCCTCGGCAACGCCGGACTGTGGCTGGCCTTCCTCGCCTTCATGGCGCTGCGCGGCCTGATCCTCGGCGCCAGCGCCTGGCGCATCGAGCGGCGCGACGGCTGGATCGCAGCGACCTGAGCCCGGCGCGGCGAGCTGCTAGAATGCCGCCCCGTTTCCCTGTCCGCTGCCCGCCATGTCCAGCTCCCCGCTTCCCGCCTCCCCCCGCGTCGCCGTGATCGGCGGCGGCCCCGCCGGCCTGATGGCCGCCGAAGTGCTCGCCGCCGGCGGCGCGCAGGTGGAGCTGTTCGACGCCATGCCCTCGCTGGGCCGCAAGTTCCTGCTCGCCGGCGTCGGCGGCATGAACATCACCCACGCCGAGCCGAAGGCGGCCTTCGTGCAGCGCTACGGCGCGCGCGCCGCCGAGATCGGCCGCCTGCTGGAGGAGTTCGACGCCGACGCCCTGCGCGCCTGGATCCACGCTCTCGGCATCGACACCTTCGTCGGCAGCTCCGGGCGGGTGTTTCCCAGCGACATGAAGGCCGCGCCGCTGCTGCGCGCCTGGCTGCGTCGCCTGCGCGAGCAGGGCGTCGCACTGCACCCCCGTGCGCGCTGGCTGGGCTGGGACGCATCCGGCGCGCTGCGCATCGCTACGCCCGAGGGCGCGCGCAGCGTCGAAGCCGGTGCCGTGGTGCTGGCCCTCGGCGGCGGCAGCTGGGCGCGCCTGGGCTCGGACGGCGCCTGGGTGCCGCTGCTGGAGCAGCGCGGCGTCGCGGTGGCGCCGCTCAAGCCGAGCAACTGCGGCTTCGAGGTGGCGGGCTGGACGGCATTCTTCCGCGACAAGTTCGCCGGCGCGCCGGTCAAGCCGGTGGCGATCAGTCTCGATGGCAGCGCCCCGCGTCAGGGCGAGTTCGTGGTCACCGCCAGCGGCGTGGAAGGCAGCCTGATCTATGCGCTGTCGGCGGCGATCCGCGAACAGATCGACAACGCTGGCCGCGCCGTGATCCATCTGGACCTGCTGCCCAACCGCACGCATGAGCAGGTCGCCGCCGCGCTCGCCAGGCCGCGTGGCTCGCGCTCGCTGGCCAGGCATCTGGCCGGACAGCTGGGCATCGACGGCGTGCGCGCCGGCCTGCTGCGCGAGCTGACCGACGCCGCCACCTTCCAGGACATGACTCGCCTGGCCGCAGCGATCAAGGCGCTGCCGCTGGAACTGGTCCGCGCGCGCCCGCTGGACGAGGCGATCAGCAGCGCCGGCGGCGTGCCGTTCGCGGCGCTGGACGCCAACCTGATGCTGAGTGAACTGCCGGGGGTGTTCTGCGCCGGCGAGATGCTCGACTGGGAGGCGCCGACCGGCGGCTACCTGCTGACCGCCTGCTTCGCCAGCGGCCGGGCGGCCGGACTGGGCGCGCTGCGCTGGCTGGCGCGGCGCTGAGCACTGCGTCGTGATCGTGCCCACGCTCCGCGTGGGCACGACTCCCGGGACGCTCCGCGTCCCCTAGCCACGGCGTCGGGGCGCGGGAGCGCCCCGTACAGCATTCCCACGCGGGAGCATGGGAACGATCAAATCTGACGCAGCATGAAAAACGCCGCCGCCCTCTCGGGCCGGCGGCGTTCTGCACTGCGGGACAGGACCTCAGCGGCGCTTGTCCTTCTTCTTCTTCTCGGCCTTCTTGTGGTGGCTCATCAGGCGGCGCTTCTTGTTCACCTGGCGCACCGTGAGGGTGTTCTTCTTGCCCTCGTAGGGGTTCTCGCCGCCCTTGAACTCGATGCGGATCGGCGTGCCGACCAGCTTGAGTACCCGGCGGTAGGTGTTCTCCAGGTAGCGCGAGTAGGCGCGCGGCACCGCGTCGACCTGGTTGCCATGGATCACGATCAGCGGCGGGTTGGCACCGCCGAGGTGGGCATAGCGCAGCTTGATGCGCCGGCCGTTGACCAGCGGCGGCTGGTGGGTGCTGACCGCATCCTCGAGGATCTGGGTCAGGTAGCTGGTCGGCCAGCGGGTCACCGCCGAGCGGAACGACTCCTGCACCGACTTGTACAGGTGGCCGACGCCGGTGCCGTGCAGCGCGGAGATGAAGTGGATGTCGGCGAAGTCGACGAACTGCAGGCGGCGCTCCAGCTCGGTCTTCACCCGGTCGCGCTCGTGGCTGTCCATGCCGTCCCACTTGTTCAGCGCGATGACCAGCGCGCGGCCGGTCTCCAGCACGAAGCCGAGCAGGTTGAGGTCGTGGTCGACCACCCCCTCGCGGGCGTCCATGACGAAGATCACCACGTTGGCGTCCTGGATCGCCTGCAGGGTCTTCACCACCGAGAACTTTTCCACCGCCTCGAAGATCTTGCCGCGGCGACGCACGCCGGCGGTGTCGATCAGGGTGTACTTGGCCTCGTCGCGCTCGAAGGGGATGTAGATGCTGTCGCGGGTGGTGCCGGCCTGATCGTAGACGATCACCCGCTCCTCGCCGAGCATGCGGTTGACCAGGGTCGACTTGCCGACGTTAGGCCGGCCGATGATGGCGATCTTGATCCCGGAGTGCTCGTCCGGGCCGGGAATGCGCTGCTTCGGCTCGGCCGGAGCGCCCTCCTCGCCAGCTTCGCCTTCGGCGAACTCGTCCTCCTCGCCCTCGTCCCTGGGGAACTCGCCCAGCGCGGCCTGCAGCAGGGCGTTGACGCCACGGCCGTGGGCGGCGGCGACCGGGAAGGCGTCGCCGATCGCCAGCGGGCTGAACTCGGCACGGGCGATGTCCGGGTCGACGGTGTCGACCTTGTTGGCGACCAGGAAGGTGCGCTTGTTGTTCTTGCGCAGGTGCTCGGCGATCATCTGGTCGGCGGCGGTCATGCCGGCGCGCGAGTCGACCATGAACAGCACGGCGTCGGCTTCCTCGATGGCCTGCAGCGACTGCTCGGCCATCTTGGCGTCGATGCCTTCCTCGTCGCCGGAGATGCCCCCGGTGTCGATGACGATGTAGGTGCGACCCTGCCACTTCGCCTCGCCGTACTTGCGGTCACGGGTCAGGCCGGCGTAGTCGGCGACGATGGCGTCGCGGCTCTTGGTCAGGCGGTTGAACAGGGTGGACTTGCCGACGTTGGGGCGTCCCACCAGAGCGATAACGGGAACCATGCGGCTCTCCATGGGTAATTCGTGAAAAACACAACGGCCGCTGCAGTCTAGTCAGTTGCAGCGGCCGCTCACAGGTGTACCGCCTCCCGGCGGTACGTTCAGCGCAGGGTGTAGGCCACCAGCTTGCCGCTGTTGCCGTAGGCATACAGCCAGTCGCCGACCACCAGCGGGCGGGCGCGCAGGCCGTCGCTGTCGACCCGCACGCGACCGACGAAGCGGCCGTCCACCTGGCTCAGCAGGTGCAGGTAGCCTTCCAGGTCGCCCACCGCGACGTTGCTGGAGAACACCGCCGGGCTGGTCAGCTGGCGACGCGCCAGGGCGTCGTTGCTCCACAGCGCCGAGGTCGAGCGCTCGTCGATGCCCTCGACGGTGCCGCCGGCCTGGCTGACGTAGATGTTGCCGAAGCCGGTGGCCACGCCGACGTAGCTGGACGCCTGGCGCTGCCACAGCGGACGGCCGCTCATCAGGTCGAGCGCGGCCAGCTGGCCCTGGTAGGTCACCACGTAGAGGGTGCCGCCGGACAGCAGCAGGCCGCCGTCGATGTCGACCATGCGCTCCAGTTCGGAGCGACCCTGCGGCACGGCCACCCGCTGCTCCCACACCGGGATGCCGCGCTGCACGTCGAGGGCGATCACCTTGCCGCTGGACAGGCCGGCCACCGCCAGCTGGTTGGTCACCACCGGCGCACCGGTGCCGCGCAGGGTCAGCACCGCCGGGGTGCTCTCGTAGCTCCACAGGCGCTCGCCGCTGGTGGCGTCGAGGGCGACCAGGCGGTCGTCCTGGGTCTGCACCACCACCACGTTGCCGTTGCTGGCCGGCGCGGCCAGCACCTCGCTGCCCACCGGGGCGCGCCACTTCACTTCGCCGCTGGTGCTGTCGAGGGCGATCACCTGGCCCTTGAGGGTGCCGACCAGCACCAGGCCGTAGCCGGCGCCGACGCCACCGGAAACCGGCTTGTCCAGCTCGGTCTCCCACAGCACCTTGCCGGTCTCGCGGTTCATCGCCACCACCAGGCCTTCGATGTCCGCGGCGAACAGGCTGTCGCCCTCGGCGGCCAGCTCCAGCTGGTTCCAGGTCTCACCCTGGCCTTCGCCGATGGAACGGCTCCACTGCTTGTCCAGGCGCACTTCCTCGGCGAACTTCTCCAGCTCGGCCGGCGGCAGCTCCTTGGTCGAGTTGCTGCTGCAGCCGGCGGCGAGCACCGCCGTGGCCAGCATTACCGCATGAGTCCAGCGCATCATCAGGCGTCTCCGTCGGCCAGGTCGTCCAGCTTGATCTGCAGCGTGCCGAGGCCCGCCTCCTGCGGCAGCGCGGCACGCGCCTTCTCGTAGGCGCTGCGCGCCTCGGCGCCGCGGCCCAGACGGACCAGCAGGTCGCCGCGCAGTTCCTCGCGGCCGGCGACGAAGGCCGGCGCGGCCTCGCCGGCCAGCAGGCCGAGGGCTTCCTCGGCCTTGTCCTGGGCGGCCAGCACGCGGGCCAGACGCTGGCGCGCGACTTCGCCGAGGGTGGCGTCGACAGGCTTGTCGAGCACCTTGCGCAGCTCGCCGGCGGCCTCGTCGAGGCGGCCGTTGTCCACCGCCACCTTGGCCACCAGCAGGCTGGCGTACTGGGCGTAGTGGCTGCCGGCGAAGTCCTTGTTCAGCTTGCCGGCCAGGTCGCTGACCTTGCCGGCATCCGGCTCGCCCGGAGCGCTCAGGGTGACGTCCACCAGCTGCTGGTAGAGCGCGGAGGCGGCGTAGCTCTGGTTGGCCTGGTGGTTCTGCCAGGCCTGCCAGCCGAACACGCCGACCAGCGCCAGGGCGCCGCCGACCAGCAGCGGCTTGCCGTTGCGCTGCCACCAGTCCCTGATTACCGCCAGTTCTTCTTCTTCGGTACGCGAGGTCACCGCGGTCACTCCCTAGATCGATTCAGGTTCAGGCTTGCGCCAGGCAAGCCGCGAGATGCGCGCTCAGCGCATCCCAGGCAATGGTTTGCTGGGCGGCATCGCCGCGCAGCGGCTTGACGCCGACCACCTGCTGGTTCAGCTCGTCCTCGCCGAGGATCAGGGCGAACAGCGCACCGCTCTTGTCGGCCTTCTTCAGCTGGCTCTTGAAGCTGCCGGCGCCGGCGTTGACCACCAGGCGCAGGCCCGGCACGGCGTCGCGCAGTTGCTCGGAGAGCTTCAGCGCGGCCAGTTCGGCGGCCTCGCCGAAGGCGGCCAGGTAGACGTCGACCTGGCGGGCCAGTTCGGCCGGCACCTTGTCGAGGGTCTCGATCAGCAGCACCAGGCGCTCGACGCCCATGGCGAAGCCCACCGCCGGGGTCGGCTTGCCGCCGAGCTGCTCGACCAGGCCGTCGTAGCGGCCGCCGGCGCACACGGTGCCCTGGGCGCCGAGCTTGTCGGTGGTCCACTCGAACACGGTCTTGCCGTAGTAGTCGAGGCCGCGCACCAGCTTGGGATTGAGCACGTAGGGGATGCCAGCGGCGTCCAGACGCGCCTTCAGGCCCGCGAAGTGCACGCGCGACTCCTCGGACAGGTAGTCGGCCAGCTTGGGGGCGTCGACCAGCAGCGCCTGGGTATCCGGATTCTTGCTGTCGAGGATGCGCAGCGGGTTGCTGGCCAGACGGCGCTGGCTGTCCTCGTCGAGCTGCTCGAAGCGCGCCGACAGGTACTCGACCAGCGCCTCGCGGTAGCGCGCGCGGTCGTCGCTGCTGCCCAGGCTGTTGAGCTCCAGCTGCACCGCGTCGCGGATGCCCAGCACGCCCCACAGGCGCCAGGTCAGCACGATCAGCTCGGCGTCGACGTCCGGGCCGTCGAAGTTGAACAGCTCCACGCCGATCTGGTGGAACTGGCGGTAGCGGCCTTTCTGCGGGCGCTCGTGGCGGAACATCGGGCCGATGTACCACAGCTTCTGCGGCTGGCCGCCGCCGATCAGGCCGTGCTCCTGCACCGCGCGCACGCAGGAGGCTGTGCCTTCCGGGCGCAGGGTCAGCGAGTCGCCGTTGCGGTCCTCGAAGGTGTACATCTCCTTCTCGACGATGTCGGTGACCTCGCCGATGGAGCGCTTGAACAGGTCGGTGAACTCGACGATCGGCATGCGGATCTGCCGGTAGCCGTAGCCGTCGAGCAGGCCGGCGACGCTGTTCTCGAGATGGCGCCAGAGCGGGGTCTGCTCCGGCAGGATGTCGTTCATGCCACGGATGGCCTGGATGTTCTTGCTCACGGAAATTCCTTAGCTGCGGGCGATCAGGCTGGCGTCGGCCGCAGCCTTCTCCGCCGCCTTCTGGCGGATCAGCTTCTCCAGCTCGTCGACCAGGTTGTCGTTGTCCAGCTTGTGCGCCGGCTTGCCGTCGATGTAGACCAGGTTCGGGGTGCCGCCGGTGAGGCCGACGTGGGCCTCCTTGGCTTCGCCCGGGCCGTTGACCACGCAGCCGATCACCGCCACGTCGAGCGGCACCAGCAGGTCCTCGACGCGCTGCTCCAGCTCGTTCATGGTCTTGACCACGTCGAAGTTCTGCCGCGAGCAGCTCGGGCAGGCGATGAAGTTGATGCCGCGCGAACGCAGGTGCAGCGACTTGAGGATGTCGAAGCCGACCTTGATCTCCTCGACCGGATCGGCGGCCAGCGACACGCGGATGGTGTCGCCGATGCCCTCGGCGAGCAGCATGCCCAGGCCCACCGCCGACTTCACGGTGCCCGAGCGCAGGCCGCCGGCCTCGGTGATGCCCAGGTGCAGCGGCTGCTCGATCTGCCCGGCGAGCAGGCGGTAGGCACCGACCGCCATGAACACGTCGGAGGCCTTGACGCTGACCTTGAAGTCCTGGAAGTCCAGACGGTCGAGATGGTCGACATGGCGCAGGGCCGACTCGACCAGCGCCTCGGGAGTCGGCTCGCCGTACTTCTTCTGCAGGTCCTTCTCCAGGGAACCGGCGTTGACGCCGATGCGGATCGGGATGCCCTTGTCGCGGGCGGCATCGACCACCGCGCGCACGCGGTCCTCGCGGCCGATGTTGCCCGGGTTGATGCGCAGGCAGTCGACGCCCAGCTCGGCAACGCGCAGGGCGATCCGGTAGTCGAAGTGGATGTCGGCGACCAGCGGCACGCGGACCTGCTGCTTGATGCGGCCGAAGGCCTCGGCGGCGTCCATGTCGGGCACCGAGACGCGCACGATGTCGGCACCGGCGTCTTCCAGGCGGCGGATCTGCGCCACGGTGGCGGCGACGTCGCAGGTGTCGGTGTTGGTCATGCTCTGCACCGAGATCGGCGCATCGCCGCCGACCAGTACCGAGCCGACGCGGATCTGCCGCGACTTGCGGCGCACAATCGGGGAATGGCAGTGCATGTTACTGTCCCAGCTTGATGCGGGCGGTGCCGCTGGCGGTCATGTTCTTGCGGTGCTCGACCGGCTCGCCGTTGTAGCGCACCTGGGCGACCCGGGCATTGCCCAGGCGCAGTTCGAGCGGCGCCTTGCCGGCCAGCTGCAGGCTGTCGCCGGCGCGCTTGACGGTGCTGACCAGCACCCGGCCGTTGGCGTCGGTGACCTGGGTCCAGCAGTCGGCGGTGAAGCTGAGCTGCACCAGGCCCTCGCCGGCAGCGACCTGCGGCGCAGGCGCCGCGGGCTCGGCCGCGGGCGGGGCCTCGGCAGCGGGGGCGACGGCGGGCGCGGGCAACGCGCCGGCGACCGGGGTCGGCGCCACGGCCTGGGCGGCGACCGCGGTCGGCTGGGTGGCCGACGCGCTTTCGCCGGCCGGGGCCGGCGGAGTCGCCGTCAGGGCGGGCGGGGTCGCCGGCAGGGCCGGAGCCGCCGGATCGGCGGCGGCTGGCTCGGCACCCTCGCCGCCGGCCTCGGCCGGGATCGGCGCCAGCGTCGGCTCGCCCTGCAGGGCCTCGGCCACCGCCTGGTCTTCGGGTTCGTCGAGCGGGTGCAGCTCGGTGGTGCCGTCGGCGCTCTCCACCTCGATGTGCTTGAGGCCGAGCGCGCCGAGGTCGGCCAGACGCTCCGGACGCTCCTGCCACCAGAAGTAGCCGAGCACCAGCAGCAGCAGCAGCAGCACGGCGCTGGCCAGGCGCAGCACGGTGCGCGACAGGCGCAGCGGCTCGGGCACATGGCCGAGGCTGTGCACGGTGCTGCCGGTGGCGTCGGTGCCGGTGTAGTGGTCGAAGATGCCGACCAGTTCGGCCTGGTCGAGGCCGAGCAGCTTGGCATAGGCCCGCACGTAGCCGCGGGCGAAGGTGTGCCCGGGCAGGCGGTCAAACTCGCCGGCTTCCAGCTGGGCCAGGGAATGAGCGGTCAGGTTGAGCTGGGCGGCCACCTCGGCCAGCTGCCAGCCCTTCTCCTCCCGCGCCTGGCGGAGGATTTCGCCAGGATTGCTGCGCGAGGACGCGCCCACCGCTTCGATGTGCGACATGGTCATTGTTGCTCCGCGAGATATTGCCGGTATTCAGCGGTGCCCGGGTACAGGCGACGCAGCTGCATGGCGTAGTTGGAAGCGCGGTCGCGATCCTCGAAGACCTTGGCCAGGCGGATGCCGAGCAGCAGGCTGCGGGCGTCCTGCGGCCCCTTGAGGGCCAGGTAGCGCTCGTAGTAGCCGCGCGCCGGCACGTACTGGCGGTCCTCGAACGACAGCTGGGCCATCTCCAGCAGCACGCGCGGCTGGTTGCGGTTCAGGCGCAGCGACTTCTCGAAGTGCTGCAGCGCCTGCGGGCGCTGGCCGAGCCGCAGCGAGGTCAGGCCGAGGTTCTCGTAGACCCGCGAGCGCTCCGGATAGAGGTTGTCCTCGGCGGCCTCCTGGAAGCGCGCGTAGGCGTCCTGGTAGCGCTGCTGCTCGAACAGGAAGCTGCCGTAGTTGTTGAGGATGCGCGCGTCGCGGCGCGCCGACAGCGCCTTGCGGTAGTGCTCGTCGGCCAGCGTGGGCTCCATCTCGGTCTGGAACACCAGGGCCAGCGCGGCGTGGGCGTCGGCATTGGAGGCGTCCAGCTCCAGCGCCTGCTTGAGCGGCACCTTGGCCTGCTCGGTATTGCCCTTCTGCAGGTAGCCGATGCCCAGCTTGACATAGGCATCGCGCGCCGCCTCACGCCCCTCGGCGGTCTTCAGCGGGTCCTGATGCCCCGTCGACACGCAGGCAGTCAGCAGGCCGCCGAGCAGCAGGACCATCGTGGTACGCAACAGCATCATGCACGAACTCCCTCGTCAGTTTCCCGGTGCGACGGAACGGGGCTGGTCGCCTTCGCTCTCCAGCTGGCGCACCGCGATGTAGCGCTCGCTGCGCCGGGTGCGATCCTGCACCTGGCCGACCAACTGACCGCAGGCGGCATCGATGTCGTCGCCGCGGGTAGTGCGCACGGTGACGTTGTGCCCGGCGTGGTGCAGCAGGTCCTGGAAGCGGCGGATGGCATTGTTGCTCGGCCGCTCGTAACCGGAATGGGGGAACGGATTAAACGGAATCAGGTTGATCTTGCAAGGAAAATCCTTGAGCAGCGCGATCATCTGCGCCGCATGCTCGGGCTGGTCGTTGACGTCCTTGAGCAGGGTGTACTCGACGGTGAGCACGCGCTTCTCGCCGAGGCCGGAGATGTAGCGCTTGCAGGCGTCCAGCACCACGGCCAGCGGGTACTTCTTGTTGATCGGCACCAGCTGGTTGCGCAGCTCGTCGTTGGGCGCGTGCAGCGACAGCGCCAGGGACACGTCGATCACCTTGGCCAGCTCGTCGATCATCGGCGCGACGCCCGAGGTGGACAGGGTCACCTTGCGCTTGGAGATGCCGTAGCCGAGGTCGTCCATCATGATCTGCATGGCGGCGACCGCGTTGTCGAAGTTCAGCAGCGGCTCGCCCATGCCCATCATCACCACGTTGGTGATGGCGCGGTCGATCTTGGCCGGCACGGTGCCGAAGGATTTGTTGGCGATCCACACCTGGCCGATGATCTCGGCGCTGGTCAGGTCGCTGTTGAAACCCTGCTTGCCGGTCGAGCAGAAGCTGCAGTCCAGCGCGCAGCCGGCCTGCGAGGACACGCACAGGGTGCCGCGGCCGCCCTGCGGGATGTACACGGTCTCGACGCAGCTGCCGGACGCCACGCGCACCACCCACTTGCGGGTGCCGTCGCTGGAGATGTCCTCGCTGACGATCTCGGGACCGCGGATCTCGGCACAGGCCTTGAGCTTTTCGCGCAGGGCCTTGCCGAGATTGGTCATGGCGTCGAAGTCTTCGGCGCCAAAGTGGTGAATCCATTTCATCACCTGGCCGGCACGGAAGCGCTTCTCGCCGATGGACTCGAAGAACCGTTCCAGCTGCGGCTGGGTCAGCCCCAGCAGGTTAACCTTGCCAGTCGTTGCAGTCATGGATTCACCCTCACCGTTCCGCGCTTAGCGGATGCGGTTGCACAGCTCGGTAGCGGAGAAGAAGTAGGCGATCTCGCGGGCAGCGGAAGCCTCGGAGTCGGAACCGTGCACGGCGTTCTCGTCGATGGAGACGGCGAAGTCGGCGCGGATGGTGCCGGCAGCGGCTTCCTTCGGGTTGGTGGCGCCCATCAGCTCGCGGTTCTTCAGGACGGCGTCTTCGCCTTCCAGCACCTGGACGATGACCGGACCGGAGGTCATGAAGGCGACCAGATCCTTGAAGAAGCCGCGCTCGCTGTGCTCGGCGTAGAAGCCGGCGGCTTCGCGCTCGGACAGCTGGACCATCTTGGAAGCGACGACGCGCAGGCCGGCCTTCTCGAAACGGGTGGTGATTTCGCCGATCACGTTCTTGGCGACGGCATCGGGCTTGATGATGGAGAAGGTGCGTTGCAGGGCCATGGAATAACTCCGGAAGGCAGGGTTGACGGTTAAACCGGAGCGCGCCGCCATCGGCAGGCGAGGCAGCGCGCAGGAAGTCCGATAAACGAAACCCGCGGATTATACGCGGGTTGCTGTGAAATGCGTACCGGCGCGCCGGGTGGTGCCCCTGCGCGGGGGCAGCGGTGGAAAATCGCGGTGCGCGTTTTCCACCCTGCCGCCTGGAGCCCGGCGCTTACTCGGCCTCTTCGATCCAGGCCGCCTGGATGGCCTCCAGCACCTTCTCGCCGCCGCGCTGGGGATCGTCGGCGAACTCCGGCAGGGCCATCACCCAGCGGTGCAGGTCGACGAAGTTGACGTAGCGCGGATCGACCTCCGGCTTGCTGTCGGCCAGTTGGATGGCGATCTCCAGCACATCGGTCCATTTCAGGCTCATGGGGCGGCTCCGCAGTCAGTGGCTCTCGTTGACCTGGTTGATGGTGTACTTGGGAATCTCCACCACCAGATCCTCCTTGCCGACCCGCGCCTGGCAGGACAGCCGCGATTCCGGCTCCAGCCCCCAGGCCTTGTCGAGCATGTCGTCCTCCAGTTCGTCGGACGGTTCCAGCGAATTGAAGCCCTCGCGCACGATCACGTGGCAGGTGGTGCAGGCGCAGGACATCTCGCAGGCGTGCACGATGTCGATGTCGTTGCGCAGCGCGGCCTCGATGATGGTCTCGCCGGTCTTGGCCTCGACCACCGCGCCCTCCGGGCAATGCTCGGCGTTGGGCAGAAAGACGATCTGCGGCATGGCTTATTCCTCGATTTCGTTGAGCTGGCGACCGGCCAGGGCGGCCTTGACGCTGGCGTCCATGCGCCGGGCGGCGAAGGCGTCGGTGACCTGGGACAGGCGGCGCACCTGGCGCTCGATGGCAGCGGTATCGCTGCTGGCGGCCAGTTCGCGCAGCACCTGCATTTCGTGGTCGATCATGGCGCGCTCGTCGGCCTCCAGCAGGCGCTCGCCATCGGCGGCCAGCGCCGCCTGCACGGCCTCGAGCAGGCGCTCGGCCTCAACCTGCTGCTCGCGCAGGGCGCGGGCGGCCTTGTCCTCGCCGGCGTGGGCGAAGGAGTCCTGCAGCATGCGGGCGATCTCGGTGTCGCTGAGACCGTAGGACGGCTTGACCTGGATGCTCGCCTCGACGCCGGAGCTCAGCTCGCGGGCGGTGACCCCGAGCAGGCCGTCGGCGTCGACCTGGAAGGTCACGCGGATCTTCGCCGCGCCGGCGACCATCGGCGGGATGCCGCGCAGCTCGAAGCGCGCCAGCGAGCGGCAGTCGCTGACCAGCTCGCGCTCGCCCTGCAGCACGTGGATCATCATGGCCGTCTGGCCATCCTTGTAGGTGGTGAACTCCTGGCCGCGCGCCACCGGGATGGTGGTGTTGCGCGCGATCACCTTCTCCATCAGCCCGCCCATGGTCTCGAGACCCAGCGACAGCGGGATGACGTCGAGCAGCAGCAGTTCCTCGCCCTGCTTGTTGCCGGCCAGGGTGTCGGCCTGGATGGCGGCGCCGATGGCCACCACCTCGTCGGGGTCGATGTCGGTCAGCGGGGTGCGGCCGAACAGCTCACCCACCGCCTCGCGCACGCGCGGCACGCGGGTCGAGCCGCCGACCATGACCACCGCCTCGACCTCGTCCAGCTCGATGCCGGCGTCGCGCACCGCGCGGCGGCAGGCCTTGAGGCTGCGCGCCAGCAGCGGCTCGATCAGCGCGTCGAACTGCGCGCGGCTCAGCGTGCCGGACCAGTCGCCGTGACTGACGGTCACTTCCCCGGCATCGGTCAGCGCTTCCTTGGCGGCGCAGGCGACCTGCAGCAGGTGGCGCTGGGCGCCCGGATCGAGGTCGGCGGACAGCCCGGCCTGCTCGATGATCCAGCCGGCGATGGCGTGGTCGAAGTCGTCGCCGCCGAGGGCGCTGTCGCCGCCGGTGGCCAGCACCTCGAACACGCCGCGGGTCAGGCGAAGGATGGAGATGTCGAAGGTGCCGCCACCCAGATCGTAGATGGCGATCACCCCTTCGGCGCCCTTGTCGAGGCCGTAGGCCACCGCCGCGGCGGTCGGCTCGTTGAGCAGGCGCAGCACGTTGAGGCCGGCCAGGCGCGCGGCGTCCTTGGTGGCCTGGCGCTGGGCGTCGTCGAAGTAGGCCGGCACGGTGATCACCGCGCCGACCAGCTCGCCACCGAGGGTCGCCTCGGCACGCTCGCGCAGGGCGCGCAGGATGTCGGCGGAGACTTCCACCGGACTCTTCGGCCCCTGCACGGTGTCAAGGAACGGCATCTGCGAGTCGCCGGCGACGAAGCGGTAGGGCAGCTGCTGGCCGAGCTGCTTGACGTCGGCCAGGCCGCGACCCATCAGGCGCTTGACCGAGATGATGCTGTTCAGCGGATCGCTGGCGGCGGCGGCAACGGCAGCGTGGCCGACTTCGAGGCCGCCAGCCAGGTAGCGCACCGCGGAAGGCAGGATGACCCGCCCCTGCGCATCCGGCAGCGGCGCGGTCCGGCCGCTGCGCACGGCAGCGACCAGGGAATTGGTGGTACCGAGGTCGATGCCCACCGCCAGGCGACGCTGGTGCGGCTGGGGGCTCTGTCCCGGTTCGGCAATCTGCAGTAGGGCCATGGTCTTCGCGTTATCAGGCACCTCCCTCGCAGGAGGCGCGGGTTAATCGTCGAGGCGCTCTTCCAGCTCGCGGACCTCGAGGGCCAGCTTGTCGAGGAACTGCATGCGGCGCATCAGGCGCTCGGCCTGCTCGCGTTCGGCGGGGTCGTCCCAGCAGGCGGCGAAGCCCTGCTCCAGCTCGCCCTGGGCGGCCTTGAGGCGGCGCTTGAAGGCGGCCACCCCCGCCAGGTCGGCGCTGTCCTGCAACTCCTCCAGCTCCTCGCGCAGCTGCATCTGCTGCAGGAGGAACTCGGGATCCTGCACGGTGGCTTCCAGCGGCAGGACCTCGCCGCGCAGGCCGAGCAGGTAGCGGGCGCGCCGGCTCGGGCTCTTCAGCGTCTGGTAGGCGTCGTTGAGCTGGGCGGCGCGCTCCAGCGCCTGGCGCTGCTCGCGCGGCGCGGCATCGGCGAAGCGGTCCGGATGGGTCTCGCGGGCCAGCTCGCGGTAGCGCACGCCGAGCTGGTCGAGATCGAGGACGAAGGCCGGCTGCAGGTCGAACAGGGCGAAGTGGCAGGTGCTCACGGCGATCCTCAGACGTTGAAGCTTTCGCCGCAGCCGCACTCGCCGCGCACGTTGGGGTTGTTGAACTTGAAGCCTTCGTTCAGCCCCTCGCGGGTGAAGTCGAGTTCGGTGCCGTCCAGGTAGGCCAGGCTCTTCGGGTCGATGAACACCTTGACCCCGAAGTTCTCGAACACCAGATCCTCGGGCGCCTGCTCGTCGACGAACTCCAGCACGTAGGCCAGACCGGAGCAGCCGGTGGTGCGCACCCCGAGACGGATGCCCTCGCCCTTGCCCCGCCCTTCCAGCGAACGGCGAACGTGCTGTGCGGCGGCTTCGGTCATGCTGATGGCCATGGGCGTGCTCCTCAGATCAGGCCTTTCTTCTGCTTGTAGTCGCGCACGGCCGCCTTGATGGCGTCCTCGGCGAGCACCGAGCAGTGGATCTTCACCGGCGGCAGGGCCAGTTCCTCGGCCAGCTGGGTGTTCTTGATGCTTTCCGCCTCGTCCAGGGTCTTGCCCTTCATCCACTCGGTGGCCAGGGAGCTGGAGGCGATCGCCGAACCGCAGCCGTAGGTCTTGAACTTGGCGTCCTCGATGACGCCCTCGTCATTGACCTTGATCTGCAGGCGCATCACGTCGCCGCAGGCCGGCGCGCCGACCATGCCGGTACCGACGTCCGGGTCCTCGGCGTCGAGCTTGCCGACGTTGCGCGGGTTTTCGTAGTGGTCGATGACCTTGTCACTGTATGCCATGGCGGTAATCCTCGCTGAATCGGTACGGCGTCAGTGCGCCTGCCACTCGACCTTGGACAGGTCGACGCCTTCTTTGAACATGTCCCACAGCGGCGACAGCTCGCGCAGCTTGGTCACCGCCTCGCGCACCTTGGCGGCGGCGTAGTCGACTTCCGCCTCGCTGGTGAAGCGGCCGAAGGTGAAGCGGATCGAGCTGTGCGCCAGTTCGTCGTTGCGGCCCAGGGCGCGCAGCACGTAGGACGGCTCCAGGGAGGCCGAGGTGCACGCGGAGCCGGAGGACACGGCGAGGTCCTTGAGCGCCATGATCAGCGACTCGCCCTCGACGTAGTTGAAGCTCAGGTTGAGGTTGTGCGGCACGCGCTGCTCGCGGCAGCCGTTCAGATAGACCTCTTCCATGCCTTCCAGGTGGGCCAGGAAAC
Source organism: Pseudomonas sp. AN-1 (assembly GCF_034057115.1). NCBI lineage: Bacteria > Pseudomonadati > Pseudomonadota > Gammaproteobacteria > Pseudomonadales > Pseudomonadaceae > Pseudomonas > Pseudomonas sp. AN-1. The sequence continues at coordinate 4,057,857 of NZ_CP139195.1, read as the reverse complement.
GCTCGGCCAGCGCCTTGATGCGCACGTTCTCGGCGGCCATCTCTTCCTTGGCGATGCGGAAGGCCTCGCCCATGCCGACGATCTGGTGGGTGGCCAGGGTGCCCGAGCGCATGCCGCGCTCGTGACCGCCGCCGTGCATCTGCGCCTCGAGGCGCACGCGCGGCTTGCGGCGCACGTAGAGGGCGCCGATGCCCTTGGGACCGTAGGTCTTGTGCGCGGAGAAGGACATCAGGTCGACCTTCATCGCTTCCAGGTCGATCGCCACCTTGCCGGTGGACTGCGCCGCGTCGACGTGGAACAGGATGCCGCGGGCGCGGGTCAGCTCGCCGATGGCGGCGATGTCGTTGATGGTGCCGATCTCGTTGTTGACGTGCATCACCGAGACCAGGATGGTGTCGTCGCGCAGCGCCGCCTCGACCATCGCCGGGGTGATGATGCCGTCCTCGCCCGGCTCCAGGTAGGTGACCTCGAAGCCTTCGCGCTCCAGCTGGCGGGTGGTGTCCAGCACCGCCTTGTGCTCGATCTTCGAGGTGACGATGTGCTTGCCCTTGCTGGCGTAGAAGTGCGCGACGCCCTTGATCGCCAGGTTGTCGGACTCGGTGGCGCCGGAGGTCCAGACGATCTCGCGCGGGTCGGCGTTGACCAGTTCGGCCACCTGACGGCGGGCGTTCTCCACCGCCTCCTCGGCCTTCCAGCCGAACAGGTGGGAGCGCGAGGCCGGGTTGCCGAAGTTGCCGTCCATGGTCAGGCACTCGCACAGCTTCTGCGCCACGCGCGGATCGGCCGGCGTGGTCGCGGAATAATCCAGGTAGATCGGCAATTTCATCAGGTCTCTCCTGTCAGGCTGGCAACCGCGGCATCAGTCGATGGCGGACGCTTCGATCTTTTCAAGCGGGCTGGACGGCATCCCCTTGCCTTGCAGGCAACGCTGATCCTGGCGCTGCGCGACGCTCTGCACTTCCTGGTTGCGCACCAGGTCGGCCAGGCTGATGCCGCTGAGGAATTCGTGGATCCGGTCGCTCAGGCCGCACCACAGGTGGTGGGTCAGGCAGGTATCGCCTTCGTGGCAGCCGCCGAGCCCCTGGCAGCGGGTGGCGTCGACCGACTCGTTGACGGCGTCGATGACCTGGGCCACGTCGATGCTGGCCATGTCGCGCGACAGCTGATAGCCGCCGCCCGGGCCGCGCACGCTGGTGACCAGACTGCCGCGCCGCAGCTTGGCGAACAGCTGTTCGAGATAGGACAGGGAAATGCCCTGGCGCTCGGAAATGTCGGCGAGGGACACCGGCCCGTTCTGCGCATGCAGCGCGAGATCGAGCATGGCTGTCACGGCGTAACGGCCCTTGGTGGTCAGTCGCATGGGCTTGCACCACGATGATTCGGAAAGTGCGCAGAGTATGCAGTTTTCCGAGCAAAGCAGTCAACTAAAAGACCGAGCGTTTCAGTCGGAATAGCCTGACCGCATAGCGGAGCCGGGGATCTTATAGCAGTTCCCCGGCCCGCGCACCTCAATCGTGCGCCCGCGGCGGTGCCGGCTCGGCCTGGCCGGCGGCATCGACGGCCGCCGGCTTGACCCCGGCGAAGTCCTCGTCGCGCAGCGCCGGCAGCTCCTTGGCGCAGTAGTCGCTGCCCAGCGCGGTGAGCGCCTTGCACATGCCTTCCAGGCGCCCGTCGACCGCCTGCAGGTGATCGAGCAGCTGGCCGATGGCGCGCGCCACCGGATCGGGCATGTCCTCGCTGACGCCGTAGGCATCGAAGCCGATCTTCTCGGCCATCGCCTTGCGCCGCGCTTCCTGCTCGTCATCGGCCTTGACGATGATCCGCCCGGGAATGCCCACCGCGGTGGCGCCCGCCGGCACGGCGCGAGTGACCACCGCATTGGAGCCGATCTTGGCGCCGGCGCCGACGGTGAACGGACCGAGGATCTTCGCCCCGGCGCCGACGATCACGCCGTCCTCCAGGGTCGGATGGCGCTTGCCCTTGTTCCAGCTGGTGCCGCCCAGGGTCACGCCGTGGTAGAGGGTGACGTCGTCGCCGATCTCGGCGGTCTCGCCGATGACGATGCCCATGCCGTGATCGATGAAGAAGCGCCGGCCGATCCGCGCCCCCGGATGGATCTCGATGCCGGTCAGCCAGCGGCTGAGGTGCGAGACGAAGCGCGCCAGCAGCTTCCAGTCGGCGCTCCACAGCCAGTGCGCCACGCGATGCAGCCAGATGGCGTGCAGGCCGGGGTAGCAGACCAGCACCTCGAGGGTGTTTCGTGCCGCCGGGTCGCGATGGAACACGCTCTGGATGTCTTCTCGCATGCGCTCGAACATCAGTCATTTCTCCGCTTGTGCGACTCGCCGCGGGCCGCCTTCTGGGTTTCGGTGAGGATACCGCGCAGGATGTTCATTTCCAGCTTGCTGATGCCGGCCCGGCCGTACAGGCGCCGCAGGCGCGCCATCAGGTGGCGCGGCTTCTCGGGATCGAGGAAGTCGATCGCCACCAGGGTCTCCTCGAGGTGCCTATAGTACAGCTCCAGCTCGTCGGCGGTGACCGGCACCGCATCGAGCATGGCGGTGGTCTCCAGCTTCTCCACCTTGGTCGGCCGCCCCTGGCGGGCCAGCCAGTCCATGCGCACCTCGTAGGCCAGCACCTGCACCGCGGTGGCCAGGTTCAGCGAACTGAACTCGGGATTGGAAGGGATGTGCACGTGGTACTGGCAGCGCTGCAGCTCCTCGTTGGTCAGCCCGGCGTACTCGCGGCCGAACACCAGCGCCACCTCGCCGCCCAGCTCGACGTGCTCGAGGCTCTTCTGCGCGCACTCGCGCGGATCGAGGAGCGGCCAGGGAATGCGCCGGTCGCGCGCGCTGGTGCCGAGCACCAGACTGCAGCCGGCCAGCGCCTGCTCCAGCGTGTCGACCACCACCGCCGCCTCGAGGATGTCGGTGGCGCCGGAGGCCCGTGCGTTGGCCTCGCCGCTGGGAAATTCCTCGGGCTGCACCAGCACCAGTTTCGACAGCCCCATGTTCTTCATGGCCCGCGCCGTCCCGCCGATGTTGCCCGGATGGCTGGTATTGACCAGCACCACGCGAATCCTGTCGAGCACGCTCGCTCTCCCACCATGAACCTGAAAAGGAGCCGAATCTTACCCAAGCGTCGCCGCCGGCGCCACGCGCCCTTCATGGCGAGGGCTTTTCTGCTAGAATGGCCGGCTTTCTTTAACAGCCCAGGTGACCCCTCCATGCAGCCCATGCTGAATATCGCGCTGCGCGCGGCCCGCAGTGCCGGCGAACTCATCTTCCGCTCGATCGAACGCCTGGATGCACTCTCGGTCAACGAGAAGGACGCCAAGGACTACGTGACCGAGGTCGACCGCGCGGCCGAGCAGACCATCATCAGCGTGCTGCGCAAGGCCTACCCCAACCACGGCATCCTCGCCGAGGAAAGCGGGCTGCAGCCGGGCCAGGGCGACGGCGCCGACTACCTGTGGGTCATCGACCCGCTGGACGGCACCACCAACTTCATCCACGGCCTGCCGCACTTCGCGGTGAGCATCGCCTGCAAGTACCGCGGCCGCGTCGAGCACGCCGTGGTCCTCGACCCGGTGCGCCAGGAGGAGTTCACCGCCAGCCGCGGCCGCGGCGCGGCGCTCAACGGCCGGCGCATCCGCGTCAGCAACCGCAAGGGCCTGGAAGGCGCCCTGCTCGGCACCGGCTTCCCGTTCCGCGACAGCCAGCTCGACCACCTGGACAGCTACCTGGGCATGTTCCGCAGCCTGGTCGGCCAGACCGCCGGCATCCGCCGCGCCGGCGCCGCCAGCCTGGACCTGGCCTACGTCGCCGCCGGGCGCTTCGACGCCTTCTGGGAGTTCGGCCTGTCCGAGTGGGACATGGCGGCCGGCGCCCTGCTGGTGCAGGAAGCCGGCGGCCTGACCAGCGACTTCACCGGCGGCCACGAGTTCCTCGACAAGGGCCACATCGTCGCCGGCAACACCAAGTGCTTCAAGGCCGTGCTGACCGCCATCCAGCCGCACCTGCCGCCGGCGCTCAAGCGCTGAGCGCGCTGCGCCAGAAAAACCCGGCCCTGGTGCCGGGTTTTTTATCGCCGGCAGAAAGCCGGACATGAAAAAAGCGCCCAAAGGCGCTTTCTTCATGGGCGAGGCGCAGCTTACGGCCGCTCGTCGACCGCGTCCTCGACCACCGGCGGGATCAGGTCCTCGCGGGTCAGCTTCAGCCAGATCAGGCAGATGCTGGCGATGTACACGGAGGAGTACGTACCCGCACCCACGCCGATCAGCAGCGCCAGGGAGAAACCCCACAGGTTCTCGCCGCCGAACACCATCAGCGCCACCACCGCCAGCAGGGTGGAGATCGAGGTGGCCAGGGTGCGCAGCAGGGTCTGCGTGGTGGAGATGTTGATGTTGTCGATCAGCTCGGTCTTGCGCAGCAGGCGGAAGTTCTCGCGGATGCGGTCGAACACCACGATGGTGTCGTTCAGCGAGTAGCCGATGATCGCCAGCACCGCCGCCAGCACGGTCAGGTCGAAGGGGATCTCGAAGAAGCTGAACACCCCGAGGGTGACGATCACGTCGTGGATCAGCGAGACGATGGCGCCGAAGCCGAACTTCCACTGGAAGCGGAAGGCCACGTAGACCAGGATGCCGCCGAGCGCCAGCAGCATGCCCAGGCCACCCTGGTCGCGCAGCTCCTCGCCCACCTGCGGGCCGACGAACTCGACGCGCTTGAGGGTGAAAGGCGTATCGGCACTGACCTTGCGCAGGCCTTCCGCCAGCTGGTTGCCCAGCAGCGGATCATCGCCCTGCAGGCGCACCAGCACGTCGGTGGTGGCGCCGAAGCTCTGCACCACCGCATCCGGATAGCCGGCCTCGCGCAGCTGGCCACGCACCTTGTCGAGCTGCGCCGGCTGCTCGTAGGCCAGCTCGACCAGGGTGCCGCCGGTAAAGTCGAGGCCGAAGTTCAGCCCCTTGATCGCCAGACTGGCCAGCGAAGCCAGGGTCAGCAGCACGGTCAGCGCGAAGGCGACGTGCCGGATGCCCATGAAGTTAATCACACGTTTCATTCAGGCAGTCCTCAGATCCACAGCTTCTTGAGATTGCGGCCACCGTAGAGCACGTTGACCATCGCACGAGTCACATAGATCGCGGTGAACATGGAGGTCAGGATGCCCAGCGACATGGTCACGGCGAAGCCCTTGATCGGACCGGTGCCCATGGCGAACAGGATGGCGCCGACCAGCAGGGTGGTCAGGTTGCCGTCGAGAATCGCCGAGAAGGCGCGGTCGAAGCCCTCGTGGATCGCGCGCTGGATCGCCATGCCGTTGGCGATTTCCTCGCGGATACGCGAGAAGATCAGCACGTTGGCGTCCACCGCCATGCCCATGGTCAGCACGATACCGGCGATGCCGGGCAGGGTCAGGGTCGCTCCGAGCAGCGACATCAGCGCCAGCAGCACCACCATGTTGAAGCCCAGCGCCACGGTGGCGAGGATGCCGAAGAACTTGTAGATAGCAACGATGAACAGGGCGACGAACAGGAAGCCCCACAGCGAGGCCTGGATGCCCAGCTCGATGTTCTCCGCGCCCAGGCTCGGGCCGATGGTGCGCTCCTCGGCGAAGTACATCGGTGCGGCCAGGCCGCCGGCGCGCAGCAGCAGGGCCAGCTCGGAGGACTCGCCCGGACCGTCGAGGCCGGTGATGCGGAAGCTGTTGCCCAGCGCCGACTGGATGGTCGCCAGGCTGATCACCTGCTTCTCCTCCTTGAAGGCGGAAACCGGCACTTCCTTCTCCACACCGTCGACCATCTGCTTGACGTAGCGGGTCACCGGCTTCTGCTCGATGAACACCACCGCCATGCTGCGGCCGACGTTGTTGCGGGTGGCGCGGTTCATCAGCTCGCCGCCGTGGCCGTCGAGGCGGATGTTGACCTGCGGCCGGCCGTTCTCGTCGAAGCTGGCCTGGGCGTCGGTGACCTGGTCGCCGGTGATGATCACGCTGCGCTCCAGCTGGACCGGCGGACGGCCCTCCTGGCGGAAGTCGAAGGATTCGGTGCTGGCGCGCGGGGCGTCGGCCTCGGCGGCCAGGCGGAACTCGAGGTTGGCGGTCTTGCCGAGGATACGCTTGGCTTCGGCGGTGTCCTGCACGCCCGGCAGCTCGACGACGATGCGGTTGGCGCCCTGGCGCTGTACCAGCGGCTCGGCGACGCCCAGCTCGTTGACCCGGTTGCGCACGGTGGTGAGGTTCTGCTTGATCGAGTACTCGCGGATCTCCGCCAGCTTGGCCTGGGTCAGCGCCAGACGCAGCACCTGCAGGCCGTTGCGCTCGCTGCGCTGCACGTCGAAGTCCGGGAAGTCCTTGCGGATCACGCGCTCGGCCTGCTCCACAGCAGCGGCGTCGCTGAAGCCGAGCTGGATGGCACCGTCCTGCTGCGGCAGCGAGCGGTAGCGCTGGCGCTCCTTGCGCAACAGGCTCTTCACCTCGCCCTCGTAGACCTTCATGCGCGCGCTGACGGCCTTGTCCATGTCCACTTCGAGGAGGAAGTGCACGCCACCGGACAGATCCAGACCCAGCTTCATCGGGCTGGCGCCCAGGCTGCGCAGCCAGTCGGGGGTGGTCTGCGCCAGGTTCAGCGCCACCACGTAGTCGTCGCCGAGAGCGCGGCGCACCACGTCCTTGGCCGGCAGCTGGTCTTCCTGGCGGGTCAGGCGCAGCAGCGCCCCCTTGTCGCCGAGACTGCTGGCCTTGACCGCGATGCCGGCGTCCTTGAGCGCCTGCTCGGCGCGGGCGACATCGGCCTGCTCGATCTTCAGCGCGGTGCTGGCGCCGGTGAGCTGGATGGCCGGATCGTCGGGATACAGGTTGGGCGCGGAATAGATGAAGCCGATCCCGAGCACCACGAGGATCAGCAGATATTTCCACAGGGGATACTTGTTGAGCATGACACAGCCCGTTTGCAACACGGGGCACCTTGCGTGCCCCGTGAATTTAGGAAGGAGGAAAACTCAGATCGCCTTCAGAGTGCCCTTGGGCAGGGTGGCGGCAATGGCCATCTTCTGGAACTTCAGCTCGACGCTGTCGGAAACCTCGAGCACCACGAAGTCGTCGGCGACCTTGACCACCTTGCCGGCGATGCCGCCGGAGGTCACCACCTCGTCACCCTTCTGCAGGCCGGCGAGCAGGTTCTTGTGCTCCTTGGCGCGCTTGGCCTGGGGACGCCAGATCAGCAGATAGAAGATGACCACGAAGCCGGCCAGCATCAGGAACTGCATGTACTCGCCACCCGGCGGGGCTCCGGCCGGAGCGGCGTCGGCGGCATGGGCGGCGGCGATCAGAAAGCTCATGTACTACTCCTGTAGCAAGATCTGCAAAAGGGTGGAAATCAGTCCAGCGGCGGAACCGGCAGGCCGCGTCGCGCATAGAAGTCGGCGACAAAGGCGGCCAATGTACCTTGGGCGATGGCATCGCGTAAACCGGCCATCAGGCGCTGATAATGTCGCAAGTTGTGAATGGTATTCAGCATGCTACCCAGCATTTCGCCGCATTTATCCAGATGATGCAGGTAGGCGCGGGAGAAATTGCGACAGGTGTAGCAGTCGCAGGCCGGATCCAGCGGCGAGTCGTCCTGCTTGTGCACGGCGTTGCGGATCTTGATCACCCCGGTCTCGGTGAACAGGTGGCCGTTGCGTGCGTTGCGCGTCGGCATCACGCAGTCGAACATGTCGACGCCGCGGCGCACGCCCTCGACCAGATCCTCGGGCTTGCCGACGCCCATCAGGTAGCGCGGCTTGTCGGCCGGCAGCTGCGGGGGCAGGAAGTCGAGGATGCGGATCATGTCCTCCTTGGGCTCGCCCACCGACAGGCCGCCGATGGCCAGACCGTCGAAGCCGATCTCCAAGAGGCCTTCCAGCGAGCGCAGGCGCAGCTCCTCGTGCATGCCGCCCTGGACGATGCCGAACAGCGCCGAGGGGTTGCCCTCGTGGGCGTTCTTCGAGCGCTTCGCCCAGCGCAGCGACAGCTCCATGGACTTGCGGGCGGTGTCGAAGTCGGCGGGGTACGGCGTGCATTCGTCGAAGATCATCACGATGTCCGAGCCCAGCTCGCGCTGCACCTGCATCGACTCCTCGGGCCCCATGAACACCTTGGCGCCGTCCACCGGCGAGGCGAAGTACACGCCCTCCTCCTTGATCTTGCGCATCGCGCCCAGGCTGAACACCTGGAAGCCGCCGGAGTCGGTGAGGATCGGCCCGTGCCACTGCATGAAGTCGTGCAGATCGCCGTGCTTCTTGATCACCTCGGTGCCCGGGCGCAGCCACAGGTGGAAGGTGTTGCCGAGGATGATCTGCGCGCCGATCGCCTCGACGTCGCGCGGCAGCATGCCCTTGACCGTACCGTAGGTGCCGACCGGCATGAACGCCGGGGTCTCGACCACCCCGCGGGGGAAGGTCAGGCGGCCGCGACGGGCCTTGCCGTCGGTGGCCAGCAGCTCGAAGGACATGTGGCTCATGGGGTTTCCTCGGGGCCGCGCGGGGCGGGATTGCGGGTGATGAACATGGCGTCGCCGTAGCTGAAGAAGCGGTAGCCCTCTTCCACCGCCGCGCGGTAGGCGGCCATGGTCTCGGGGTAGCCGGCGAAGGCCGACACCAGCATCAGCAGGGTCGACTCGGGCAGGTGGAAGTTGGTGACCAGGGCGTCGACCACGTGGAACGGCCGCCCGGGGTAGAGAAAGATGTCGGTGTCGCCGGAAAACGCCTTCAGCTCGCCATCGCGCGCCGCGGATTCCAGCGAGCGCACGCTGGTGGTGCCCACCGCGACCACCCGGCCGCCGCGCGCCCGGCAGGCGTTCACCGCATCCACCACGTCCTGGCCGACCTGCAGCCACTCGCTGTGCATGTGGTGGTCCTCGATGCGCTCGACGCGCACCGGCTGGAAGGTGCCGGCGCCGACGTGCAGGGTGACGAAGGCGGTGTCCACGCCCTTTTCGCGGATCGCGGCGAGCAGACCATCGTCGAAGTGCAGGCCGGCGGTGGGCGCGGCCACCGCACCGGCCTTGCCCTTGTCGGAGTAGACGGTCTGGTAGCGCTCGCGGTCGGCGTCCTCGTCGGGGCGGTCGATGTACGGCGGCAGCGGCATGTGGCCGACGCGCTCGAGCAGCGCCAGCACCGGCTCGGCGAAGCGCAGCTCGAACAGCGCGTCGTGGCGGGCGAGCATCTCGGCCTCGCCGCCGCCGTCGATGTGGATCAGGCTGCCCGGCTTGGGCGACTTGCTGGCGCGCACGTGGGCCAGCACGCGCCGCTCGTCGAGCAGGCGCTCGACGAGGATCTCCAGGCGACCGCCGGAGGCCTTCTGGCCGAACAGCCGCGCCGGGATCACCCGGGTGTCGTTGAACACCATCAGGTCGCCGGGACGCAGGTAGTCCAGCAGGTCGGGGAACTGGCGGTGGCGGATCTCGCCGCTCGGGCCGTCCAGCACCAGCAGGCGGCTGGCGCGGCGCTCGGCCAGCGGGTGGCGCGCGATCAGCCGGTCGGGAAGCTCGAAATGGAAGTCTGCAACACGCATCGGGGGACTCTCGAAAGGCCGCACAGCTTACCGGAAATGCCCCCGGCCCGCCACGCACCGGGGCCGTGCCAGAGCGCGCAAAGCCCCCTACTTAGCGAGGGTTTTGATTCGACTAAAGAAGAACGGCAGCTGCAAACCCCGCATGTCAGGATAACGACATCCCTGATCAGTCCATGTTCCACAAGAACGCCGGGCACCCCAACCATAAAAAGTTAACTTGAGGTGACCCACGCGTGCGCGTGGCTCCCTCGCGACACGATTTCAGGAGCCCCAATGTCCGCCCGCAACATTCTGGTGATCAACTGCGGCAGCTCGTCCATCAAGTTCGCCCTGGTGAACGAAGCGCAGAGCAGCTTCCCGCTGCAGGGCCTGGCCGAACGCCTCGGCAGCCCGGAAGCCGTCATCCACTTCGAGAGCGCCGCCGGCAAGGAGAGCGTGAACGTTCCGGATGCCGACCACCAGGCCGCCCTCGCGCAGATCCTGCCGCGCGTCGAGGAGGCCGCCGGCGGCCATCTGGACGGCATCGGCCATCGCGTGGTGCACGGCGGCGAGAAGTTCTTCGCCTCCACCCTGCTCAACGACAGCACCCTGGCCGGCATCGAGGCCAACATCCAGCTGGCGCCGCTGCACAACCCGGCCAACCTGAGCGGCATCCACGCGGCGATCAACCTGTTCCCCGAACTGCCGCAGGTCGGCGTGTTCGACACCGCCTTCCACCAGAGCATGCCGGCACACGCCTATCGCTACGCGGTGCCGGAGTTCCTCTACACCGAGCACGGCGTGCGCCGCTACGGCTTCCACGGCACCAGCCACCGCTACGTCAGCAAACGCGCCGCCGAGCTGGCCGGCCTGCCGGTGGAGAACAGCAGCTGGCTGGTCGCCCATCTGGGCAACGGCTGCTCGACCTGCGCGGTGGTCAACGGCGAAAGCCGCGACACCAGCATGGGCCTGACCCCGCTGGAAGGCCTGGTGATGGGCACCCGCAGCGGCGACGTCGACCCCAGCCTGCACAACTTCCTGCACAACACCCTGGGCTGGGACCTGGCCAAGATCGACGCCATGCTCAACAAGGAAAGCGGCCTGAAGGGTCTGTCCGGCCTGTCCAACGACATGCGCACCCTGGCCGAAGCCCGCCAGGCCGGCCACCCGGGCGCCGTACTGGCCTTCGAGGTGTTCTGCTACCGCCTGGCCAAGTCGCTGGCCGCCATGTCCTGCGCCCTGCCGCAGCTGGACGGCCTGGTGTTCACCGGCGGCATCGGCGAGAACTCCGCCGCCGTGCGCGAGCGCACCCTGGACCATCTCAAGGTGTTCGGCTTCAAGGTCGACGCCGAGGCCAATGCCCGCTGCACCCGCGGCGTGGCCGGCGAGATCCAGGCCGAGGGCAGCCCGCGCATCATGGTCGTGCCGACCAACGAGGAGCGCCAGATCGCCCTCGACACCCTCGCCCTGCTCGACGCCTGAGCCCGAGCGACTCCGTATGCCGAGCGGAGATTGAGCAAGCGCCGAAACCCGACTGCCTCCCGGCGTCGGGTTTCGTCTTGCTGGCCCCCGCCCGAACCCGCCTTCTAGAGTCTGAGCACCCAGCTCCCCCAAGGAGAAACCATGCACACTCTGTTCCTCGCTCCCACCGGCTTCGGCGGTGGTCTCAACTCCGTCAGCCTCGGCCTGATCCGCGCCCTCGAGCAGGCCGGCCTGAAGGTCGGCTTCTTCAAGCCGATCGCCCAGCCCTTCCCGATCGACCAGGGCCAGGAGCGCTCCTGCCTGCTGGTCGAGCGCACCCTGAACCTCGCCAGCCCCGAAGCGCTGCCGCTGGCCCAGGTCGAGCGCCAGCTGGCCGACGGCGAGCTGGACCTGCTGCTCGAGGAAGTGGTCAAGCGCTTCCAGCAGGCCGCCGCCGGCAAGGACGTGGTGATCGTCGAGGGCATGGTGCCGACCCGCGACTCCGACTACACCGCACGCATCAACGCCCAGCTGGCCAAGAGCCTCGACGCCGAAGTGATCCTGGTCGCCGCCCAGGGCAGCGAGAGCCTCAAGCAGCTGGCCGAGCGCATCGAGATCCAGGCCCAGCTGTTCGGTGGCGCCCGTGATCCCAAGGTGCTCGGCACCATCCTCAACAAGGTCAACAGCGACGAGGCCGTGCCGGCCTTCGTCGAGGCGCTCAAGCAGCAGCTGCCGCTGCTCGGCAGCGAGACCTTCCAGCTGCTCGGCGCCGTGCCGTTCAACGCCGAACTCAACGCCCTGCGCACCAGCGACATCGCCGGAGCCCTCGGCGCCCGCGTGCTGAGCGCTGGCGAGGCCACCCAGCGCCGCGTGCAGAAGATCATCCTGGCCGCCCGCACCGTGCCGAACATGACCCACCTGCTGCAGCCGGGCGTGCTGGTGGTGACCCCGGGCGACCGCGACGACATCATCCTCGCCGCCTGCCTGGCCGCGCTGAACGGCGTCAAGCTGGCCGGCCTGCTGCTGACCGGCGACTTCGGCCCGGACCAGCGCATCCTCGACCTGTGCAAGGCGGCGCTGGACAGCGGCCTGCCGGTGCTCAGTGTCGCTACCGGCTCGTTCGAGACCGCCAGCAACCTGTCCGGCCTCAACAAGGAAACCCCGGCCGACGACATCGAGCGCGCCAGCCGCGTCACCGAGTTCGTCGCCCAGCATCTGCACCCGGAGTTCCTGCACACCCGCTGCAGCCTGCCGCGCGAGCTGCGCATGTCGCCGGCGGCGTTCCGCTACCAGCTGGTCAAGCGCGCCCAGGACGCCGACAAGCGCATCGTCCTGCCCGAGGGCGACGAGCCGCGTACCGTGCGCGCCGCGGCGATCTGCCAGGAGCGCGGCATCGCCCGCTGCGTGCTGCTGGCCAAGCCCGAGGCGGTCGCCGCGGTGGCCCGCGAGCAGGGCATCGTCCTGCCGGAAGGTCTGGAGATCCTCGATCCGGAGGTGATCGCCGAGCAGTACGTCGCGCCGATGTGCGAACTGCGCAAGTCCAAGGGCCTCACTCCCGAGCAGGCCCGCGAGCAGCTCAAGGACACCGTGGTGATCGGCACCATGATGCTGGCCCTCGACGAGGTCGACGGCCTGGTCTCCGGCGCGGTGCACACCACCGCCAACACCATCCGCCCGGCCCTGCAGCTGATCAAGACCGCGCCGGGCTACAACCTGGTGTCCTCGGTGTTCTTCATGCTGCTGCCCGACCAGGTGCTGGTCTACGGCGACTGCGCGGTGAACCCCAACCCGAGCGCCACCGAGCTGGCCGAGATCGCCCTGCAGAGCGCCGAGTCCGCCGTGGCACTGGGCGTCAACCCGCGCGTGGCGATGATCAGCTACTCCACCGGCAGCTCCGGCGCCGGCGCCGAGGTGGAGAAGGTCGCCGAAGCCACCCGCATCGCCCAGGAGCGCGCCCCGCAGCTGCCGATCGACGGCCCGCTGCAGTACGACGCCGCCTCGGTGCTCAGCGTCGGCAAGCAGAAGGCGCCGAACAGCAAGGTCGCAGGGCAGGCCACCGTGTTCGTGTTCCCCGACCTGAACACCGGCAACACCACCTACAAGGCGGTGCAGCGCAACGCCAACTGCCTGAGCGTCGGCCCGATGCTGCAGGGCCTGGCCAAGCCGGTGAACGACCTGTCGCGCGGCGCGCTGGTGGACGACATCGTCTTCACCATCGCCCTGACCGCCCTGCAGGCCGCCAGCCAGGCCGCGCAGAAGGCCGCCGCCCAGGGCGAGCTGATCGAGGCCTGATCCGCCCCGACCGGCGGAGCCCGGGGTTGGCGCAACGGTCGATTGACCGCCCGTCGCGCCAACCCTATACTCCGCGGCCATTGCCTCGATGGCGGAATCGGTAGACGCAGCGGATTCAAAATCCGCCGCTGGCGACAGCGTAAGAGTTCGAGTCTCTTTCGGGGCACCACATAGTGAAGAAACCCGCTCAGGCGGGTTTTTTTACGCCTGAAATCCTTGCAAGCGAGCCTGCCATGTCCAAACACCAGCTGCGCCCGCAGGGCGATTTCCCCCGCGCCGGCCTGATCCGCCGCCTGGCCGCGATGTTCTACGACTTCCTGCTCTGCGTGGCGCTGATCATGGTGGTCGGTCTGATCTACCAGCAGGGCATCCTGCGCCTGGTCTACGGCAGCGAGCAGCTGCTGGCCCTATCGCAGGCCGGTGCGCTGGACAACGACCCGATCCTCGGCAGCCTGCTGCTGATCACCCTGTTCGCCTTCTTCGCCAAGTTCTGGACCCACAACGGTCAGACCCTCGGCATGCAGGTGTGGGGTGTGCGCATCCAGAACCGCGACGGCAGCGCCATCGACCTGTGGCAGGCGCTGCTGCGCTTCTTCATCGCCATCGGCTCCTGGCTGCCCTGCGGCCTCGGCTACCTGTGGATGCTGTGGGACAAGGACCAGCTGACCTGGCACGACCGCTACTCGGAAAGCGTGGTGGTGCAGTTGCCCAAGCGCAAGAAGACCTGAGCACGGGGCGCTAGACTGCCAGCACGCCCCGGCCGCTCCACGGCGCTGCGGGCGCGCCGGGAGGCTCCGTCATGCACCGTCCGCCGTCCTGGCTGCTCGCGCCAGGGCTGATCCTGCTCAGTGCCTGCGCGCAGCAGCCGCCCGCCCCCACCGACAGCTGCGCGGCACTGTTCGCCGCCTTCCACGCCGCCACCGCCGCCAACCGCGACGCCCAGCAGCACCGCCTCGCCGCCTTCCCCGGCCTGCGCAGCGACCGCCTGCTGGCGGCCCTCGGCCCCGCGGCCGCCACGCCCGCCGCGCGCCGGCTGTGGCTGCAGCGCCTGGCCGCCAGCGACCGCGAGGCCAGCGCCATCGAGCGCGGCAACCTGCCCGCCGCGCAACGCGGCGCGCTGCCGGACGAAGCCGGACTGGAGGCCTGCCGCCGCCGGCAGGTCGAGCGCCTGGCCGCCGACCGCCTGGCCTTCGCCCGCGCCGTCGAGGCCGCCCGGGTGCCGGCGGACTACCGCGGCTGGGCCCGGGCCCTCGGCCTCTACCCGCTGGCCCGCCCCTTCTACCGCCGGGCGATCGCCGCCTGGCAGGGCGAGGCGCTGGCGCAGCAGGCACCGACCGACAGCCCGCGCTGGCGGGCCTACCGGCCGCAGGCAGACGTGACGCCGGCCGGGCCGCCAGCGCTCGACGACGATGCCCTCGGCCTGCCGCAGGCCAGTCCCACGCAGCTGGCCGCGCTGTTCGCCCGCCATGCGCCGCAACTGCGCATCGAGCAACGCAGCGCCGCCGACCACCCCGGCACGCCGCGCTTCGCCGCCGACGGACGGCGCACCTTCGCCACGCAGCCCACTGCCTACCGCCGGCACACCTGGAGCCGGCTCGACGGCCGCTGGCACCTGCAGCTGGTCTACCAGTGGTGGTTCCGCGAGCGTCCCGCCCGTGGCACGCTGGACATCTACGCCGGCGAACTGGACGGCCTGCTGTGGCGGGTGACCCTGGACGCGCGGGGCAACGCCCTGCTCTACGACGCCATCCATCCCTGCGGCTGCTGGCACGCCCTGTTCCTGCCCGCCGACTCGCCGCTGCGTTTCCGCCAGCCGGCGGATGCCGAGCAGCGCCTGGCGCGCCGCCTCGCCGTGGACGGGCGGCAGGCGCCGACCCTGTGGCTGCGCGGCGGCGACCATGCCCTGCTGTGGGTAGACGGCCGCGACTCGCCGTGGCCGGCCGACGGCTACCGCTTCGCCGCCCTCGACGAGCTGCGCCGCCTGCCCCATCCCGACGGCCGGCGCAGCCTCTACGGCCCCGACGGCCTGGTGCCCGGCAGCCAGCGCCTGGAGCGCTGGCTGCTGTGGCCCTCGGGAGTGATCTCGCCGGGTGCCATGCGCCAGTGGGGGCGGCATGCCACGGCCTTCGTCGGCCAGGCGCACTTCGACGACCCCGACCTGCTCGGGCGCTATTTCACGCTGCCGAAATGAACGGGGCCGGCAAGTGCCGGCCCCGGGGGTAACGCCTGCGCGATCAGCCCACCCGCCTGAGCAGCCAGACCCCGGCCAGCGCGCAGATCCCCGCCGGCACCAGTACCGCAACCAGCGGCGAGAAGCCGAACACCAGGCTGGACGGACCGAGCAGATCCTGGGCGATGCGGAACACGAAGCCGACCAGCACGCCGGTGAAGATGCGCTGGCCGAGGGTCACCGAGCGCAGCGGGCCGAAGATGAAGGAGATCGCCAGCAGCACCAGGCTTATCGTCACCAGCGGCTGCAGCACCTTGGTCCAGAACGCCAGCCAGTAGCGGGCATTGTTCAGGCCCTGCTCGCCGAGGTAGCTGGTATAGCGCCACAGCCCGGTCAGCGGCAGGGCCTCCGGCGCGACCGACACTGTGCCGAGCAGCTGCGGCGTGAGCTCGACGTCCCAGCGCTCGCTGGGGCTCTTCACCACCTCGCTGCGATCCTCATGCAGCAGGGTGGTGGACACGTTCTCCAGCTGCCAGTGGTCGCCCTGGTACTGGCCGCGGCGGGCGAAGCTGGCGCTGAGCAGACGGCGCTCGCCGTCGAAGCGGTAGCGGGTCACGCCGAACAGCACGCCGCTCGGCTGCACCGCGTTGATGTGCACGTACTCGTCGCCCTGGCGGTGCCACAGGCCGCGCTTGGTGGTCTGCGCCGCGCCGCCACCCTGGGCCAAAGAGCGGCCGCTCTCGGCCTGCTCCTGGGTCCAGGGCACCACGTACTCACCGATCAGCAGGCCGGCCAGCATCAGCACCAGCAGCGGCTTCATCACCGCCCAGACGATGCGTCCCAGCGACACCCCGGCGGCGCGCATGACCGTCAGCTCGCTGCTGCTGGCCAGGGTACCGAGGCCGATCAGGCAACCGACCAGGGCCGCCATCGGCAGCAGTTCGTAGAGCCGCGCCGGCGAGCTGTAGAGCACGAAGCGCGCCGCCTCGGCGACGCCATAGTCAGCATGCAGGTCGCCCAGTTCGTCGATGAAGGCGAACAACAGGGCCAGACCGACGAGCACCCCCAGCACGGCGAGAGTGCTGACGAACACACTGCGGCCAATGTAGCGATCCAGGCGGGTCACGGGCGACTCTCCTTCAGGGCGCGGCGCGCCTTCCACTTGAGCCGCAGCGGCTCCCAATACAGCAGCAGCAGGCCGATGGCGAGAAACATGCCGTGCACCCACCACAGGCCGAGCCACATCGGCAGGCGGCCCTTGTCGAGCTGGCCGCGCATGGAGATCAGCAGGGCCAGATAGGCCATGTACAGGAGGATCGCCGGCAGCAACTTGAGGAAGCGCCCCTGCCGGGGGTTGGCCCGAGCCAGCGACACCGCCAGTACGGCGACCACGAACGCCAGCAACGGCAGCGACAGGCGCCACTGCAGCTCGGCCTGCAGACGCGGGTTATCGCTGCCGAACAGGGTCGCGGTGGGGATCCCGTCGCGCTCGGTCAGTTCGCCGGCCACCTCGGGCTTGGGCAGCAGCACGCCATAGCGGTCGTACTGGATCGCCCGGTAGTCGGCCTGCCCCGGCTGGCCGTCGTAACGGTAGCCGTTCTCGAGGATCAGGTAGCGACTGCCGTCGGGACGAATCTCCTGGTAGCCCTTCTCGGCCACCAGCATGCTGATGCCGCGCTGCTTGTCGCCGTCGCGCGACAGGCGCAGTTCGGTGATGAACACCCCGCCCAGTTCGCGGCCGTCCTCGGACAGGCGCTCGGTGTAGGTCACCCGCGAGCCGCTTCTCAGGGCCTGGAAGCGCCCCGGCACCAGGGTATCGAACTCGGTGAGGGCATCCTGGCTGTTGATGACCTGCTCGGAACGGGCGACACCCAGCGGCGCCAGCGACAGGCTGAGCCAGCCGACCAGCAGCGCCACCAGCGCGGCCGGCGCCAGGGTATAGACCATCAGGCGCTGGCGGCTCATCCCGGAGGCGGCCAGCACGGTCATTTCCGACTCGAGATACAGACGGCCGTAGGCCAGCAGGATGCCGAGGAACAGGCCCAGCGGCAGGATCAGTTGCAGGAAGCCCGGCAGGCGGTAGCCCATGATCAGGAACAGCACACCCGGATCGAGCGCGCCCTGGGCGGCCTGAGCGAGGTACTTGATGAAGCGGCCGCTCATGGTGATCACCAGCAGCACGGCGCTCACCGCGCTGAGGGTCACCAGCACTTCGCGGAACAGATATCGGAAGATGATCAAACCGGGACTACTCCAGGGTTGTCAGGCTCGGGCGGCAACGCTCAAACTAGCCGCCAGCCGCGCCGGCCGCGGAGGCATTGCGCCCGATGAAGTAAAGTAGGCCGGCATTATCCTGCAATACCGCCTGTTTGTCTTGGGGACCCCCGTCCATGCAATTCCTGGTCAAGAGCGCTCGTCCGGAAACCCTGAAAACCGCCACCCTGGTGCTCGCCGTGGGCGAGGGCCGCAAGCTCGGCGCCGCCGCCCGCGCCGTCGACGCCGCCAGCGATGGCGCCCTGAGCGCCCTGCTCAAGCGCGGCGACCTCGCCGGCAAGCCCGGCCAGACCCTGCTGCTGCACAACCTGCCGGGGGTCAAGGCCGAACGTGTGCTGCTGGTCGGCTGCGGCAAGGAGCGCGAACTCTCCGACCGCAACTACCGCAAGGTAGTTTCCGCCACCCTCGCGGTGCTCAAGACCTTGGGCGGCAGCGACGCCGCGCTGACCCTCGGCGAACTGATGGTCAAGGGCCGCGACCTGTACGCCCGCACCCGCCTGCTGGTGGAAGTGCTGGCCGACGGCCGCTACCTGTTCGACCGCTTCAAGAGCGAGAAGGCCGATGCCCCGGCCCTGAAGAAGATCACCCTGCTGGTCGAGGACACCGAGATCGCCGAGACCGAGCGCGGCGCCGCCCACGCCCAGGCCATCGCCAACGGCATGGCGCTGACCCGCGATCTGGGCAACCTGCCGCCCAACCTGTGCCATCCGAGCTTCCTCGCCGAGGAAGCCAAGGCCCTGGCCAAGCAGCACAAGAACCTCAAGGTCGAGGTGCTCGACGAGAAGAAGCTCAGGGAACTGGGCATGGGCGCCTTCCTCGCCGTCGCCCAGGGCAGCGACCAGCCGCCGCGGCTGATCGTCCTCGAATACAGGGGCGGCAAGAAGGACGAGGCGCCCTATGCGCTGGTCGGCAAGGGCATCACCTTCGACACCGGCGGCATCAGCCTCAAGCCGGGCGCCGGCATGGACGAGATGAAGTACGACATGTGCGGCGCCGCCAGCGTGCTCGGCACCTTCCGCGCCCTGGTCGAGATGCAGCTGCCGATCAACGTGGTGGGCCTGCTGGCCTGCGCCGAGAACATGCCCAGCGGCGGCGCCACCCGCCCCGGCGACATCGTCACCACCATGAGCGGGCAGACCGTGGAGATCCTCAACACCGACGCCGAAGGCCGCCTGGTGCTGTGCGACACCCTGACCTACGCCGAACGCTTCAAGCCGCAGGCAGTGATCGACATCGCCACTCTCACCGGCGCCTGCATCGTCGCCCTCGGCAGCCAGACCTCCGGCCTGCTGGGCAACCACGACGGTCTGATCAAGCAGATCCTCAAGGCCGGCGAGACGGCCGCCGACCGCGCCTGGCAGTTGCCGCTGTTCGACGAATACCAGGAGCAGCTGGACAGCCCGTTCGCCGACATCGCCAACATCGGCGGGCCCAAGGCCGGCACCATCACCGCCGCCTGCTTCCTGTCGCGCTTCGCCAAGCAGTTCCACTGGGCGCACCTGGACATCGCCGGCACCGCCTGGATCAGCGGCGGCAAGGAGAAGGGCGCCACCGGCCGCCCGGTGCCGCTGCTCAGCCAGTTCCTCCTCGACCGCTGCAAGGCCTGAGCGAATCCGGCCGGCACGCCAGGCGTGCCGGCCGGCGCCGAGCGATGAAACGCATCGACTTCTACATCCTGCCGGGCAACGACGCCGGAGCACGGCTGACCTACGCCTGCCGCCTGGCCGCCAAGGCCTGGCGCGAGGGGCACCGCATCTACCTCAACTGCCAGGACCAGGACCAGGCCGAGGCACTCGACCAACGGCTGTGGCGCTTCAGCGCCGCCAGCTTCGTGCCGCACCAACTGGCCGATGCCGGCAGCGATGCGCCGCTGCTGCTGGCCTGGGGCGCCGACGCCGGCGGCCAGCAGAGCCTGCTGATCAACCTGGCCAGCACGGTGCCGGCGTTCTTCGAGCGCTTCGCGCGCATCGCCGAGGTGGTCGACCAGGACCCGCAGACCCGCGACGCCCTGCGCGCCAGTTACCGCTTCTACCGCGAACGCGGCTATGCTCCCCAGCACCTGCACCTGTAATGCGCGAGCCGCCGATGGACACTCCGCCCAAGCCCACCCATCTGCCCGACTGGGCCAGTGACGAACTGCCGCTGCTGACCGAAACGGTCGACGAACCGGCCATCCCGCTGCTGTCCGACCCGCTGCCCGAGGCGCCGCTGCTCCGCGAGCCGGCGCTCCGGGAGCCGGCGCTCCGCGAGCCGCTGCTCCGCGAGCCGCAGCTCGCCGAACCGCCGGAGTCGCTGCCGCCAGCTGCCGGGCGCGAGCAGCCCCTGCCGACACTACGCCCCGCCGGCGATGCCCTCAGGCACGAGCCGCTGGCGCAGATCGAGCGCGAACTGCACGCCGCGGCGCAACTGATCATGCAGGAAGTGATCGACGACTACATGCTGCAGATCGAGGCCGAGCTGCACCGCCGCCTGGAAGAGCACCTGGCCAGCATCCTGCGCGCAGGAAGGCGCTGAGCGGGGCCACCAATCCCCCCAGCCCCCCTTTTGCAAAGGGGGGAGTGGGTCCGGTGGGTTGCTGATGCTCTGCTGGACACCGGCCCGCCAAACACCACCAGACCATCCCCCCCCCTTTGCAAAAGGGGGGTCAGGGGGGATTCCGCTCCGCCCTACGCCCCCGCAACGATCCCCGTTATACTTCGCGGTTTTCCGATCAGCCGCCGCAGGGGTCCCGCCGCGCATGGACAAGACTTACCAACCCCACGAAATCGAATCCCGCTGGTACGCCGAGTGGGAGGCGAAGAACTACTTCGCGCCGCAAGGCTCCGGCGAGTCCTACACCATCGCCCTGCCGCCGCCCAACGTCACCGGCAGCCTGCACATGGGCCACGGCTTCAACAACGCGATCATGGACGCGCTGATCCGCTTCCGCCGCATGCAGGGCCGCAACACCCTGTGGCAGCCGGGCACCGACCACGCCGGCATCGCCACCCAGATGGTGGTGGAGCGTCAGCTGGCCGCGCAGAACCTGTCGCGCCACGACCTCGGCCGCGACAAGTTCCTCGAAAAGGTCTGGGAGTGGAAGGAACAGTCCGGCGGCACCATCACCCGCCAGATCCGTCGCCTCGGCTCCTCGGTGGACTGGTCGCGCGAGCGCTTCACCATGGACGAGGGCCTGTCCGAAGCGGTCAAGGAAGCCTTCGTGCGCCTGCACGAGGACGGTCTGATCTACCGCGGCAAGCGCCTGGTCAACTGGGACACCAAGCTGCACACGGCGATCTCCGATCTGGAAGTGGAGAACCACGACGAGAAGGGCTCGCTGTGGAACCTGCGCTACCCGCTGGCCGACGGAGAGAAGACTGCCGAGGGCCTCGACTACCTGATCGTCGCCACCACCCGTCCGGAAACCATGCTCGGCGACTCCGCCGTGGCGGTGAACCCCAATGACGAGCGCTACCAGGCTCTGATCGGCAAGTTCGTCGAGCTGCCGCTGGTCGGCCGGCGCATCCCGATCATCGGCGACGACTACTGCGATCCCGAGTTCGGCACCGGCTGCGTGAAGATCACCCCGGCCCACGACTTCAACGACTACGAAGTCGGCAAGCGCCACCACCTGCCGCTGATCAACATCCTCGACAAGGACGCGGCGATCCTCGCCAAAGCCCAGGTGTTCAACCTCGACGGCAGCGTCAATAGCGATTTCGACGCCAGCCTGCCGGCGCAGTTCGCCGGGCTGGACCGTTTCGAGGCGCGCAAGCAGATCGTCGCCGCCTTCGACGCCCTCGGCCTGCTGGAGAAGATCGACGACCACGCGCTGAAAGTGCCCAAGGGCGACCGCTCCGGCACCGTCATCGAGCCGTGGCTGACCGACCAGTGGTACGTCTCCACCAAGCCGCTGGCCGAGAAGGCCATCGCCGCGGTGGAAGACGGCTCCATCCAGTTCGTGCCCAAGCAGTACGAGAACATGTACTTCTCCTGGATGCGCGACATCCAGGACTGGTGCATCAGCCGCCAGCTGTGGTGGGGCCACCGCATTCCGGCCTGGTACGACGAGGCCGGCAACGTCTACGTCGGCCGCGACGAGGCGGAGGTGCGCGCCAGGCACAACCTGGGCGACATCGCCCTGCGCCAGGACGACGACGTGCTGGACACCTGGTTCAGCTCGGGCCTGTGGACCTTCTCCACCCTCGGCTGGCCGGAGCAGACCGACTTCCTGAAGACCTTCCACCCCACCGACGTGCTGGTCACCGGCTTCGACATCATCTTCTTCTGGGTCGCCCGGATGATCATGATGAGCCTGCACCTGACCGGGCAGATCCCGTTCAAGACCGTCTACGTCCACGGCCTGGTACGCGACAGCCAGGGCCACAAGATGTCCAAGTCCAAGGGCAACGTGCTCGACCCGCTGGACATCGTCGACGGCATCGACCTGGAAACCCTGGTGGCCAAGCGCACCAGCGGCATGATGCAGCCCAAGCTGGCCGAGAAGATCGCCAAGCAGACCCGCGCCGAGTTCCCCGAGGGCATCGCCAGCTACGGCACCGATGCCCTGCGCTTCACCTTCTGCTCGCTGGCCTCCACCGGCCGCGACATCAAGTTCGACATGGGCCGCGTCGAGGGCTACCGCAACTTCTGCAACAAGCTGTGGAACGCCACCAACTTCGTGCTGGAGAACACCGACGGCCAGGACTGCGGCGCCAACGACGAAGCGGTGGAGCTGTCGCCGGTCGACCGCTGGATCATCTCCGCCCTGCAGCGCTGCGAGCAGGACGTCACCCGCCACCTCGACCAGTTCCGCTTCGACCTGGCCGCGCAGTCGCTCTACGAGTTCGTCTGGGACGAGTACTGCGCCTGGTACCTGGAGCTGGTCAAACCGGTGCTGTGGGACGAAACCGCTTCCGTCGAGCGCCAGCGCGGCACCCGCCGCACCCTGGTGCGCGTGCTGGAGGTCATCCTGCGCCTGGCCCACCCGTTCATGCCGTTCATCACCGAGGAGATCTGGCAGCGCATCAAGGCGCTGGCCGGCAAGGAAGGCCCGACCCTGATGCTGCAGCCCTGGCCGGTGGCCAATGAGGCGCGCATCGACGCGGCGGCCGAGGCCGACATCGGCTGGGTCAAGGACTTCATGCTCGGTGTACGGCAGATCCGCGGCGAGATGAAGATCTCCATGGCCAAGCGCATCGACGTGGTGCTGGCCAACGCCAGCGACGAGGACCAGCGCCGCCTGGCCGCCTTCGAGCCCCTGATCGCCAAGCTGGCCAAGCTGGAATCGGTGCGCGTGCTGCAGGCTTCCGAGGAAGCGCCGCTGGCCGCCACCGCGCTGGTCGGCGACATGCAGGTGCTGGTGCCGATGGCCGGGCTGATCGACAAGAACGCCGAGCTGGCGCGCCTGGACAAGGAGCTGGCGCGCCTGGAAGGCGAGGTCAAGCGCGTCGGCGGCAAGCTGGCCAACGAGGGCTTCGTCGCCAAGGCGCCGGCCGAGGTGCTCGACAAGGAGCGCGCCAAGCTGGCCGAGGCCGAGCAGGCGCTGGCCAAGCTGGCCGAGCAGCGCGCGCGCATCGCCGCCCTCTAAACCGCGCCTCCCGAAAAAGGCCCGGCACCGCAAGGTGCCGGGCCTTTTTTCGGTTCATCGCATTTTCCCGGGGAAGGCGGCCTTGATTTTCAGGAAGAAGTAATCGGCGTCCCTGAAGCCATAGGCCATGCGCTTGATCACCTTGATCCGGTTGTTCACCCCCTCCAGCAGGCTGGTGTGCATGTGGAATCGTGCACTGGCGAGGATGCCCCGGGCATAGCGCTGGAGGTTGCGGGCAAAGCGTTGTAGCGGCGCCAAGCCGCTCTCCCGGACATGCCTCAGCCAGGTTCGCCAGCGCCGCCAGCCCTCCCGCACGCTGGGTGCGTACCAGACCTCCTTCAACGCATCCTTGAGCACATAGACCGTGGCCAGTGGCTGGTTGGCTGCCAACAACTCCTGCAGTCGAACGGCATGATCCTCCTTCAGGTTCTCCCGGTTGCGCAGCAGCAGCCAACGGCTCTGCTTGACCACTTGGCGAGCGGGCTTGTCATGGCGCAGGGCATTGGCCTGGTCTACCCGGATGCGGTCGATCACGTCACGTCCGTAGCGGGCGACCACATGGAACAAGTCGTACACAACCTCGGCCTGAGGGCAGTGCTGTTTCACTTCCAGGTCGAAGGCCGTATTCATGTCCATCGCCACAGCCTCGATCTGCTGGCAGCGCTCACCGAGTTGCTCGAAGAACGGGCGTATGGCCTTGCGGCTGTTACCCAGGCCAACCCACAGAACGCGGGTACGCTCGGCATCCATGATCACCGTCGCGTAACGATGGCCTTTGTGCAGGGCGAACTCGTCCATCACCAGACGGCGCACATCGCCCGGCTCGAAGGTGCCGAATGCGGCCTGGAGACGCCGCTTGTCCAGCGTCTTGATGGTGTGCCAGTGCAGCCCGGTGAGCTGGCTGACATGGCTGATGGGCATGAACCGCAGCAGGGTTTCGACCCAGGAACACAGCCGGCGGGTCAGCCGCGAGGCCGGGGCCAACCAGGAAATGTGCTCGGTAACTCGCCCACACGTCAGGCAGTCCACTCGGCGTATGGGGAGTCGCAACTGGACGCGCTGATCGAACAGATCCCGGTCGCGAACGAGGCGAATGCGTCGGTCATGGATCAGGGGGCTGGGCTGCTGACAGCGACCACAGCGTGGAAGGTCGGCCGCTCGGGGTTCGAGGGTCAGCGTGAGGTTTTTTTCGACGGAATGGCTGCAGGCTACAACGTCGTAGCCTGGCCAGAAAGCAGCAAGATCAATAGGATGCACGGTGACAGCAGGGGGCAGGCGTTGGCGTGTTTGGCGACTGCCAATTTACCTGCTTCCCTGTCTGTCAATCCGCTCTTCCCCACGATCCCGCGAAGAACCCTTTTTTCTGCCTACTGCGACAGAGCGGCGCTTTTCAGCGCCGCCCGGGATCAGGCATGCTCCGCCGCCAGTTGCGAAAAAGCGCCAAACAAAAATCCGTCCACTGACCCACCGGAAGCCCGCCCATGTACGCCTGGATGGCCCTGATCTTCATCGTCGGCTACCTCTGCATCGCCCTCGAACACCCGCTGAGAATCGACAAGGCCGCCTCGGCCATCCTCACCGCCGTACTGTGCTGGACTGCCCTGGTGCTGGGCGAAGGCAGCATCCTGCCGGCCGCCGCCAGCGAAGGCCACGGCGTGGTCGGCGAGCTGCGTCACCACCTCGGCGAGATCGCCGAGATCCTGTTCTTCCTGCTCGGCGCCATGACCATCGTCGAGCTGATCGACTCCCACGAGGGCTTCAAGGTCATCACCGACCGCATCCAGACCCGCAAGCGCGTGCATCTGTTGTGGATCGTCGGCCTGATCACCTTCTTCCTGTCCTCGGTGCTCGACAACCTGACCACCACCATCGTCATGGTCTCGCTGCTGCGCAAGCTGGTGCGCGGCCGCCCCGAGCGCTGGCTGTACGTCGGCGTGGTGGTGATCGCCGCCAACGCCGGCGGCGCCTGGTCGCCGATCGGCGACGTGACCACCACCATGCTGTGGATCGGCAACCAGATCAGCGCCTCCGGGGTGATCGCCGGCCTGTTCCTGCCCAGCCTGGTGTGCCTGCTGGTGCCGCTGCTGGTGCTCAGCTTCCGCCTCAAGGGCGAGGCGCCGCGACCGCGGCCGCGCGAGACCGTCGAGGGCCGGCGCAACCCGACCACCGACTTCGAGCGCAACCTGGTGCTGGCCCTCGGCCTCGGCTCGCTGCTGTTCGTGCCGGTGTTCAAGACCGTCACCCACCTGCCGCCGTACATGGGCATCCTGTTCGGCCTCGGCGTGCTCTGGGTGGCCACCGAGGTGATCCACCGCGGCAAGAACGACGAGGACAAGCATCCGCTGTCGGTGGTCGGCGTGCTGCGCAAGGTCGACACGCCCAGCGTGCTGTTCTTCCTCGGCATCCTGCTCGCCGTGTCCAGCCTGGCCACCGCCGGCCACCTGACCCAGGTCGCCAGCCTGCTGCGCGAGGGGCTGGGCAACGTCTACGCCATCAACTACGCCATCGGCCTGCTCTCGGCGGTGGTCGACAACGTGCCGCTGGTGGCCGGCGCCATGAAGATGTACCCGCTGACCAGCGCCGAGGCGGTGGCTGCCGCCGGCGCCGATGCCGGCTGGCTGCAGCACTTCGTGGTCGACGGCACCTTCTGGGAGATGCTCGCCTACTGCGCCGGCACCGGTGGCAGCAGCCTGATCATTGGCTCGGCGGCCGGGGTGGCGGCGATGGGCATGGAGAAGATCAGCTTCGTCTGGTACCTCAAGCGCGTCAGCCTGCTGGCCTTCCTCGGCTACAGCGCCGGCGCCGCCACCTACATGGGCCTGCTGGCCCTCGCCTGACCGGAGACGAGACATGGACGTGAGCAAGACCCGCGCCAGCTTCTACCGCCGCCTGTACGTCGCCTGGCTGATCGACAGCGGCGCCGCCACCAGCGTGCCGGCGCTGATGGCGGCCACCGGCATGCCGCGGCGCACCGCCCAGGACACCCTGGCGGCGCTGGCCGAGCTGGACATCGACTGCGCCTTCGAACAGGAGGACGGCGAGCGGCACAACGCCGGCCGCTACGCGATCCGCGACTGGGGGCCGATCGACCGCCGGTGGGTCGCCGCCCAGCTGCCGCGCCTGAAGAGCGTGCTGGGCTACCCGTGAGCGTGAACCCGCATCTGTGGCTGGTCCTCGGCCTGCTGCTGCTCGCCGTGCTGCTGTTCGTGCGCAACCGCCCGCGCATGGACGCCGTGGGCCTGCTGATGCTGGTCGCCCTGCCGCTCACCGGCGTACTGGAAGTCGGCGAGGCGCTGCGCGGCTTCGCCGATCCGACGGTGGTGCTGATCGCCGCCATGTTCGTGGTCGGCGAGGCGCTGGTGCGCACCGGCATCGCCTACCGCCTCGGCGAGTGGCTGAGCCGCCGCGCCGGGAGCAGCGAGGCGCGCCTGCTGGTGCTGCTGATGCTGTGCGTGGCCGGTCTCGGCTCGCTGATGAGCTCCACCGGCGTGGTCGCCCTGTTCATCCCGGTGGTGCTGAGCATCGCCGCCCGCCAGCGGATCGCCCCGGGCCGGCTGCTGATGCCGCTGGCCTTCGCCGGGCTGATCAGCGGCATGCTCACCCTGGTCGCCACCCCGCCCAACCTGGTGGTGCACGGCGAGCTGCTGCGCGCGGGCCATGCCGGCTTCGCCTTCTTCAGCTTCACCCCCATCGGCCTGGCGATCCTCGCTCTCGGCATCGGCTACCTGCTGCTGGTGCGTCGCTGGCTGGGTGGCGCCGGCCAAGACGCGGCCAGCGGCGAGCCGCGGCGCACCATCGCCGAACTGGTCCGCGACTACCGCCTGGCTGGCCGCGAGCGTCGCCTGCGCCTGCGCCCCGACTCGCCGCTGGCCGGTCGGGCGCTGGACGGCCTGCATCTGCGCCAGCGCCACGGCATCAACGTCATCGCCATCGAGCGCCAGCGCCCGCTCGGCCGCGAGCTGCTGGCCGCCAGCGCCGACAGCGAACTGCGCGCCGGCGACGTGCTGCTGGTCGACCTGGTCAGCCCGGCCATCGCCGCGGCCGGCGAGTACCGCGACCTCGGCCTCGAACCCCTCGCCCTGCAGAACTCCTACTACGCCGAGCACGCCCGCGAACTGGGTCTGGTCGAGGTCATCCTGCCGCCGGAGTCACGGCTGCCCGGCAGGACCATCCAGGAACTGGGCTTTCGCAGCCGCTACCGGCTCAACGTCATCGGCCTGCGCCGCAGGCAGCAGGCCCTCGACGGCCTGCTGGTCGACGAGCGCCTCAAGGCCGCCGACACCCTGCTGGTAGCCGGCAAGTGGCGGGACATCCGCCGCCTGCAGGGGCTCAGCCGCGACTTCCTGGTGCTCAGCCTGCCGGCCGAAGTCGACGAGGTGGCGCCGGCGCAGAGCCGCGCGCCACACGCCCTGTTCAGCCTCGCCGTGATGGTGACGCTGATGGTCAGCGGCCTGCTGCCCAACGTGCTGGCCGCGCTAGTCGGCTGCCTGCTGCTCGGCGCCTTCCGCTGCATCGACCTCGACGGCGCCTACCGCGCCATCCACTGGCCGAGCCTGCTGCTGATCGTCGGCATGCTGCCCTTCGCCCTCGCCCTGCAGAAGACCGGCGGCATCGACCTGGCGGTGCAGGGCCTGCTCGCCGTGCTCGGCGACGCCAGGCCGCGAGTGATCCTCGCCATCCTCTTCGCGGTCACCGCGCTGGTCGGCCTGTTCATCTCCAACACCGCCACCGCGGTGCTGATGGCGCCGGTGGCCATCGCCTGCGCCGAAGCGCTCGGCGCCGCGCCGGCGCCCTTCGCCATGACCGTGGCGCTGGCCGCCTCGGCGGCGTTCATGACGCCGATCTCCTCGCCGGTCAACACCCTGGTGCTCGGCCCCGGCCAGTACCGCTTCGCCGACTTCGTGCGCATCGGCGTGCCCTTCACCCTGCTGGTGATGGCGGTCAGCGTGCTGCTGGTGCCCTGGCTGTTCCCGTTCTGAGCAGCCAGCGCGGGCGCTGCCGGCATGCTCTCTGCTACCCTCGCTTCGACAAGCGCAGCCAAGGGAGGTGCAATGGCTATCGAATGGTGGCACTGGGTGATCGGCGGCATCCTGCTGATCCTGCTGGAACTGGCGATTCCCGCCTTCTTCGTGATCTGGTTCGGCCTCGGCGCCCTGCTGGTGGCCGGCGTGCTGCTGCTCGTCGGCGAGCTGCCTCTGACCGGGCAACTGCTGCTGTGGATCCTCGCCTCGCTGGCGATGGTGGTGCTGTGGTTCCGCGTGTTCAGCCCGCGCCGGCACCGGACCCTGGTCGGCACCGCCAACGGCGAGGTGATCGGCGAGGTGGGCCTCCTGGTCGGCGCGGTGGCTCCCTTCCAGCGCGGCAAGGTGCGCTTCCAGCGGCCGATCCTCGGCGCCGAGGAATGGGCCTGCATGGCCGAGAGCGACATCCCGGCCGGCGAGCGGGTCAAGGTGGTATCCATCGAGGGCAGCTACCTGAAGGTAGCCCGCGCCTGAACAAGCGAGCTTCAAGGAGAAGGACATGAGTGCAGGATTGGCCATCAGCATCGCCCTGCTGGTATTCGTCGTCATCACCATCGCCAAGGGCGTGCGCCTGGTCGCCCAGGGCGAGGAGTGGATCGTCGAGCGCCTCGGCAAGTACCACAGCACCCTGCGCCCGGGGCTGAACATCCTCATCCCCTACCTGGACAGGGTCGCCTACAAGCTGGTGACCAAGGACATCATCCTCGACGTGCAGGAGCAGGAGGTGATCACCCGCGACAACGCGGTGATCCTCACCAACGCCATCGCCTTCGTGAAGGTCACCGACCCGGTCAAGGCGGTCTACGGCGTCACCGACTTCTCCGAGGCGATCCGCAACCTGATCATGACCACCCTGCGCTCGATCGTCGGCGAGATGGAGCTGGACGAGGCGCTGTCCTCGCGCGACAAGATCAAGGCGCGCCTGCGCGAGAGCATCGCCGACGAAGCGGTGGACTGGGGCCTGACCGTCAAGTCGGTGGAGATCCAGGACATCAAGCCCTCGGAGTCGATGCAGCGCGCCATGGAGATGCAGGCCGCCGCCGAGCGCGAGCGCAAGGCCGCGGTGACCAAGGCCGAGGGCGAGAAGCAGGCGGCGATCCTCGAGGCCGAGGCGCGCCTGGAGTCGGCCAAGCGCGACGCCAGCGCCCAGGTGATGCTGGCGGAGGCCTCCGCCGAGGCGATCCGCCGGGTCACCAGCGCGGTCGGCAACGAGCCCGGGCCGATGATGTACCTGCTCGGCGAGAAGTACGTCGCCTCGCTGGAGAAGCTCGGCGCAAGCAACAACGCCAAGGTGGTGCTGATGCCCGCCGACCTGCAGGAAACCCTGCGCGGCCTGCTCGGCAAGCTGGGCGGACGCTGAGGGCCGCACGCCTCCGGCGATCAGCCCACTGTAGGGGCGAATTCATTCGCCAGCATGCCACGCTAGGGCGAATGAATTCGCCCCTACAGGCCGGAAACCGCCCCATCCACTGCACCGCTGTGGGAAAATGCCGGGCTTTCCGCCCGATGCACCGCCCCGCCATGACCCAGCCGCCGAAACGCCCCGCCCGCCCCCGGCCCAGCGCCAGCAAGCCCGCCGCCCAGCCGCGCCCGCCGGTCGCCAAGGGCGAGCTGCACCCGCGCAACCGCCACCAGGGCCGCTACGACTTCCCGGCGCTGATCCAGGGCTGCCCGGAGCTGGCGCAGTTCGTCATCCGCAACCCCTACGGCAAGGACAGCATCGACTTCGCCGACCCGGCCGCGGTGCGGGTGTTCAACCGCGCCCTGCTGCGCCAGTTCTACGGCATCGCCCACTGGGACATCCCGCCCGGCTACCTGTGCCCGCCGGTGCCGGGGCGCGCCGACTACGTGCACGCGCTGGCCGACCTGCTGGCCGAGGACTGCGGCGGCGCCATCCCGCGCGGCGCGCGGGTGCGCGCTCTGGACGTCGGCAGCGGCGCCAACTGCATCTACCCGCTGATCGGCCACCACGAATACGGCTGGCACTTCCTCGGCTCGGACATCGACGCCACCGCGCTGGCCTCGGCGCGCACCATCGTCCGCGCCAACGGCCTCGACAAGGCCATCGAGCTGCGCCAGCAGGCGGATGCCCAGTGCATCTTCCACGGTCTGCTGCAGGCCGGCGAGCGCTTCGCCCTTAGCCTGTGCAACCCGCCGTTCCACGCCTCGGCCGCCGAGGCCAGCGCCGGCAGCCGGCGCAAGTGGAAGAACCTCGGCAAGCTCGACCCCAGCCGCAAGCTGCCGGCACTCAACTTCGGCGGCCAGTCCAACGAGCTGTGGTGCGCGGGCGGCGAGATCGCCTTCATCCGCCGGATGATCAGGGAAAGCCGCGAGGTGGCCGGCCAGGTGCTGTGGTTCACCTGCCTGGTGTCCAAGGGCGGCAACCTGCCGCTGGTCGAGCAGGCGCTCAGGCAGTGCGGCGCGGTGGCAACCCGCACGGTGGCGATGAGCCAGGGGCAGAAGCAGAGCCGCTTCGTCGCCTGGAGCTTCCACGACGCCGCCGCGCGCGCCGCCTGGCTCGCTGGCGGCACCCAGGCGGACTGACGCCATGGCCTTCACCCTGAGCGCGCCCTGCGAGTACCGCGAGGAAATCCGCAAGAGCCGCTTCATCGCCCTCGCCGCCCCGGCGGACAGCCCGCAGGCGGCGCAGGCGTTCATCGCCGCGCACAGCGACCGCGCCGCCTCGCACAACTGCTGGGCGTGGAAGTGCGGCGCGCAGTACCGCTTCAGCGACGACGGCGAACCGGGCGGCACCGCCGGCCGGCCGATCCTCGCCGCCATCGAGGGCCAGGACTGCGACCAGGTGGCGGTGCTGGTGATCCGCTGGTACGGCGGCATCCAGCTCGGCACCGGCGGCCTGGCGCGCGCCTACGGCGGCAGCGCGGCGAAATGCCTGCAGGGCGGCGAACGGGTGGCGCTGGTCGCACGGCTGCACGCGCGCTGCCACGTGCCGTTCGCCGAACTGGCGCGCATCCGCGCGCGGCTGGCCGAGTGGCAGGTGAGCATCGAGGGCGAGGCGTTCGACGCCACTGGCGCCCTGCTGCAGCTGGCGCTGCCGGCCGGACAGCTGGACGCGGTAAGCCG
This sequence comes from Pseudomonas sp. AN-1, assembly GCF_034057115.1. Taxonomy (NCBI): domain Bacteria; kingdom Pseudomonadati; phylum Pseudomonadota; class Gammaproteobacteria; order Pseudomonadales; family Pseudomonadaceae; genus Pseudomonas; species Pseudomonas sp. AN-1. The sequence continues at coordinate 4,026,452 of NZ_CP139195.1, read as the reverse complement.
GCAGCTCGCCGACCTCAGCCGCGGGCAGATCGTCCTCGCCGCGGACTGATTGCGCGCGGCGCTACATCGCCCACTCCTGCACCACCACGTGGGTCTTGATCCGCTGGATGCCGGGGAAGCGCTCGATCTCGGCGCGCACTTCGCTGAGCCGGGCCATGCTCGGCGCCTCGACCAGCACGATCATGTCGGTCTCACCGCTGATCCCGCAGCACTGGCGCACCTCGGCGAAGCCGCGCAGGCGCTCGACGTACTCCTGGCAGCGGCTGTCCTTGTAGAACAGTTCGAGATAGGCCTTGACCCCGGTGCCGGCCGGATCGCTCACCTGGGCGTGATAGCCGCGGATCACCCCGCTCTGCTCCAGCTGGCGCACCCGCTCGCCCACCGCCGAGCGCGACAGGTTGACCATACGGGCAATCTGGCTGATGGGGGTGCGCGCATCCTCGCGCAGCAGGGCGATGATCTGGCGATCGAACTTGTCCATGCGGGTATCTCGACAACAGGCAGTTTGACGGGCAAAGGCGGCGATGTGCCGGTCAAACACGGCGGTTCGCCGGCGGCGCCGGAGCGGGCGGACGCCTATGATGGCGCCTCTACCAAGGCGTGCGAGCATACCCCATGAGTCGTCTGAACAAGGAACTGGGCCTGCTGCAGGGCATCGCCCTGCTCAGCACCTCGCTGCTCGGCACCGGCATCTTCGCCGTGCCGGCGCTGGCCGCCACCGCGGCCGGGCCGGCCTCGCTGTGGGCCTGGCTGCTGCTCATCGTGCTGGTGCTGCCGGTGGCCTTCACCTTCGCCCAGCTGGGCCGGCGCTTCCCCCACGCCGGCGGCGCGCCGCACCTGATCGGCCGCGCCTTCGGCGCCCGCCTGGAGCGGCTGGTGGCCTTCATGTTCCTCGCCGTGCTGCCGGTCGGCCTGCCGGCGGCGCTGCAGATCGCCACCGGCTTCTGGCAGGCGCTGTTCGACCTCGACCGCGGCGCGATCCTCGCCATCCAGCTGGCCACCCTCGCCGCCATGCTGGCCCTCGGCCAGCGCCCGGCGCGCGCCTCCGGCATCGTGCAGGGGCTGATCGCCCTGGCCATCCTCGCCACCGTGGCGCTGATCTGGTGGGCCGGCGAGCTGCCGCGCGCCGACCATCCGCTGCTGCCGCCGCTCGGCGAGCATTGGTCGCGCATTCCGGCGGCGCTGGCGGTGATGTTCTGGTGCTTCGTCGGCATCGAGGCCTTCACCCACCTGGGCGAGGAGTTCCGCAACCCGCGCCGCGACTTCCCGCTGGCGCTGCTGCTCGGCGTGCTGCTCGCCGGCCTGGTGTACTGGGCCTGCTCGGCGGCGGTGCTGAGCTTCGACGCCTACGGCGACGCGCAACGCAACGCCACCTCGCTGCCCTGGCTGCTGGAGCGGCTGCTCGGCCCGCAGGCCAAGCTGCTGGTCGCAGTGGTCGGCTACCTGGCCTGCTTCGCCTCGATGAACGTCTACGTGCAGGGCTTCGCCCGGCTGATCTGGAGCCTGGCCGACGAGGGCAAGCTGCCCGCCGCCCTGGCGCGGCGCAACCGCCACGGCATGCCCGGCACCGCGCTGCTGCTGGTGGTGCTGGCCTGCGCGCTGTGCGCGGTCGGCGCCGCCCTGCTGCAGCTGTCCACCGACGAGCTGATCCGCTATGCCAACGGCAACTTCGTGCTGGTCTACCTGCTCAGCATGGCCGCCGGCGTGGTGCTGCTGCGCGGCGTCTGGCGGATCGTCGCCGCGCTCGCCGGCCTGCTCTGCGCGGCGGTGCTGGCCATGCTCGGCACGGATGCGCTGTACGCGCTCGGCCTGCTCGCCGGGCTGGCGCTGCTCGACGCCGGGCGCCGACAGGCCACGCCGTCGACCTGAATCCACGGCGGCAAGGCCGTCACCGGGCGCTTCCTGGGAGCGGGCCTGCCCTGATTACTACTTTGGTAGCGCCCCTTGCCCCCTATCGCAGGATTCCCAAAGCACTGCGCCTGACCGATAAATAGTCGCAAACAACAAGGGATAACCCTGCCATGTCGCGACTGCTCGCCGCCATGCTCTGTCTGCCGCTGCTTCTGGGCCTGCTGCCCGCCCAGGCCGGCGAGGAAGCGCTGTTCTCCACCGATGGCTACCGCCTGGACCGCTACCGCAGCCCCACGCCGGCCAGCGTGAAAGGTGCGCAGACCATCGATACCGCCACCCTGCAGCAGCTGCTCGCCAGCGACCAGCCGCCGGTGCTGATCGACGTGTTCCGCCGTCCCTGGCTGCATGGCCGCTTCGCCAGCGACGAACCCCACCACAACATCCCCGGCAGCCTGTGGCTGGCCAACGTCGGCGAGGGCCGGCCCGAGGCGCAGTGGCTGGACTACTTCGCCCACTACCTGGAGCGGGCCAGCGGCGGCGACCGCGCCCGGCCACTGGTGCTCTACTGCAAGTCCGACTGCTGGCTGTCGTGGAACGCCAGCAGGCGTGCCGCCGCGCTGGGCTACACCCGGCTGTACTGGTACCGTGACGGCATCGACGCCTGGCAACAGGCCGGACTGCCGGTGCAGGCCGCCACCCCCGAGCCGCTGCCCTGAGCCGGCACCCCATTCGACAACGACAAGAATCCAGGTGAAGGCCATGTACAAGATCCTCATCGCCGATGACCACCCGCTGTTCCGCGAGGCGATCCACAACGTCATCGCCGACGGCTTCCCGGACAGCGAGGTGATGGAAACCTCCGACCTCGACAGCGCCCTGAGCCTGACCCAGGAACACGACGACCTCGACCTGATCCTGCTCGACCTCAACATGCCCGGCATGCACGGCCTCAACGGCCTGATCACCCTGCGCAACGAGGCGCCGACCATCCCGGTGGTGATCGTCTCCGCCGAGGAGGACAAGCAGATCGTCCTGCAGGCGATCACCTACGGCGCGGTCGGCTTCATCACCAAGTCCTCGCCGCGCGCGCAGATGACCGAGGCCATCGAGCAGATCCTCAACGGCAACGTCTACCTGCCCTCGGACATCATCCGCTCTAGCAAGCAGAGTCCGCGGCGCACCAGCCACGAGGAGCCGGGCATCCCGCCGGAGCTGTTGCAGGCGCTGACCCGCAAGCAGCTGCTGGTGCTCGAACGCATGACCAAGGGCGAGTCCAACAAGCAGATCGCCTACAACCTCGACATCGCCGAGACCACGGTCAAGGCCCACGTCTCCGCCATCCTGCGCAAGCTCGGCGTGCACAACCGCGTGCAGGCCATCCTCAGCGCCGGCGACATCGACTTCAGCGCCTACCTGCGCCGCTGAGACCTCCCCGCCTTCCTCCCTGCCACACGGACGTGGCGCCCTTCCTCAATCCGCCGCGAAGCAGTACAGCAGTCCCGCCCCGCCCGACGACGCCAGCGCCTCGTTGCTGCAGCCGCCCCGCGAGGGGTGCGAGGAGTTCCACGAGCGCGCTGGCGCACTGTCGTCCAGGCCCTTGCGATCGTGGTGGCCGACCATGGCCGCGCCGGTGGTGCTGCTGGTCCAGTTGCCGCAGGTGCGGTCCTCCGCGCCGGCGAAGGCGGTGCCGTCGGCCTGCGAACCGGTGAGGATGTCGTGCATGTTCGGTGCATCGCCACGGCCCTTGACCGGCATGCCGCGCTCGTCCAGGCCGGTTTCCTTGTTCAGGTGGTTGTCGCCGTGCAACTGGGCGACGTCCTGGGCGATCAACTCGCCCTTGGCGTTGTGCCAGGGGCCCGTGCCGATGCGGTCGCGGGCGTTCACCGCCGGCTGGCCGTCACGGGCGCTGGCGCTGAGGTAGGCGCGCCAGGTGTGGCCGCCGGCACCGACGGCCTCGGCGAGCTTCTGGCAGTGCGCATCGGCGCCAGCCAGGCCGCCGAGATCGGCGCCCTTGCCCATGCCGGTGCTGGTGATGAAGAAGGTCATCTCGGCCTGGGCGAAGGCGCTGCAGCCGAGGGTCAGGGCGGCCAGCGCCAGGCCGCGCTTGAGGGAGGTCGGGAGCATGGGGCTGCGTCTCCTGTGGACGGTGGAGGAACGACCACCTCAGCCTAGTCGAGGTCCTGCACTGCAGGCGTCTTCCCGTCGCGCTCCGCGTCGACGGCGTCCCTACCCCCTCCCCCGCTCCAGCAGATGGCTCATCGCCGTCTTCAGCTTCATCGGCCGCACCGGCTTGTGCATCAGCACCTGGCCGAGGTCGCGCATCTGCTGCTTGAGGTCGTTGCTGTAGTTGGCGGTGATCATCAGCACCGGCAGCGGAACGCTGCGCCGGGCGTTGAGTTCCTGGACCAGCTCGGCGCCGGTGTGGCCGTTGTCGAGGTGGTAGTCGACGATCAGGATGTCGGCCACGCCCTGCACGGTGTCGACCTGGCGGGCGAGGTCGTCGCCGGACAGCGCGGTGACCACGTTGCAGCCCCAGCCCTCCAGCAGGGTGCGCATGCCGGCGCAGATCGCCGCGTCGTTGTCGACCACCCAGACCCGCGCGCCCTGCAGGTGCTCGCCGGGCGGCGGCAGCAGTTCGCTCTGCTCGCGCGGGCGCGCCACGCTGCGCGCGTAGGGCACCTCGACGGCGAAGCAGGAACCGATGCCCTCGCGCGAGGACACGCGGATGCGGTGGCCGAGCATGCGCACGATCTTCTCGACGATGGCCAGGCCCAGGCCCAGGCCGCGATCCTGGGTGGCGCGCACCGGGGCGCCGCGCTTGAACTCCTGGAATATCTCGCCGAGCTTGTCTGGGGCGATGCCGGCGCCGGTGTCCCACACCTCGATGGACAGCCCGCCGGGACGGCGCCGGCAGCCGAGCAGCACGCGGCCGCTGGCGGTGTAGCGGATGGCGTTGCTGAGGAAGTTGCGCAGCACCCGCGCCAGCAGCTGGGTGTCGCTCTTGACCAGCGCCGAGCTGGGCACGAAGTCGAGGGTCAGCCCCTCGCTGGCGGCGATCTGCCGGTATTCGGCGGCCAGGTTGTCGAGCAGGTCGGCGACGGCGAAGGCACCGACGTCGGGCTTGATCACCCCGGCGTCGAGCTTGGACACGTCGACCAGGGTGCCGAGCAGGCTCTCCACGTCCTCCAGCGAGTTGCTGACGTTGCGGATCAGCCCGGCGCTGGGCGCCGGCACCGGCTGTTCGAGCAGGGCGCTGGTGAACAGCCGTGCGGCGTTGAGCGGCTGCAGCAGGTCGTGGCTGACCGCGGCGAGGAACTTGGTCTTCGACAGGTTGGCCTGCTCGGCCTCGCGCTTGGCCTCGCGCAGGCGCGCCTCGGCGCGGGCGCGCTCGTCGATCTCCTCGCGCAGCTGGCTGTTCACTGCGGTCAGCTCGGCGGTGCGCTCGCGCACGCGCCGCTCGAGGTTCTGGTAGGCCTGGTGCAGCGCCTCGGCGGTGCGCCGACGCTCGGTGATGTCGCGGATCAGCACGAAGATGCCGAGCACCTCGCCGCCCGGCTGGCGGTTGGGCACGTAGGAACGCAGCATGTAGCGCTCCTGGCCGGACTGGTTACGCTCGGCCACCTCGAAGGTGACGCTCTCGCCGGCGAAGGCGCGCTCGATGTACGGCTCGAGCAGGCGGCAGTGCTCGTCGCTGTGCACCGCCTGGATGGCCTGGCCGAGCATGGCGCCGCGCGGCCAGCCGTACCATTCGTCGTAGACGCGATTGGTGAACTCGTAGGTGAGCTCGCCGCTGATGTAGGCGATCAGCGCCGGCACCTGGTCGGTGATCAGGCGCACCCAGCGCTCGCTCTCGCGCAGGGTCTCGGCGTAGCGGTAGCGCTCGGTGATGTCGGTGTAGGTGTTGACGAAGCCGCCGGTGGGCATCGGGTGGGTGCGCACCTCCAGCACGCGGCCGTCGCCGAGGCGCTGCTCGCGCTCGCGCAGCGGGCGGCCGCGCTCGTCGCGGCTGTCGGGGGTGAGCAGGCTCAGCTCGCTGTCGGCCATCACCTCGGCGAACGGCCGGTGCGCCTCGATCGGCGCCAGGCCGGAGAGCTCGAGGAAGCGGCCGTTCCACAGCTCCAGCTCGCCCTCGGCATTGATCACCGCGACGCCCTGGGACAGGTTGTCCATGGTGCGCTGCAGCAGGCGCGACTTCTGCGCCACCGCCTGCTCGCGGCGCGCGGTCTCGTGGATCTTCACCTCGGTGATGTCGGTGTAGAGGATCACCAGGCCGCCCTCGCGGGTCGGCCGCTCGCTGACCTGCACCCAGCGGCCGTCGTGCAGGCGGTAGAGGGTGCGTTCCTGGTCGGCGCCACTGTGCTCCTCGACCACCAGCCCGGAGCTGATCGCCAGGCGGCGCACCTCGGTCAGGCGCATGCCGCGGCGGATGCGCTTCTGCAGGTCGCCCCACAGCGCCTGGAAGCGGCGGTTGAACAGCAGGATACGCTGCTCGCGGTCGAACAGCACGAAGGCGTCGGAGATGCTCTCGATGGCGTCGATCAGGTGCTGGTGGGCGGTCTCGGCACGGCCGCGCGCCTCGCTGAGCAGCGCGTTGCTGGTCTGCAGCTCGGTCATCGCCCGGTTCAGCGCCTCGGTGCGCTCGCGCACCTGCTCGGCGAGCACCACCGAGTGCTGGAAGGCGGCATAGGCGTCGGCGCCCTGCGGGCCGGAGGACTCGACGCGCTCGATCAGCGCGGCGTTGATCCGCTCCAGCTTGCGGTTGCGTGCCTCGAGCTCGGCCAGCCGCTCGCGCAGCTCAGCGACACAGGCCCCGTCCGGGGCGGCCGATGGCGACTCCGGTGAAGGTCTGGTTGATGTGCATGCCATTGAACTGCTCCCCGTAGGTGTTGAAGCCGATCACCCGCTGGTTCACCAGCAGGGCGGCGGTGTCGGCGGCCAGCCCGCGCGCCTCGACCTCCAGGCGGCGCAGGAAGCAGTCGCAGCCGATGGTCAGCAGCAGCGGGCCGAGGCGCTGCTCGAGGCCGTCGAACAGCGCCTGCAGGTTGGGCAGCAGCGGCCCCGGCTGCATGGCGGTGAGGACGATGCCGTTCTCCACCGCGCAGTAGAAGGTCAGGCTGAGATCGGCGTTGACCCGCTGGATCGAACGCACGTAGTACTGCTCGCCGAGGCGCACCGCCAGCGGGTGCAGGGCGAAGGTCTCGAGGTCGAGCTGGCGCGGATCGACGCCGAGCAGGCGCGCGTACTCCAGCGCGGCCGGCTCGGCGTTGAGCTCGAACACGGTGCGGCTGGCCGGGTCGGCGGCGGTGACCACCAGCTTCTCCTCACGCGGCTGGATGTGGTGGGTGGTGAACACCTCGAAGTCCAGCGCGGTGTGCACCAGCACCACCACCGCGGCGCCGGTGTGGAAGCGCCCGTCGTGGTAGACGTGGGTGCGGGTCAGGTGGTTGTCGTCGCCGGCCGAGCCGCCGAAGTGGGGAATGCGTCCGAAGGCGGCGTTCAGCGCCGAGAGCACCAGCTCCTCGCGGCTGGACAGGCCGTCGAGCAGGGTCAGTGCGAAGCTGTGCCCGGCCACCGGCTCCAGGCGGCTGCCGCGGCACTCCTCGACCAGTTGGGCGACCACCTGCTGGGCGTCGAGCAGGCTGAAGCTGTCCAGCGCGTCGATGCGCGCGGCGGCGATGGAGAAGCTGCGGTGGTCGAAGCCGACCGCGCTGACGCAGCCGCGGCCGTAGCCCTGGGGGGTGATCTCGCCGGCGGTGGTGCAGCCGACCAGGCGCACGCCGCCGAAGTACTGCTCCAGCGCCGCGGCCAGCGCCGGCAGGTCGTATTCGGCGCTGCAGAAGAACAGCACGCAGCCCAGGTGCGGATGCATCAGCTGGCGGGCCAGGTCCTGGGCCACGCTTTCCGCATCGCTGGATTCGGACAGGGCCGTGCGGACGACGTCGTTCAGATCTTCTTCCACGTCGCCTCCGGAACGGTAGAACAGACAGACGGGGTCATTCTAGAAAGGCGCGCGCGGGCGGCTAATGCTACTTGGGTACTGGCCGCGCCCCCTCTTTGGTCGGGTCCGCCGCCGTGCGTGACAGGGCTGCCCACAAGCACGAAGAGGAAAGCCTCGCGGCTTTCCTCTTCGGCAGTCGATATGGAGTCCGGGGTGGCGCGGGCGGAGTCTCGCTCCCGCCCGCGCACGGGCTCAGAAGGCCAGTACCGCGCCCACCGCGAAGGTGCGGGTATCCTCGTCGAGGACCGGGTTGCTCTTGCCGTCGATCTCGAACTGGTTGACCTCGGCGACCAGCTTGAGGTTGTCGTTGATGTCGCGGAAGAAGGCGACGCCGCGGGTCTCGTAGTCGGCCGCGGTGCCCAGGCCGTTGCCGTCGTCCTTGGTCTTGCCGTAGGACAGCGCCACGCGGTTCTTGCCGAAGCGGTAGGAACCCTGCAGCAGGTAGCCGTCGCTGTCGACTTCGCGCAGGGTCGGCTCGGTCAGGTTGTTGGTGAAGAACGGGTTGATGCCCTCGGCCTGGAAGCCCGAGGCGCTCAGGGTCAGGCCGCCCATCTTGGCCTGCACGCCGTAGCCGACGCCGGTGGAGTCGACATCCGCGACGGTGTTGTCGGTGTTTTCCGAGGTCTGCTGCATGCCGTTGATCCAGGAGTAGATCTGCGCGCCACCGACCTCGAACTGGTAGGTGATCTCGGTCTCGAAGCGCGGCGCTTCCTGGTAGGCCTTGCCGGTCGGGCTGCTGTCGTTGGTGTCGACCGGGTCCATGATGCCGGCGGCGATGCGCAGGCCGCTCATCAGCGGCGAACGGTAGGTGATCTGCGAGGTCGGGAACGGATACGGGTAGCCGCTGCCGATGTTGCCGAAGGACACGCCGCCGCCGTCGACCAGGCCCAGGGTGTCGCTGACCTGGCCGTAGCCGGCGAGCAGCTCGTCGAGCAGGATGTTGGAGCGGGCGAACAGGCCGAAGTCCTTGCCGAACAGCACCTCGCCCCACTCCGGGCTGGAGGCGGTGGCGTAGAACTGACGCACGTCGATGGCGGTGCCGGTGCCGTTCTGTTCGCTGTCGTTGATGGTCACCCAGAACGAGGAGCGGCCGCCGAGCTTGAGGCCGTCGACCTGCTTGCCGAAGTTGAAGCCGATGTAGTTCGGCAGGAAGCCCATCTTCACGCGCGACTGCTTGCGGTCGAGGTTCAGGCTGTCGTCACGGTCCACGTCGCTGTTGACGTAGAAGGCGTTGAAGTAGCCGTCGGTGGAGAAGGTGGTGTCGTTCTTGTCGTACAGCACGATCTCGGCCGAGGCCGGCAGGCTGATTGCCAGGGCGGTGGCAGCCGCCAGGAGGGAGTAGCAGGCTTTGTTCTTGTTCATCATTGTCTCCGCTTGCGTCAGGACGACTGCCTGATCCAACAGTCGAGCGGATTATCCGGAGCGACCCGCGACGCCCCGTATTCTGCGCAGGCAGCGAAGACCTCATGCTTTGGCAGGCCGCTACGGCGCGCGCCGAAAGCCGCTCATCCCTGTCGGGCGAAGGTCGTGCTACTCCCGCACGCCACATGATGCTTTCGGAGTAAGCGGGCGCTCTCTAGAAACATTTCGTGCGCTGATCGCCCGTCGGGCTTCCCTGCGCCGCGGCGCCCTGCGGATAATGTCCCGGCCGCTCTGCCGCGGCCCTTCCAGCCGCCAGAGACGCCCGCTGTGTTCGACATCCTCACCATCACCGCCCCCATCTTCCTGCTCATCGGCCTCGGCTACCTGTCCGTGCGCGGCGGCCTGCTGGGCAGCGAGCAGATCCGCGGCATCGGCAGCTTCGTCATCCACTTCGCCCTGCCCGCCCTGCTGATCCATTCGCTGGCCACCCGGCCGGTGGAGGAAATCCTCAACGCCGGCTACCTGCTGGCCTACGGCCTGGCCTCGCTGGCGGCCTTCGCCGCGGGCTTCGCGCTGGCGCGCTGGGGCCGCCGGGAGGGCCTGGCCGGCGCGGCGATGAGCGGCCTCGGCATGTCGGCCTCGAACAGCGGCTTCATCGGCTATCCGGTGGTGGTGATGGTGGTCGGCCCGCTGGCGGCGCTGCCGATGGCGCTGTGCATGCTGGTGGAGAGCCTGCTGATGGTGCCGCTGGCGCTGACCCTGGCCGAGGCCGGCCGGCCGAACGGCGGCGGGGCGCGCCGGGTGGCGCTGGAGATCGCCCGCCGCCTGGCGAGGAACCCGGTGCTGATCGGCATCCTCGTCGGCCTCGGCCTGTCGCTGCTGGAGCTGCGCCTGCCGCCGATGCTGCTGCGCCCCGTCGAGATGCTCGCCCAGGCCTCGGCGCCGGCGGCGCTGTTCGTCATCGGCGGCACGCTGTGCGGACTCAGGCCCGCCGGCATGCTGGCGGACGCCGGCCAGATGGCGCTGGGCAAACTGGTGCTGCACCCGCTGGCGGTCTACGTCGCCTTCGCCCTGGTGCCCGGCGTGGCGCCGGAACTGAAGATCGCCGCCCTGCTGTTCGCCAGCGCGCCGATGTTCACCGTCTACCCGCTGCTGGCCCAGCAGTACGGCCTGGGCGAGCGCTGCGCCGCGGCGCTGGTGCTCACCACGCTGCTGTCGTTCTTCAGCATGAGCCTGCTGCTCGGCGTGCTGCCGCAGCTGTTCGTCAGCGGCTGAGCAGCCAGCGCCACTCCGCCGCCGCCAGCTCGGCGGCGGCGCGCTGCAGGTCGGCCGGCGCGAGCCGCTGCAGCGCCGCGTCGACCGCCTGCACGTGCGCGGTGTCGCGCCCGCCCAGCCAGTCGCCGCAGGCCTGCAGCAGGCGCGCGCGGCGGCTACCGCCGTGCAGGGCGTCGAGGGCCGCGCCACGGGCCGGCTCCAGGCGCGCCGCGTCCAGCCCGGCCAGGGCGGCGGCGCTGCCGGCGAGGAAATCACGGATCGCCTGCTGCAGGCGCGCGCCATCGGCATGCGGCGATTGCACGCCGAACTGCAGCTCGGCGCCCTCCTCCCCGGCCAGGAAACGGCTGAACAGCGCGTAGCCCAGCCCCTGCTCGACGCGCAGCGCCTGGTAGAAGGCGCTCTGGCGCAGCACCGCCAGCAGCCGCCAGGCCGCCTCCCGCTCGGCGTCGCCGGGCGGCGCCAGCAGGCGCAGCAGCACGGCGTGCTCGCCCTCGTCCAGCGCCAGGCGCTGCAGGTGTTCGCCACCCAGCCAGCGCGGCGCGGCGACGGGCTGCGCCGCGGCCGGCGCGAAGTCCGCCGGCAGCGGCACTCCGCCGAACGCGCGGGCATGGCGCACGCCGGCGGCGAGGAAGGCGGCCAGCCGGCGGCGCAGTTCGCCATCGTCCCGCCCGTCGAGCGCCGGCGGCGCCAGCTCGTGCTCCGCCAGGCGCCCCTGTGCCGCCGGATGGGCCAGCAGGCGGCGCAGCAGCAGTTGCCGTTGCGCCTCGGCGCGGCGGCGCTGCAGGACGGCCCGCCACTGCGCCGGATCGCCCGCCGCCAGTTCCGCCAGCAGGCGCTCGAGCAGCGCCGGCAGGCCGCTGGCCGGCCCGCTCAGGCACAGCCGCAGCCAGCCCGGGCGCGGCAGCGCCTGCCAGTCGTGACCGAGCCGGGCGGCGCCGTGCAGCGCCTGCTCCCAGCAGGCGGTCAGCGCCGCCTCGGCCAGTTCGGCAGTCAGCCGGTGGTCGCCGCCGTCGCCCGGCCGCCAGGCCAGCAGCAGCGCGGCATGGCCGGGGCGCAGCAGCGCCGGGTCGGCATCGGCCGCTGCCGCCGCGGCGCCACGGGCGAGGAAGGGATTGGCCGGCGGCGCCTGCCAGCGCGGCGCCGCCACGGCCGGCAGGCCGCCCAGCCGGCGCACGCGGCGACGCACCGGAAACCAGGGCGTCGGCTCGCCGCCGTCCAGGCGCGCGCGGGCGACCTGCAGGATCAGCCGCTGCGGGTCCGCCGCCAGCCCGGCCAGCAGCCCGGCGGGCGTGCCCGGCGCGGACCACGGCTGCCAGTCGCCGCCTCCCTGGCGCGGCCAGCGCTCCAGCCACAGCGCGGCGCGCTCCATGGGCGCCAGCTCGAACTCCTGCCAGGCCTGCTCGCAGCACAGCGCCGCCCACTCGTGCGCGTCCGGCGCCAGCGCCGGCGCAGCGGCGAGGCGCTGCAGCCAGTCGCTGCACAGCGCGGCGATCTGCGCCTCGCGGCCCTCGCCGCCGTCCGCCAGCGCGAGGCGCAGGCCCAGCAGGCCCGTGCCGGCGCCGCCGTCCCGCCAGTCGATGCCCACCTGCTGCGCCCAGCCGCGCGCGCGCAGCTCGGCCAGCAGGCCGCCGGCCGCCGGCTGCCCGGCGGCCTCGCGCAGCAGGGCGAGCAGGCCATCCTGCCGCTGCGCGTCCAGCGCCAGCGGCAGCCACAGACTCAGCCGCCGCAGCGCCTGCGGCTGTTCCAGCAGCAGTTCGAGCGCCCCCTGCCCGGCCGGCCACAGCGGCGGCCAGGGCTCCTCCCGCGCCGGCTCCCCGTCCGGCAGCGCGGCGAGCAGCTCGCGGGCCAGGCGCTCCAGCTCGTCGAGCGGCTGCGGCCCGCCGAGCAGCAGGCGCAGTCCGCGACCGCGGTAGTGGCGGGCATGCCAGGTGCGCAGCGCGGCGAGGAAGCGGGGATCGTCGGTGTCCAGGCTGTCGCGGTTGCCGGCCTGGAAGCGCGCCAGCGGATGCGCGGGTTCCAGCAGCGCGGCCAGGGCGCCGTGCAGCTGGCTGTCGGGGTCGGCGCAGCGCGCCCGGTATTCGGCCTCCAGCACCTCGCGCTCGGCGCGCAGGCGCTCGGCGTCCAGCAGCGGCCTGGCCAGCAGGTCGGCCAGCCGGCCCAGCCCCGGCGCCAGCTGGTGCGCCGGCAGTTCCAGGTAGTAGAGGGTCTGCAGTCCCAGGGTGCGTGCGTTGTAGCGGCCGCCGTGGCCGTGCACGTAGTCGGCGAAGGCGCCGACCGCGGGGTGGCCAGCGCTGCCGAGGAACAGCGCATGTTCGAGGAAGTGCGCCAGCCCCGGCCAGTCCGGCGGCTCGTGGCAGCTGCCGGCCGCCACGCTGGCCGCCAGCGCCACGCGACGGGCCTGCGGCTCGTGGTAGAGGGCGACCGTCACGCCGTTGTCCAGCCGCAGGGTGCGCCGCGGCAGTCGGGGGTATTCGCAGTCCATGGGCCTTGGCCTGTCCGGCGGGGATGGCTTGCAGCATCGCCCCGCGCCAGCCGGCCGACAACCCTGCGCAAGTCGCAGGCCCTTGCGACCAAAGTAGCGGACACGAAAAAGGCGCTGCATCGCTGCAGCGCCTCTCCGCCCGCGCGCCGGCGCGGGGCCGGTGCGCAGACTTACTGCTGGTAGCCGCCCTGGGCGCCCGGCAGCGGGCGCAGGTTCACCTCGACGCGGCGGTTCTGCTGGCGACCGGACTCGCTGGCGTTGCTGGCCACCGGCTGGTCCGGGCCGGCGCCGCGGGTGGTCACCCGGCTCGGATCGACGCCCTGGGAGATCAGGTAGTTGGCCACGCTCTGCGCGCGGCGCTGCGACAGGCCCATGTTGTACTGGTAGCCGCCGGTGCTGTCGGTGTGGCCGACGATCTCGATGCTGTTCTGGTTGAACTGCTTGAACGAGCTGGCCAGGTTGTTCAGCGGGGAGTAGAAGCCGCTGGAGATGTCCGCCGAATCGGTGGCGAAGGTGATGTTGCCCGGCATGATCAGCTGGATGTTGTCGCCCTGGCGCTGCACTTCGACGCCAGTGCCCTGCATCTGCTGGCGCAGCTGGGCTTCCTGCTTGTCAGCATAGTAGCCGTAGCCCGCACCGCTGGCGCCACCGACGGCGGCGCCGATCAGCGCGCCCTTGCCACGGTCGTCGTGGCTGATCAGTGCACCGGCGGCGGCGCCGGCCAGGGCACCCAGGCCACCGTACTTGGCGGTCTTGCTCATGCCGGTGTCCGCGCCAGCCGGCTGCTGCTGGTAGGGGTTCTGCGCACAACCGCTCAGCACGGCCAGGGCGGCAGCGGACAGGATCAGACGACTCGACAGTTTCATGGATGGCTCTCCTTACGATGACTCGGGCCCGCCAGCGGCGGGCAGATGACCCTTAGAGGCCGGCGCCGGCGATAAATTCCCGACGACCGGCATCCTCAGGCGCGGATGAACGGATTCTCGCGCATTTCCTCACCCAGCGTAGTCTGCGGGCCATGGCCCGTGATCACGGTCGCCTCCTCGTCGAGGGTGTACAGGCGCTGGCGGATCGAGCGCTCGATGGTGGCGTAGTCGCCGCCCCACAGGTCGGTGCGGCCGATGCCGCGGCGGAACAGGGTGTCGCCGGCGATCAGCAGCTTGGCGTCCTCGAACCAGAAGCTCATCGAGCCCGGCGTGTGCCCCGGGGTGTGCAGCGCCACGCCGCAGCCGCAGGCCAGCTCCTCGTCGTCCTGCAGGTACTGGTCCGGCGCCGGCACCGGGGTGTAGGGCACGCCGAACATGCGGCACTGCAGCTCCAGGCTGTCCCACAGGAAACGGTCGTCCTCATGCAGGTGCAGGGTGGCGCCGGTGCGCTCCTTCATCTGCCCGGCAGCGAGGAAGTGATCGAGGTGGGCATGGGTGTGCACGATGCTGACCAGCTTGAGACCGTGCTTGTCCAGACGCGCCATGATCAGCTCGGGATCGCCGCCCGGATCGACGACGATGGCCTTCTTCGTCAGCGGATCGCCGATGATGGTGCAGTTGCACTGCAGGGGGCCGACGGGGAAGGTTTCGCGGATCAGGGCGGGCTGGACGGTCATGGGGCGGGAGCTCCGAAAGGGGGTCTGCGCGATCCGCCTATGGTAGCGCACAACGGCCCGGCCCCGTCGCGGGGCGGGCCGCCGCTGCCGGAGCCTCGCATGAGTGCCTTGCGGGCCCGGTCAGTCCGCTGTTGGCGCGGGCAATGGGCTGCATGCGCCTGCCTGGCCGTCAGTAGTAGTACCAGCGCAGCTGTACCTGGACCTCGCTCTGCGGCGCGGCGCGCTGGCCGAACTGGCGCTCGGCGGACAGGCGCAGGCCGAGGTTGTGGCCGAGCTCGATCTGCTGCTCGAGCGCCAGTCTGCGGCGCACCTCGCCGTTGTGGAAATAGTCGCCGCGCGCTTCGAGCAGCAGGTTGCCGGCGCGATTGCGCCACAGCAGGCCGCCGTCGAAGCCGGCGGCCGGGCTGAGCCAGGCGGCGAAGTCGCGATTGTGCTCGACGCGCGCCGTGGCCAGGGCGAAGGCCAGCAGCCCGTCGCCCAGTTGCCAGGTGAAGCCGCCGCCGCCACTGAGGTGGCCGACCAGGCGCTGGTCGTCGTCCACGCCGGGTACCCGCTCCAGGCCGCCGGCGATCTGCCAGGACCACGGCTGGAGCAACTGGGTGCGCGGGGTCAGGGAACGGATGCCGGCAAGGTCGAGCTGCTGCAGCTGCCAGTGGTTGCCCTCGTACTGGCGCAGCTTGAGCTGGGCGATCTCGATCTGCGCACCGAGCGGAAAGCCGTACAGGTTGTCGTTGAGGTCGTGGTAGGCCATGCGCAGGCCGTATTCGGCGTAGGCGCGCTCGTCGCGGCTGCCGACGGCGAACTGCAGGGTGCGCGAGTCGTGGCCGTCCTCGGGCAGGCCGGGCCGCGCGATGTCCAGGCGCGGCGGTGGATTGTGGTTGATCGCCTGCAGCAGGCGGTAGCTGCGCGCGGCGCTGTCCGGATCGCGTTCGGCTCCGGCCACCTGGTAGCGCACCAGGCGGTAGGCGCCGTCCTGGATCAGCGCGCGGCGCTCTTCCGGCAGGGCCTGGTAGTCGGCCGCCTGCAGTTGCCCGCTGTCCGCCGCCAGCTGCTGCACCCACAGCTGCTCGGCCGGCGCCAGCGGCGTGGCGCGGGCCAGCAGCTCGCGCTCGCGGGAGGGGCGGTAGTCGATGCGCTCGACCAGCTCGGCGCGCTTGACCGCGCGCACGGTGTCGGCGGGGATCGCGGTGAGCGGGAACTGGGCGGTCAGGCGCAGCCCCGGGCGGGCGATCTCCAGCAGCTCGAGCAGGCGGTAGGAGCAGTTCTCGTCGAAGAAGAAGTAGTCGAACTGGATCTGCCTGAGTTCCCAGACGTGCTCGAGCATGCGCCCGGTCTCCTCGGGCGTCAGGTTGAGGCGGTACTCCCACAGGTCGCGGTTTTCCAGGCGGCTGTATTCGCCGATCTTCTCGCGATAGGGCAGCAGGGCGAACAGTCCCGGGTAACCGCCCATCAGGCCCTTCCAGGCGTACAGGATGCTGTTGTCCATGCCCTCGATGGTGGCGCCGAAGTTCAGCGCGTAGCTGAGCAGCGCAGTGCCGTTGGCCTCGCTGCCGGGCGGGTCGATGCGCAACAGGGTATGGCCGAACATCGACGACGGGCTGTTCAGATAGGCGGCCGGAAACACCAGCACGCTGGAATGCGGGTCGATGTCGGCGTACCAGGCGCGATACTCCGGGCAATCCACCACCGGCAGGTCGGTGAGCGCCAGCCGCTCGCGCAGCCAGCGGGTGCGCGCCGGGTAGACGCATTGCGGATGGCGGTCGCCCAGCGCCGGATCGCGATACAGCGCCTCCAGCGTGGCGCCCAGTTCGGCGGCCGGCTCGGTGGCCCCCGAGGCGGCGAGAAAGAATTCGTCGTCGTCGACGTAGCTGCGCCAGCCGCCGAGCTTGCCGCTCTCGTAGTGGCCGAGGGCGAGCCAGTAGGGATCGCCGGCCAGGGCCGCGAGGCGGACGGAATCGATCTGCGGGGCGGCCTGCGCGGCGGCGGCGCAGGCGACGGACAGCAACAGCGGGAACAGGCGGCGCGGCATGGACAGTCAACGGCGGGAGAATGCGGAGGTGCCCGCCAGCGCGGGCACCCGGGGGAAAGGGGCAGCCAGAGGCCGCCCGCGGGCTCAAGCCTTCCCGGCGTACTGGGCCAGACGCTCGTCGCGCTTGAGCACGGCCAGGGTGGCGGCATGCACCTGCTCGGCGGTCACGTCGGCGGAGGTGAAGATTTCCGCGAAGTGCTCGTGGGTCACCGCGGCGAAGTGGGCACGGTCCTCGGGCTTGACCCCGAGCACCACGGCATAGGTGGTCAGGGCTTCGCCCTCGCCCTTGGCCATGTCCTCGGACAGCTCGGTCATGATGCCGCTCAGCACCAGCATCGACTTGCCGTCGTAGGTCAGGGTGCCCTTGGTGGAGCAGCCGTTGGTACCGGAGGTCATGCCGAAGGTGGCGTTGCCCGAGGTGCCGTTGGTGATCGAGGCGACCAGATGCGACGGCAGGCCCTTCTGGCCCTCGAACAGCATGTTACCCCAGCCGCAACCCGGACCGCCCGGAGCTTCGGCAAAGGCGTTGAGGGAGGCGACGGCGAACAGTGAGCCCAGCAGAATCCGTTTCATGATTTGTCTCTTCTTCACGTGAATGAGCGGGCCGGCATATCCGCGCCGGCCTTCCGTGAGCTTTTTGCAATAAGCCGGTCATGTCAAGGCGGATGCCCGGCACAACGTGCGGCATTTCGCTTCAGAAGCGCAGTCCCAGCTCGAGATCGAGCCGGTCGCGGTCGGCCAGTGTGCTGTAGCGGCCGCCGAAGTAGTTGGTCCAGCTCAGGCCGGCGCGCCAGCTGTCGCGGTAGTCGGCCTCGACGCCCAGGGTCAGCGCCTGGCGCCCCGCGACGAACACCGCCTCGGGCACCGGAGAATGGCCGTCGACGTCGTGGGCCCAGGACAGATGCGGCGCCAGGTCGATACCGGCGATGGCGCGCGGGTACTCCCAGCGCGCCTGCAGGCGGTAGCCCCAGGCGTCGCGCGTGGTGAAGCCGGCATCCTCGCAGTAGCGCGTGGTCGCGCCGGCCGGCAGCGCGCAGCCGGCGGCCTGCGGGCCGGGGCCGAACAGCGGGTCGCGGCCGAGGCGCCCGTCCAGGCTGCCGGTGTGGATCCCTGCCAGTTCGCCGAGCAGGGTCAGCCGGCTGGCGCCCAGCACGCCGTCGAAGGTGTGCTCCAGGCTGCTCTGCAGCTGGCTGACCGCCGCGCGGCGCCAGGCAGGCTGTGTGCCGCCGGCAGCCAGGCCGTCGCCGATGGACGGCTGCAGTGGGGCGTCGGGGCGGTGACTGAATTCGCCGCGCCAGACGCTGCCGGCGGCCAGGGTGGTGGCGAAGCTGAGGCCGTACAGGCGGATGTCCTCCGGCCAGGCGAGGAAGTAGCCGTCCCCCGTCAGCCCGGCCAGCGGCAGGCGGCTGTGGTACTCGAGCAGGTAGGCGGCGAACTCGGTGGCCAGCGGTGCGTGGTGGTAGCGCAGGGCCAGGCCGTACTGGCCGCCGGCGCCGGGTTCGCGGTCGGCGCCGCGCGGCAGCGGCGCGCCCAGCGGGCGGGCCAGGGCGGTGCAGCCGTCGGCCAGGTAGTCGGCCCGGGCGAGAAAGCTGGCGCAGTCGTCCGGGGTGCTCGGCCGCCATTCCAGCGGGTAGAAGGCCTCGACGCTCAGCGCCTCGCCCAGCGCCTGCACGCCGTGCAGCAGGTTGACCGGCAGGCGGCCCTCGGCGAGCGGCGCGTCCGCACGGCGCCAGATCGCCGCGTCGAAGGGGTTGATGACGTCGATGCCGCCGGGGATCAGCACGCCCTCGCCCCAGCGCAGCACCTGGCGGCCGAGACGCAGGCGGCCGGGCTGGCCGGCAATCGCGTGGCGGTGCCAGACAAAGGCCTCCAGCCATTCGGCGCCGGCGGCCTGCGCACCGCGCGCGCCCCCGGCAGCGTCGGCCTCGGCGAACGGCCGCGCCTCGTCCATCAGCTCGAAGTCGTACCAGTAGCGCGCGCTGACGAACGCCCCGGCATTGCCGGACTTCAGCTCCAGGCCGTGCCAGCCGGCGAGGCGCTTGCTGAAGGTCTCGCCGCGCTTGAAGTTGAGCCGGCCATCGTCGCCGCTGGCCGCCGGCGCGCGGCCGCCGTTGGCGGCGCCGATCAGCTCGCGCTCGGCATCCGCGCTGGCCCAGCGCGTGCTCAGCGTCAGTTCGGAGTCGAGCTGTCCCTCCAGCCCCCCGAAATTGAAGGGCAGCGCCTGCGCCGGCCCGGCCAGCGCGGCGGCCAGCGCGGCGGCCAGCCGCTTCCCGTTCGTCGACAACCACGCCACACCCTCTCTCCTCTGCCATTGCGCTGCGCGGGCATTATCCGACAAGCGCGGCCTGCACCGGTTGCTCGCGCCCGTCGGAAGGTTTGCAGTTCGCCGCGCAGGGTGTAGATTCGTCTTTTGTGCACCGCAACAACAAAACCAACAGCGAGGAATACCCGATGTCCGAGATCGTGATCGTCAGCGCCGTCCGTACCCCGATGGGCGGCTTCCAGGGCAGCCTGGCCGCCCTTTCCGCACCGCAACTGGGCGCCGCCGCCATCCGCGCCGCAGTGCAACGCGCCGGGGTCGCGCCGGCCGAGGTCGACGAAGTGATCATGGGCTGCGTGCTGGCCGCCGGCCTCAAGCAGGGCCCGGCGCGCCAGGCGGCGCTTGCCGCCGGCCTGCCGACCGCCACCGGCTGCACCACCATCAACAAGCTGTGCGGCTCGGGCATGAAGGCGGTGATGCTGGCCCACGACCTGCTCAAGGCCGGGACCAACCGGGTGATGGTCGCCGGCGGCATGGAGAGCATGTCCAACGCGCCCTACGTGCTGGACAAGGCGCGCGCCGGCCTGCGCATGGGCCATGCCGAACTCAAGGACCACATGTTCCTCGACGGCCTGGAGGATGCGCGCAGCGGCCGGCTGATGGGCTCGTTCGCCCAGGAGACCGCCGACCAGTACGGCCTGACCCGCGAGGCGATGGACGCCTATGCCATCGAGTCGCTGCGCCGCGCCCAGGCGGCCATCGAGAGCGGCGCGCTGGACGCCGAGATCGTCGCGGTGACGGTGACCACCCGCAAGGGCGAGGTGACGGTCAAGGACGACGAGCAGCCGCTGACCGCCAGCCCGGAGAAGATCCCCGGCCTCAAGCCGGCGTTCCGCAAGGACGGCACCATCACCGCCGCCAACTCCAGCTCGATCTCCGACGGCGCCTCGGCGCTGCTGCTGATGAGCGCCGAGGAAGCCGCACGGCGCGGGCTCAAGCCGCTGGCGCGGATCGTTGGCCACGCCACCCAGAGCCAGGAGCCGGGCGAGTTCACCCTTGCGCCGGTCGGCGCCCTCGCCAAGCTGTTCGCCAGCACCGGCTGGAGCAAAGACGAGGTCGACCTGTTCGAGCTCAACGAGGCCTTCGCCATGGTCACCATGCTGGCGATCCGCGAGCACGACCTGGACCCGGCGAAGGTCAACGTCTACGGCGGCGCCTGCGCCCAGGGCCACCCGATCGGCTCCACCGGCTCGCGGATCATCGTCACCCTGCTCAATGCCCTGCGCCAGACCGGCGGCCGGCGCGGCGTCGCCGCCCTGTGCATCGGCGGCGGCGAGGCCACCGCGGTGGCGGTCGAGCTGCTGGACTGAGGGTTGCGGACGGACGCCGCGGGCTGCACGCCTGCGGCGCTTTCCGCTAGGCTGCGGCGATGACAGCGCGCCGGCTCAGGACGGCGCCCGCCCAGCCTGCAAGGACAGTCCCATGACCCGAGCCGTATTCCTCGACCATCCCTCCCTCGACCTCGGCGATCTCGACCTGGCGCCGCTGCGCGCGGTGTTCGCCGAGCTGGTGCTGCACGAACAAACCGCCCCCGGGCAGGTCGCCGAGCGCCTCGAGGGCGCGCAGGTGGCGATCAGCAACAAGGTCAGGCTGGACGCCGCCACCTTCGCCGCCTGCCCCGAGCTGAAGCTGGTGCTGATCGCAGCCACCGGCACCAACAACGTCGATTTGGCCGCCGCCCGCGCCCACGGCGTCGTCGTGTGCAACTGCCAGGGCTACGGCACCCCGTCGGTGGCCCAGCACACCCTGATGCTGCTGCTCGCCCTGGCCACCCGCCTCACCGACTACCAGGCTGCGGTGCGCGCCGGGCGCTGGCAGCAGGCCAGCCAGTTCTGCCTGCTGGACTTCCCCATCGTCGAGCTGGAGGGCAAGACCCTCGGCCTGCTCGGCCACGGCGAGCTGGGCAGCGCGGTGGCGCAGCTGGCGCGCGCCTTCGGCATGCGCGTGCTGCTCGGCCTGCTGCCCGGCCGTCCCGCCCACGACGGCCGCCTGCCGCTGGACGAGTTGCTGCCGCAGGTCGATGCACTGACCCTGCACTGCCCGCTGACCGAGCAGACACGCAACCTGATCGGCGCGCGCGAGATCGCCCTGATGAAACCCGGCGCCTTCCTGGTCAACACCGCGCGCGGCGGCCTGGTCGACGAGCAGGCGCTGGCCGACGCCCTGCGCGCCGGCCACCTGGGCGGCGCGGCCACCGACGTGCTCAGCGTCGAGCCGCCCAAGGACGGCAACCCGCTGCTCGCCCCGGACGTGCCGCGCCTGATCGTCACCCCGCACAGCGCCTGGGGCAGCCGCGAGGCGCGCCAGCGCATCGTCGGCCAGCTGGCGGAGAACGCCGCGGCCTTCCTGGCCGACGCGCCGATGCGGGTGGTCTCGTAGGGTGCGCTATGCGCACCACCCAGCCTTGATGGTGCACACGGCGCACCCTACGGCTTGCGGATTTGCCAGCCGCCGGGCCTTTGCCTAATCTGCCCGCCCTTTTGTTCCGGAGGTGTCCATGGATCCGCGTAGCGAAGTGCTGTTGCGTCAGGCCGAACTGTTCGCAGGCCCCGTGCTGCTCGCCGGCCTGCCGGCCGACGGCCTGCTCGGCGAACTGCCCGAGGCCCATGGCTGGAGCTGGCACTGGGACGAGCACAGCGCCGTCGCGGCGCGCCATCCGGGGCGCTGCCAGTTCGGCCCCCGGGTGCCGGCGCAGGCGTTCGCCGGCGCGGTGCTGTTCCTGCCCAAGTCGCGCGAGCTGACCGACTACCTGCTCGCCGCGCTGGCCGCACGCCTCCCCGGCGCGCCGCTGTGGCTGGTCGGCGAGAAGCGCGCCGGCATCGAGCGCGCGGCGAAGCAGCTGGAGCCGTTCGGCCGCCCGCGCAAGCTGGACAGCGCGCGCCACTGCCAGCTGTGGCAGGTGACGGTCGAGCAAACCCCGGCGGCGCCGGAGCTGGAGACCCTCGCCCGCCGCTACCCGGTGGCCACGATGGACGGCGAGCTGCAGGTGGTCAGCCTGCCCGGTGTGTTCAGCCACGGCCGCCTGGACGTCGGCTCGCGCCTGCTGCTCGAACACCTCGACGGCCTGCCGCAGGGC
Source organism: Pseudomonas sp. AN-1 (assembly GCF_034057115.1). Classification (NCBI taxonomy): domain Bacteria; kingdom Pseudomonadati; phylum Pseudomonadota; class Gammaproteobacteria; order Pseudomonadales; family Pseudomonadaceae; genus Pseudomonas; species Pseudomonas sp. AN-1. The sequence goes on along the minus strand of NZ_CP139195.1, from coordinate 4,004,456 downwards.
GAAGTGCTCGATTTCGGCTGCGGCGCCGGCGTGCTCGGCGCCGCGCTGCAGCGCCGCTATCCGGACAGCCGGCTGCACCTGCTGGACGTCGACGCCTTCGCGGTGGCCAGCAGCCGCCTGACCCTGGCCGCCAACGGCCTGCAGGCCGAGGTGCAGGCCGGCCGCGGCATCATGGATGCGCCGGCCGGGCTGGCCGCCATCGTCAGCAACCCGCCGTTCCACCAAGGCGTGCACACCGACTACCAGGCCACCGAGCAGCTGCTGCGCGACGCCGCCCGCCACCTGCGCCCCGGCGGCGAGCTGCGCCTGGTGGCCAACAGTTTCCTGCGCTACGCGCCGCTGATCGAGCAGCACCTCGGCCCCTGCACGGTGCTGGCCGAACGCGACGGCTTCCGCGTGTATTCGGCGCGCCGCGCGTGACGGGATGGTGCGCATGGCGCACCCTACGGGAAGCACCAGCGCCTGCGTAGGGTGCGCCATGCGCACCGACACTCCGCCGATCCCTTGTCTCTCCCGCCGCCCTTGGGCACAATGCGCGCCGTCCTGAGGGAGTAGTCTGCCGCCGAGCGATTCGGTGGCGTGCGCGTCAACACACTTGGTCCGCAGACCATGGCGCGCACGACCCGCACCGGCCAGCCCGGCGCCGCGGTTCGACAAGACTCATGACACTCACAGCCGACCCGGGGCGGGCAGGCCGTGCGTGTCATGCCGTCGTTGTCCCGCCCCTCTGGAATGTCCGATGGAAGCCCTGCAATCCCTGTTCGTCCCCACCGGCCTGGTGGCCCTCGCCGAGATCGGCGACAAGACCCAGCTGCTCGCCCTGCTCCTCGCCGCCCGCTTCCGCCGGCCCTGGCCGATCATCTGGGGCATCCTGGTCGCCACCGTCGCCAACCACTTCGCCGCCGGCGCCATCGGCAAGTGGGTCGCCTCCTTCTTCAGCGAAGCCACCCTGAGCTGGATCCTCGCCGCCAGCTTCCTCGCCGTGGCCGCCTGGATGCTGGTGCCGGACCAGATCGACGAGGAGGAGGAAGCCTCGCACTTCAAGCGCTTTGGTCCGTTCCTCACCACCCTGGTCGCCTTCTTCATCGCCGAGATGGGCGACAAGACGCAGATCGCCACGGTGATGCTGGCCGCCCAGTACGACTACTTCTGGCTGGTGGTCGCCGGCACCACCCTCGGCATGCTGATCGCCAACGTGCCGGTGGTGCTGGCCGCGCACTTCTCCGCCGACCGGCTGCCGATGACGCTGATCCACCGCATCTCCGCGCTGTGCTTCGTCGCCCTGGCCCTGTACGCCGCCTGGAACGCCGCCAAACTGAGCGGCTGGCTGGGCTGACCGGCCCGCGGGCCGGGACTTCCACCTCCGTCCGATAGCCGTTCACCGGCAAACGGCTTACCCTCTTATGAAGTGGGGAAATATAACGGAGTAGAAGAATGTCCCGGCTCGCGCGCGTTCCGCTGTTCACCGCCTGGCGCCAGGCCCTGCGCGCCGGCTACGACCGCCGCGCCCTGCGCGGCGACATCCTCGCCGGCCTCACCGTCGGCATCATCGCCATCCCGCTGGCCATGGCGCTGGCCATCGCCGTGGGCGCGCCCCCGCAGCATGGCCTGTACACCGTGCTGATCGCCGCGCCGCTGATCGCCCTGACCGGCGGCTCGCGCTTCAACATCTCCGGCCCCACCGCCGCCTTCGTGGTGATCCTGCTGCCCATCGTCCAGCAGCACGGCCTCTCCGGCCTGCTGCTGTGCAGCATGCTCGCCGGCCTGATCCTGATCGCCCTCGGCCTGCTCAAGGCCGGCCGGCTGATCCAGTTCGTGCCCTACCCGGTGACCCTCGGCTTCACCGCCGGCATCGGCGTGGTCATCGCCGGCCTGCAGCTCAAGGACGCCCTCGGCCTGACGGTGACCGGCAGCGCCGCGCACTTCCCCGAGCAGATGTACGACCTGGCGCTGGCCCTGCCCACCGCGCACCTCGGTGACGCGCTGGTCGCCGCCGTCACCCTCGGCGTGCTGATCGCCTGGCCGCGCCTGGTGCCGAAGGTCCCCGGCCACCTCGCCGCGCTGGCGGTCGGCACCCTGCTCGGCCTCTTGCTGGAGCTGGCCGGCCTCGGTGTCGCCACCCTCGGCGAGCGCTTCAGCTACAGCCTCGATGGCGTGACCCACCCGGGCATCCCGCCCTACCTGCCGGGCTTCGCCCTGCCCTGGCAGTTGCCGGACGCCGCGCCGCTGAGTCTCGCGCTGGTCCGCGAGCTGCTGGCCCCGGCGATGGCCATCGCCATGCTCGGCGCCATCGAGTCGCTGCTCTGCGCGGTGGTCGCCGACGGCATGACCGGCAGCAAGCACGATCCCAACGGCGAGCTGATCGGCCAGGGCCTGGGCAACCTGATCGCCCCGCTGTTCGGCGGCATCACCGCCACCGCGGCGATCGCCCGCAGCGCCGCCAGCGTGCGCGCCGGCGCCTTCTCGCCGCTGGCGGCGATCATCCATGCCGGCGTGGTGCTCGCCGCCATGCTGCTGCTGGCGCCGCTGTTCAGCTATCTGCCGATGGCCGCGCTGGCCGCGCTGCTCTTGATGGTGGCGTGGAACATGGCCGAGGCGCCGCACGTGGTGCACACCCTGCGCATCGCCCCGCGCAGCGACGTGCTGGTGCTGCTCACCTGCCTGGTGCTGACCGTGGCCTTCGACATGGTGCTGGCGGTGGGCGCCGGCCTGCTGCTGGCCGCCGGCCTGTTCATCCGCCAGATGAGCGCGCTGACCGACGCGGCGCCGCTGCCGCGGCACTTCCACCAGGCGCTCGGCGACCTGCCCGAGCACGTGGCGGCCTACGCGATCCGCGGCCCGCTGTTCTTCGGTGCGGCGGAGAAGGCGCTGAACACCCTGCGCCGCTTCACCCCGGGGGTGAAGGTGGTGATCGTCGACCTCAGCGCGGTGCCGCTGCTGGACATGACCGCGCTGGCGGCGCTGGACACCGTGCTGCGCGACTTCCGCCACCACGGCGTCGGCCTGATCTTCAGCGGCACCAGCTCGCGGGTGCGCCTGCAACTGCGCCGCGCCGGCATCCACCTGCACAGCCACCAGCTGGCCTACGTGCACGACCTCGACCAGGCGCGCGGCAAGGCGCTGAGGTGGCTGGCGGAGAAGGAGCAAGCGGCAGGCACCACCGCGCCAGCGTAAGGTGCAGTAGGCGGTGGGGGAGCGTAGGGTGCGCCATGCGCACCTGCGCCGTTGCGGTGCGCGCGGCCGCCAGGGGCCAGCCCCCACGAAAGGCAATCACATCCCCTTGACCGCGTAGATCCCCGGCGCGTTGCGCCAGTAGCCCTTGTAGTCCATGCCGTAGCCGAAGATGTAGCGGTCGACGCAGGGCAGGCCGACGTAGCTGGCGTCCATGTCCGGGCTCGCCTTGCGGTCGTGCTCCTTGTCGATCAGCACCGCGGTGTGCACCGCGCGAGCGCCGGCGTGCTTGCAGTAGTCGACGATGGCGGCCAGGGTGTGGCCCTCGTCGAAGATGTCGTCGACGATCAGCACGTCGCGGTCGATCAGCGACATTTCCGGCTTGGCCTTCCAGAACAGCTCGCCGCCACTGGTCTCGCCGCGGTAGCGGGTGGCGTGCAGGTAGGAGACCTCCAGCGGGAAGTCGAGCAGCGGCAGCAGCTTGCCGGCGAAGATCAGCCCGCCGTTCATCACGCAGAACACCAGCGGATTGCGCTCGGCGAGGTCGGTGCCGATCTGTCCGGCCATCCGCGCGATGGCGGCGTCCAGTTGCTCGGCGGTGTACAGGCAGTCGGCTTCCGCCATCACCTGGCGGATATGGGCGAGATCGACGGACATGGCAGGTCTCCGAAGGAAGGTGGGCCCGGACGGGCAAAGGGGCGAAAGGTACCGGCCAGCCGGCCGGCCGGCAAGCCTCGGCGGACGGCCGCCAGTGCGCCGGCACTCGGCCGCCGGCGGCGGATGCTTTACTCTATGCCATCCCTGCCCGCCTGCCGCCGGAGAGCCTGCCCATGCCCGTGCACGAGATTCGTCATCCGCTGATCCGCCACAAGCTCGGCCTGATGCGCCGCGCCGACATCAGCACGAAGAATTTCCGCGAGCTGGCCCAGGAGCTCGGCGCCCTGCTGACCTACGAGGCCACCCAGGACCTGCCGCTGGAGGACCAGATCATCGAGGGCTGGTGCGGCGCGGTCCAGGTCGAGCGCATCGCCGGCAAGAAGATCACCGTGGTGCCGATCCTGCGCGCCGGCATCGGCATGCTCGACGGCGTGCTCAGCCTGATCCCCAGCGCCAAGGTCAGCGTCATCGGCCTGGCGCGCAACGAGGAGACCCTCGAGGCGCAGACCTACCTGGAGAAGCTGGTGCCGGAGATCGACCGCCGCCTGGCGATGATCGTCGATCCGATGCTGGCCACCGGCGGCTCGCTGATCGCCACCATCGACATGCTGAAGAAGGCCGGCTGCCGGGAGATCCGCGCCCTGGTGCTGGTCGCCGCGCCGGAAGGCATCGCCGCGGTGACCGCGGCGCATCCGGAGGTGCGCATCTACACCGCCTCGATCGACGAGCGCCTCAACGAGCACGGCTACATCATTCCCGGCCTGGGCGATGCCGGCGACAAGATCTTCGGCACCCGGCAGAAGGACGCCTGAGCCGCTCTGCGGTATCGTGGCGCTCCTCACCAAGCCGCTGGCCGGCACCCCAAGGCTCCCGATGGACAAGACGCAAAGCATGACCGACGCCTCCCGCCCCACCCACAAGCCGCGCCCACTGGTCGACCTGGCGGTGAGCATCCTGCTGCCCTCGCTGGTGCTGATGAAACTGAGCAGCCCCGAGCGCCTCGGCGCCGACGGCGCGCTGGCGCTGGCCCTGGCCTTCCCGCTGGGCTGGGGCGCCTTCGAGCTGCTGCGCTACCGCAAGTTCAACTTCATCGCCCTGCTGGGCCTGGCCAGCGTGCTGCTCACCGGCGGCATCGGCCTGCTGCAGCTGGACAGCCGCTGGCTGGCGGTCAAGGAGGCGACCATCCCCGGCATCATCGGCCTGGCCGTGCTGTTCTCCACCCGCACCAGCAAGCCGCTGATCTACAGCCTGCTGTACAACAGGAACGTGCTCGACGTGGAACGCATCCAGCAGCAGCTGGATGCCCGCGGGCAGACCGCCGCCTTCGAGCGGCGCCTGCTCAAGGCCACCTGGTGGCTGAGCGGCACCTTCTTCTTCTCCGCGGCGATGAACTACATCCTCGCCCGCTGGCTGGTCACCAGCCCGGCCGGCAGCGAGGCGTTCAACGCCGAACTGGCGCACATGAACCTGCTCAGCTACCCGATGATCGCCATCCCCTCGATGCTGATGATGATGGCGATCCTCTACTACCTGTGGCGCACCATCCACGACCTCACCGGGCTGAGCCTGGAGGAGATCATGGCGGCGCATCACCGCGACAAGCACTGAAATCGACGGAGCGGCGCCCATTCGGCGCCGCTCTCGCATAGAATGCGCGGCCGTTTTTTCCGGAGCCGCTTCCCATGACCCTCGCCTCGCCTGCCCGCGCCTGCGGCATCGACTTCGGCACCTCCAACTCCACCGTCGGCTGGCTGCGGCCCGGTCAGGGCAACCTGATCGCCCTGGAAGACGGCAAGGACACCCTGCCCTCGGTGCTGTTCTTCAACTTCGAGGAGAAGCGCCCGGCGTTCGGCCGCCAGGCGCTGGGCGAATACCTGGACGGCTACGAGGGGCGCCTGATGCGCTCGCTGAAGAGCCTGCTCGGCTCGCCGCTGCTGGGCAGCGCCACCACCGTGCTGGGCAGCGCCCTACCGTTCACCCAGATCCTCGGCCTGTTCCTCGGCGAGCTGAAGCAGCGTGCCGAGGCCGAGGCCGGCCGGCCGTTCGAGCAGGTGGTGCTGGGCCGCCCGGTGTTCTTCGTCGACGACGACCCCGCCGCCGACCGCGAGGCCGCCGACACCCTGATGCAGGTGGCCCGCGACCTGGGCTTCAGGGACATCTCCTTCCAGTACGAGCCGATCGCCGCGGCCTTCGACTACGAGGCCGGCATCGACCGCGAGGAACTGGTGCTGATCGTCGACATCGGCGGCGGCACCTCGGACTTCTCGCTGGTGCGTCTCTCGCCCGCGCGCCGCGCCCTGGCCGAGCGCCAGGACGACATCCTCGCCACCGGCGGCGTGCACATCGGCGGCACCGACTTCGACCGCCAGCTCAGCCTGGCCGGGGTGATGCCGCTGTTCGGCTACGGCAGCCGGATGAAGAGCGACGCGCTGATGCCGACCAGCCACCACATCAACCTGGCCACCTGGCACACCATCAACGCGGTCTACGCGCAGAAGTCGCGGATCGCCCTGGAAAGCATGCGCTACGACATCCAGGACCCGACCGGCATCGACCGCCTGCTGCGCCTGATCGAGCAGCGCGCCGGCCACTGGCTGGCCATCGAGGTGGAGGACAGCAAGATCGCCCTCACCGAGCAGGCCAGCCGCACCATCGATTTCACCCAGGTCGAGGCGGGACTGGCCGCCACCCTGACCCGCCCGCTGTTCGAGGAGTCCATCGCCACCTCGCTGGCACGCATCGACGCCGGCATCGACCGCCTGCTGGCGGACGCCGGGGTGAGTGCCGAACAGGTCGACACCCTGTTCTTCACCGGCGGCTCCAGCGGCATCCCGGCCCTGCGCGCGAGCGTCGCCGCCCTGCTGCCCAATGCCCGCCCGGTCGAAGGCAACCGCTTCGGCGGCATCGGCAGCGGTCTGGCCATCGAGGCGCACAAGCGCTACGGTTGAGCCTGGAAACCTCGACCATTGGCCGCTGGGCGAAATCCGGTGCTCCCACTAGAATGCGAACCCAGCCACAAAACCGCCAGCCGTCGGTCCGAATCGGACTGCGCGGCTGGACAGTTCGACGAACACCGGCTACCGCGCTGAGCTGCGGCTGACCAGGGACTGGAATCCTTCCGAGTAAGGTGCGCGCCCCATGGCGATGACCGACAACAATCTCCTGCGCCTGCAGCTGTTCGGCATGCTGGCGCTGGTGTTCGTCCTGACCCTCGCCCTGGGCAGCTACTTCACCCTGCAGCAGACGCGCAACTTCCGCGCCGACAGCCTGGCCCTCGAGGCCGCCGAACTGCGCCAGCAGGAGGCCATCCTCGAGTCCTCGCTGACCACCCTGCACGACCAGCTCGACCAGTTGCGCCAGAGCAGCGAGGCCGTGCTCAAGCGCGACCTGCGCCAGCAGGTCGACCATGCCGTGCAGATCGCCGAGGCCATCTACCGCCGCGAACGGGGGCGCCGCACGGAAGACGAGATCCGCCGGCTGATCGTCGACACCCTCCGCCCGCTGCGCTTCTTCGACGGCAGCGGCTACTTCTTCATCGACGACCTGGCCGGCAACTGCGTGCTGCTGCCGATCAACCCCGAGCGCGAGGGGCGTTCGCTGCTCGACAACCACGATGTCGACGGCCGCCCCATCATGCGCGACCTGCTGGCGGCGGTGGACAACCCGCAGCAGCACGGCTTCACCCGCTACCGCTGGTACGCCCCGGGCAAGCCCGACGAAATGGCCGAGAAGATCGCCTACGCACGGGTGTTCGAGCCGTTCGGCTGGCTGATCGGCACCGGCGAATACCTCTACAAGGTCGAGCAGCAGCTGCAGCAGCAGGCCCTGCGCCAGCTGCGCGCCACCCGCATCGGCGCCAACGGCTACATCGCGGTGATCCACCGCGACGGCCGGGTGCTGCTGTCGCCGAGCAACCCGGCAGCCGAGGGGCGCTACGTCGACGAGCTGCCGACCGAGGAGCAGGCGGTGATCCAGCGCATCCTCGAGGCCAGCCGCAACGGCGGCGGCCTCACCCGCTACCAGTGGCGCGGCCTCAGCAACCCGCAGCTGAGCAGCAAGCTGGCGCTGGTCAGCAACCTGGAGGCCTGGGACTGGATCCTGGTCAGCGGCGTCTACCTCGACGACCTGGAGACGGGACTGGCCGAGCGCCAGCGCAAGCTCGAACAGAGCCTGCACCAGGACTTCCGCACCACCGCCCAGGCCCTGCTGCTGGTGATGCTGCTGGCCCTCGGCCTGGCAGTCGGCCTGTCGCGCTGGCTGACGCACCGCTTCGCGCGCTACCAGGCGGACATCGCCGCCGGCCAGGTCCGTCTGCGCCAGCAGGCGGAAACCGACCCGCTGACCCATCTGCCCAACCGCGCCCGCCTGCTCGCCCGCCTCACCGAGGCCGTGGCCCGCGCCCGCCGCGACGACCTGCAGCTGGCCGTGCTGTTCATCGACCTCGACCGCTTCAAGAACATCAACGACTCGCTCGGCCACGCCGTCGGCGACGGCCTGCTGATCCAGGTGGCGCAGCGCCTGTCGGGCGCGGTACGCGCCGGCAACACGGTCAGTCGCCTGGGCGGCGACGAGTTCGTCATCCTGCTGGAGGGGCTGACCCAGGCCGGCCAGGCGGCCCAGGTGGCGCAGGCGCTGCTGCAGGCCTGCAGCGGCCACTACAGCGTCGGCGAGCACGAGCTGGCGGTCACCCCGAGCATCGGCATCGCCCTCTGCCCGGCCGATGGCGAGGACGTGGAGACCCTGCTGAAGAACGCCGACACGGCGATGTATCACGCCAAGGCGGCGGGGCGGAACAACTTCCAGTTCTTCGCCGCGGCGATGAACACCCGGGTGCGCGAGCACCTCGAGCTGGAGAACCGCCTGCGCCAGGCGCTGGTGCGCGACGAGCTGAGCCTGCACTACCAGCCGCAGTACGATCTGGCCAGCGGCCGCCTGAGCGGCTGCGAGGCGCTGCTGCGCTGGCACAACCCGGTGCTCGGCCAGGTGCCGCCGGACAAGTTCATCCCCATCGCCGAGGACAGCGGGCTGATCCTGCCGCTGGGCGCCTGGGCGCTCAACGAGGCGTGCCGCCAGGCGATGGCCTGGCAGGCCGCCGGGCTGCCGCCGCTGCGCGTGGCGGTGAACGTCTCGGCGCTGCAGTTCCGCCACGGCGATCTGGCCGAGGTGGTGCAGCGCACCCTGGCGCGCAGCGGCCTGTCGGCGTGGCTGCTGGAGCTGGAACTGACCGAGAGCGTGCTGGCGGAAAACCTCGAACAGGTGCAGGCCACCCTGCAGCGCCTCAAGGCGCAGGGCGTGCGCCTGGCGATGGACGACTTCGGCACCGGCTACTCGTCGCTGAGCTACCTCAAGCACTTCAAGCTGGACACCCTGAAGATCGACCGCTCGTTCATCAGCGACCTGCCGGACTGCGACGACTATGCCGCGCTCACCGTCGCCATCATCGGCATGGCCCACGCGCTGGGCATGACCTGCATCGCCGAGGGCATCGAGACCGCCGCCCAGCACGACTTCCTGCGCTGGCACGGCTGCCGCCACGGCCAGGGTTATCGCCTGTCGCGACCGCTGAACGCGCAGGCGATGGGCGAGCTGCTGGCGCGCACGGCGGCCGCGGCCGAAACGCCGGTCAGCAGCGAATGAAGTGCTCGCGGTAGTGGCGCAGCTCGGCGATCGACTCGCGGATGTCGTCCAGCGCCAGGTGGCTGCCCTGCTTGACGAAGGATTCCTTGACCGCCGGCGCCCAGCGCGCGGCCAGCTCCTTGAGGGTGGAGACGTCGATGTTGCGATAGTGGAAGAAGGCCTCCAGCTGCGGCATGTAGCGGGCGAGGAAGCGACGGTCCTGGCCGATGCTGTTGCCGCACATCGGCGACACCCCGGCCGGCACCCACTGCTGGAGGAAGGCGATGGTCTGCTCCTCGGCCTCGGCCTCGCTCAGCCGGCTGTCGCGCACCCGCTGGGTCAGCCCGCTCTTGCCGTGCTGCTCGACGCACCAGGGATTCATGCCGGCCAGCACCGCGTCGCTCTGGTGGATCACCAGGGCCGGGCCCTCGGCCAGCACGTTGAGCTGGGCGTCGGTGACTATGGTGGCCATCTCGATGATGACGTCGGTCTCGGGATCGAGGCCGGTCATTTCCAGGTCGATCCAGATCAGGTTCTGCGGGTTCTGCATGGCGGGAGTCCTCGGTTGATCCGCGCATTCTAGCAGGCCGCACCCGGCATCCCGCTGCCCACGGGCGTGCTAGACTCGCCGCCGGAATTCACCCACGGACGCATCATGGCCAAACGCCAACTGACCCGCCGGCAGAGCTGGCGCATCGAGAAGATCCAGGAAGAACGCGCCGCCCGCGCCGCCAAGCGCGAGTCGCGCGCGGTCGAGGAGCTGGAGGGCGGCGACCTCGGCCCCGAGCAGAACGGCCTGGTGATCGCCCACTTCGGCGTGCAGGTCGAGGTCGAGGCGCTCGACGGCGAGCTGGCCGGCCAGGTGTTCCGCTGCCACCTGCGCGCCAACCTGCCGGCGCTGGTCACCGGCGACCGCGTGGTGTGGCGCGCCGGCAACCAGGGCATCGGCGTGATCGTCGCCCAGCTGCCGCGCGCCTCCGAGCTGTGCCGCCCGGACATGCGCGGCGTGCTCAAGCCGGTGGCGGCCAACGTCGACCAGATCGTCATCGTCTTCGCCCCGCTGCCCGAGCCGCACGCCAACCTGATCGACCGCTACCTGATCGCCGCCGACCACGCCGGCATCCGCCCGCTGCTGCTGATGAACAAGGCCGACCTGATCGACGAGGCCAACGCGGCCAAGCTGGACGCCCTGCTCGACGTGTACCGCGCCCTCGACTATCCGCTGCTGGAAGTCTCGGCGCACAACGGCAACGCCATGGACGAGCTGCGCGCGGCGCTGGACGGCCGGGTCAGCGTGTTCGTCGGCCAGTCCGGGGTGGGCAAGTCGTCGCTGGTCAACGCCCTGCTGCCGGGCGTCGACCTGCGCGTCGGCGCCCTGTCCGAACTGACCGGCAAGGGCACCCACACCACCACCACCGCGCGGCTGTTCCACTTCCCCGGCGGCGGCGAGCTGATCGACTCGCCCGGCATCCGCGAGTTCAGCCTCGGCCACGTCACCCGCGCCGACGTCGAGGACGGCTTCGTCGAATTCCGCGAGCTCATCGGCCGCTGCCGCTTCCGCGACTGCCAGCACGACCGCGAGCCCGGCTGCGCGCTGCTGCAGGCGCTGGAGGACGGCCGCATCCATCCGCAGCGCCTGGCCAGCTACCGGCATATCCTCGCCAGCCTGCCCAAGGACGAGTATTGAGGACGGGTGGGCGTGCAGCGGCAAAGCCGTAGGGTAGAAAACCCGCGCCGCGGTTTTCTGTCGACTCACGCCGCAGCCTGACTGGTGGACAATCGCCCTACGGCCAGCCGCCGCATTTCAGTACACTCCTGTTTTTCCCACGCCACCGGAGCCCGTCATGTCCGCCTTCTCCGACCTGCCGCTGCTGATCGAGCCGGCCGAACTGGCCAGCCGCCTGAACGCGCCGGAGCTGATCCTGGTCGACCTGACCCCCGCCGCCCGCTATGCCGAGGGGCACATCCCCGGCGCGCGGCACGTCGACACCCGGCGCACCCAGCTCGGCCAGCCGCCGGCGCCCGGGCTGCTGCCGGTGTGGAGCGACTTCCAGGCGCTGCTCGGCGAGCTGGGCCACCGCGCCGACGCCGTCTACGTGCTCTACGACGACGAGGGCGGCCCCTGGGCCGGGCGTTTCGGCTGGCTGCTCGACCTGATCGGCCACCGCCGCTGGCACCACCTGAACGGCGGCCTGCAGGCCTGGCTGGCCGAGGGCCGCGAACTGTCCGGCGCGGTGCCGGCGCCGGTCGGCGCCCCGGTCGCCGTGCAGCCGGTGGCCGACGTGCTGGCCAGCCGCGAGTACCTCCTCGCGCACCTGCACGACGACGACCTGCTGATCTGGGACGCCCGCTCGCCCGAGGAGTACCGCGGCGAGAAGGTGCTGGCGGCCAGGGGCGGACACATCCCCGGCGCCATCAACCTGAACTGGACCGACTGCCAGGATCCGGCCCGCGCCCTGCGCCTGCGCGCGGACCTGCGCGAACTGCTCGCCGCCCGCGGCATCACTCCGGACAAGACCATCGTCACCCACTGCCAGACCCACCGCCGCTCCGGCTTCACCTACCTGGCGATGCGCGCGCTCGGCTACCCGAACATCAAGGCCTACGCCGGCTCCTGGTCGGAATGGGGCAACCATCCCGACACGCCGGTGGAATGCTAAGGACCCGCCCATGACTCCCAAAGAACGCCTGTTTCTCCTCGGCCAGTACCTGCTGCCGCACCACGCCCTGTCGCGACTGATCGGCATGGCCGCCGAGTGCCGCGCCGACTGGTTCAAGAACCCGCTGATCAGCTGGTTCGTGCGTCGCTACCAGGTCGACATGAGCGAGGCCGAGGTCGGCAACCCGCACGCCTACGAGCACTTCAACGCCTTCTTCACCCGCGCCCTGCGCGAGGGCACCCGGCCGCTGGACGCCACCCCCGGCGCCATCCTCAGTCCGGCCGACGGCGCCATCAGCCAGCTCGGCCCGATCGAGCACGGCCGCATCTTCCAGGCCAAGGGCCACAGCTTCAGCGTGCTCGAACTGCTCGGCGGCGACGCCGAGATGGCCGCGCCCTTCATGGGCGGCCAGTTCGCCACCGTCTACCTGTCGCCCAGGGACTACCACCGCGTGCACATGCCGCTGGCGGGGACGTTGAGGGAAATGATCTACGTGCCGGGCCGGCTGTTCTCGGTCAACGGCTTCACTGCCGAAAACGTGCCCGAACTGTTCGCCCGCAACGAGCGGGTGGTCTGCCTGTTCGACACCGAGCGCGGGCCGATGGCCGTGGTGCTGGTCGGCGCGATGATCGTCGCCAGCGTCGAGACGGTGTGGGCCGGCCTGGTCACTCCGCCGAAACGCGCGCTCAGGCACTTCCGCTACGGTCCTGCGGTGCAGCAGCCCATCCACCTGGACAAGGGTGCCGAGCTCGGCCGCTTCAAGCTCGGTTCCACCGCCATCGTGCTGTTCGGTCCCGAGCAGGTACGCTGGGCCGAGGGCCTGAGCGCCGGCAGCCCGCTGCGCATGGGCCAGCAACTGGGCCTGCCGGGCTGAGGCCCGCCCCGGCGCGGCAGGGCGCAGCGACAACCTGCCGCAGATCAACGGCCAGGCAGGCTTTTCGGCTAGACTGAACGCTAGCGCGCCGGCGGCCGCGCCCAGGGTTGAGCCCGCATTCCCTGTTCCGAGCGAGACACCATGGACCTGCACTCCTCCTACGACCTGTTGCGCGTCACACCGCCGGACCTGGCCAGCCTGTCCTTCGCCGCGGCGCAGCCGGCGGCGCTGCGCGGCTGGATCGCCGAGCTGCCCAAGGCCAACCTCGGCGAAACCGCCCGCCGCCTGTATACCGCCCTGCAGGAACTCAACCGCCTGCGTACGCCGCCGGCCAACCGCCAGCAGTTGCTCGAGCTGCTCGAGCCGGAGGTGCTGTTCGTCTGCGGCCAGTTGCAGAAGCACCTGCGCAGCCCGGTGGTGATCCTCGACGAGCGCCGCCAGCAGATCGCCGCCCTGTGCCAGACCCTGCAGCAGCAGCTGGCGCGCGCCGCCAAGCTGACCGCCAGCGAGGCGCTGGCCCTGCCGCCCAGCGATGCCAGCCGCCAGCTGTGCGCCCGCGCCCTGTTGCTGGGCCAGCACGCGCTGTACCAGATGCTCTGCCAGTTCAGCCTGCTCTACATGCCGCCCAGCCAGGGTTTCTGGCTGGAGCTGCACCAGCTCTACCGCGCCGCCGCCGCCCGCCAGCTCCAGCGCCTGCCGCTGCCGGGCATCGACGGCCGCGAACAGACCATCGAGCAGTGCTACCTGGCCAGCCTGCTGCTGGGCAGCGCACGCTGCAACCAGCTGCGCCAGCAGGCCATCCTCCAGCTCGGCGAAGCGCTGCCGGCGTGGAGCTACCGCGCCGTCCTGCAGGACGCGCGCCTGCCCGGCAGCCTGTTCGCCTTCGCCCCGGGCACCGACAGCCCGCCGCGCTACGCCAGCCTGCTGCACAACGAGGACCCCGCGCAACTGCTCGGCCTCGACCCGCAGGCCCTGGTCAGCGAGCTGCGCACCTACCTGCGGCTCGGCACCGTGCAGCGCCAGGGCAGCCGCCTGTCCATGCCCCATGGCGTCGGCGACGACCTGCTGCAGCACCTGTGCACCGCCTGGAGCGCCCCCGCCGAGCGCGCCTTCAGCCGCATGCCCGGCAGCGGCACGCTCAGCGCCTGCCTGGGCATCCGCGCGCTGCACTACCACATCGCCGGCCAGCGCAGCTTCGCCGACACCCTGCAGCTGCCAGCCACCGCCGTCAGCGTCGACTTCCAGCGCCACGAACGCGAGCGCGACCCGTGGAACCGCGCCTTCGACGCCTCGCGCAACGAGGCGCTGCTGCGCCGCCAGCAGCCCAGCATCGACTACACCCCCGGCCGCGACGCCCCCGACGAGAGCGGCCAGTATCCGCGCCACCAGCTGCAGGTGATCAACCACAGCCCCGGCGGCTTCTGCCTGGCCTGGGACGACACGCCGCCCGACCAGTTGCAGACCGGCGACCTGATCGGCCTGCAGCACCCCGGCGAGCGTGGCTGGAACATCGCTCTGATCCGCTGGATCCGCCAGCCCCGCGGCAGCGGCCTGCAGCTCGGCATCGAACTGCTCGCCCCGCGCGCCAAGCCCTGCGGCCTGCGCCCCCAGAACGACGGCAAGCCCGAGGGGCAGTACCTGCGAGGTCTGCTGCTCAGCGCCATCCCGGCACTGGGTCGCCCGGACCTGCTGATCGCGCCGACCCTGCCGTTCCAGCAGGGGCAGAAGATCCTCCTCAACCTCGACGGCAAGGAGCAGGCAGTGCAGCTCACCCGCCGCCACACCCTCAGCGGCAGCTTCAACCAGTTCGAGTACCGCCCGCTCGAGGCACCGGCGCCACGCACCGAACCTGCCGACGGGAAACCGGTCACAACCTTGCGACTGGCCGGCGACAGCGAGCCGGTTGGCTTTGACTCGCTCTGGGAGTCCTTGTAGATTTCCGAGCATTTCCCTCTGCCGCGTTTGTGCGCCCCTGCGGCGCTGGTTCCTGGCCAACCATGCCCACCGAAAAGAAAACCGTCCGCCTGCTGCTCCTCGAGGACTCGCAGAACGAGGCCGAGCGCCTGATCAGCCTGTTCCGCAACGCCGGCCACGCCACCCGCGCCCATCGCCTGACCTCCAGCGACGACCTTGCCGAAGCCCTGCAGCAGACCTGGGACCTGCTGATCGCCGCCCCCCACAGCGAGAACCTCGAGCCCGACGAAGCCCTCGGCGCCATCCGCCGCCTGGGCAAGGACCTGCCCTTCCTGCAGCTGGTCGCCGACAACGACGGCGAGGCGATCACCGAGGCCATGCTGCTCGGCGCTCAGGACGGCGTGCCGGCGAGCGACGAGGAGCGCCTGCTGCTGGTCGCCGAGCGCGAGCTGCGCAACCTCGAGGAGCGCCGCGCCCGGCGCAATGCCGAGGTGGCCCTGCGCGAGGCCGAACGGCGCTGCCAGCTGCTGCTGGACAGCTCGGTGGATGCCATCACCTACGTCCACGACGGCATGCACATCTATGTCAACCGCGCCTACGTCGAGCTGTTCGGCTACAGCGACGCCGACGACATCGCCGGCATGCCGATGATCGACCTGATCCAGGGCAGCGACCAGGCAGCGTTCAAGGACTTCCTCAAGACCTACCAGCAGAACGGCGACGAGCATGCCGAGCTGCTGTGCGGCGGCGTGCGCGACGACGGCAGCCAGTTCCGCGCACGCATGACCTTCTCCCCGGCCAGCTACGACGGCGAGCCCTGCACCCAGGTGGTGATCCGCGCGGAAAGCGACAACAGCGAACTCGCCGAGAAGCTGCGCGAGATCAGCAGCCAGGACCTGGTCACCGGCCTGTACAACCGCGTGCACTTCCTCGAACTGCTCGACCACGCCGTCCAGCAGGCGGTCAAGACCGGCAGCCCGGCCAGCCTGGCCCTGCTGCGCATCGACCGCTATGCCAACCTCCTCGGCGACATCGGCCTGGCCGACAGCGACCTGCTGCTGGCCGACTGCGCCACCCTGCTGCGCCAGCACTTCGGCGAGCAGGCCCAGCTGGCGCGCTTCGCCGACGACAGCTTCGCCGCCCTGCTGCCGCAGCCCCCGGCGCAGGCCGAGGCCTCGCTGCAGGCCCTGCTGAAGAAGGTCGAAGGCCACCTGTTCGACATCGGCGGGCGCAGCGTGCAGGTCACCTTCAGCATCGGCGTGGCCGGCATCAGCGAGCAGAGCGCCCAGGCCCAGCTGGTGGTCGAGCGCGCCCTGCGCTGCACCGACCAGCTGACCGGCGGCAACGCCCTCAACATCTACGACCCGGCCGAGGAACTGGCCGCCGCCGCCAGCCGCGGCAACCTGCTCGCCATGGTCCAGCAGGCCATCGAGGGCAACGGCTTCCAGCTGCTGTTCCAGCCGATCATCAGCCTGCACGGCGACGAACGCGAGCACTACGAAGTGTCCCTGCTGCTGCGCAACCCGCAGGGCGAGGCGGTGCCCCCGGCCGAGTTCCTCGCCGCCGCCGAGCAGACCGGCCTGGCCGCCCGGGTCGACCGCTGGGTGCTGCTCAACGCCATCCGCCAGCTCGGCGAGCATCGCGCCAGGGGCCACAACACCCACCTGTTCATCGGCTTGGGCGCCGCCAGCCTGCAGGACCCGGCGCTGCTGCCCTGGCTCAGCGCCGCCCTCAAGGCCGCCCGCCTGCCGGCCGACAGCCTGATCCTGCAACTCGGCGAGCCGGATGCGATCGCCTACCTCAAGCAGGCCAAGCTGCTGACCAAGGGCCTCGCCGAGCTGCACTGCAAGGTATCGCTCAGCCGCTTCGGCGGGGCGCTCAACCCGTTCAACACCCTGCGCCACCTGAACGTCGACTTCGTCAAGCTCGATAGCGAACTGCTCCGCGACCTCTCCGACGCCGAACAGCAGGACAAGCTCAAGACCCTGATCGCCGGACTGCACAACGAGGCCAAGCTGACCGTGGTGCCCAACGTGGACAACGCCAGCGTGCTGACCACCCTGTGGCAGACCGGGGTCAACTACGTGCAGGGCCTGTACCTGCAGGCGCCCAGCCCGAAGATGGACTACGAGTTCTCCTCCGGCGAAGACTGAAGGCCCCGGCCCCGGAACGAAAAAACCGCCTCACGGCGGTTTTTTCATGGCTGGCCTCCGCTCACTCGAAGCTTTCGCGGTCGCGATAGCCCAGCAGGTAGAGGATGCCGTCGAGGCCGAGGGTAGAGATTGCCTGCTTGGCCGACTGCTTGACCAGCGGCTTGGCGCGGAAGGCCACGCCCAGGCCGGCGATGGCCAGCATCGGCAGGTCGTTGGCGCCGTCGCCGACGGCGATGGTCTGCTCCAGGCGCAGGCCCTCCTGCTCGGTGAGCTGGCGCAGCAGGTCGGCCTTGCGCTGGGCGTCGACGATCGGCTCCACCGCCACGCCGGTGACCTTGCCGTCGACGATCTCCAGCTCGTTGGCGAACACGTAGTCGATGCCGAGCTTCTGCTGCAGCTGGCGGGCGAAGTAGGTGAAGCCGCCGGAGAGGATGGCGGTCTTGTAGCCCAGGCGCTTGAGCTCGGCGAACAGGGTCTCGGCGCCCTCGGTCAGGCGCAGCGAGGCGCCGATGCCTTCCAGCACCTCCTCGGGCAGCCCCTTGAGCAGCGCCAGGCGCTCCTTGAAGCTGGCCCGGAAGTCCAGCTCGCCGCGCATCGCCCGCTCGGTGATCTCGGCCACCTGCGCGCCGACCCCGGCGGCCTTGGCCAGTTCGTCGATCACCTCGGCCTCGATCAGCGTCGAGTCCATGTCGAACACCGCCAGGCGGCGGTTGCGGCGGAAGATGGTGTCCTGCTGGAAGGCGATGTCGACGTTGAGTTCCTGGGCGACGCTGAGGAACTCGGCGCGCAGCGCCGCCGGATCGGCCGCCTCGCCGCGCACCGAGAACTCGATGCAGCCCTTGCCGTGCTCGGCCGGCGTATCCAGCGGCATGCGTCCGGACAGGCGATCGATGTGGTCGATGTTCAACCCGTACTTGGCGGTGATCGAACTGACCCGATGCAGTTGCTCGGCGGTCACCTTGCGGGTCAGCAGGGTGACGATGTGGCGCGCCTTGCCCTGACCGCCGACCCACTGCTGGTAGTCGGCCTCGGACACCGGGGTGAAGCGCACCTGCTGATCCAGCTCGTAGCCGGTGAACAGCACGTCCTTGAGCACCGAGGACGCCTGGCTGCCGTGCGGGATCTCGACCAGGATGCCGAACGACAGGGTGTCGTGGATCACCGCCTGGCCGATGTCGAGGATGTTCACCCCGCCACGGGCGAGCACGCCGGTGATGGCCGCGGTCAGCCCCGGCCGATCCTCCCCGGTGATGTTGATCAGGACGATTTCACGCACGGCGCACCTCCGCGGAACTGAAAGTGCGGCATTCTACCCGGAATGCGCACCATCTGGCAGCGCGCTTTGCCCGTGCGCACGGGGCCCCGCTATACTTCCACTCCCTTTTTCCAGAGCCGAGCCCCCCTCTCGTGAACCGGCCCGCGCCCGTCAAGTCCGACAACTTCTTCATCCTCCTGTTCCAGGCGCTGCGCCGCCGGCGGGTACCCATCGCCCTGCGCATCGCCAGCCAGAGCCTGCTCCTGGTGAGCGTGGTGATGCTGGCCTTCGCCTGGCTGTTCAACCTGCAGGTGCGCGAGGTCATGCAGCAGCAGAGCGAGGCGGTCGGCGAAAGCCTCAAGCGCCAGGCGGTGGCTTCGGCCACCGAGCTGCTGGTGTCCAACGACCTGCTCAGCCTCAAGGTGATGCTCGACAAGCTCGCCGAAAACCCGCTGGTCGCCCACGTGGTGATCCATGGCGTCGACAACCGCATCATCGCCGAGGCCGGCCGCCGTCCGCAGCCGGGCCTGTTCGGCACCGACGAGGGCGTGTTCACCGCCTCCATCGCCTTCCAGGAGGTGGCCGCCGGCCAGCTGCACCTGACCCTCGACATGCAGCAGTTCCGCCAGCCGCTGACCGTCGGCCTGCAGAACTTCGGCCTGCTCGGCCTGATCGTGCTGGTGGCGACCCTGACCCTCAGCCTGCGCCTGGGCGGCAAGCTCAGCATGCCGCTGCTGCAGCTGCGCCTGTGGCTGCGCGATCCCGACGACCCGGCACCGGCCAGCGAGCGCCAGGACGAACTCGGCGACCTGGCCCGCCAGCTGCAGCAGCGCCTGGTGCCGCCGCGCCCCGCCGTCGAGGAGGATCCGATGCTGGACGACGCGGAGGATGGCGAACTGTTCGAGGGGCTGGAAAACCTGCTCGACGAAGGTCGGCCGGCTGCCGCGACGCCCCGCCGCCCCGCGGCGCGGGCTGACGGCGACGAGCTCGAGCTGGACGCCGACGCCCTCGGCCTCGACCCCGACGATCTGCAGCCGGGCACGCCCCCCGGCCTGCCGCCGGTGCACAGCGCCGTGCTGGCGACCCAGCTGGGCGGCCAGGACGAGCTGCAACGGCGCCTGTCGCCGCCGCGTCTGCGCGAACTGCTGCAGCGCTACCGCGACTGCCTGGAGCAGGCAGCGCGCCTGCACCACGGCCACCTGCTGCGCCTGGCCGACGGCAGCAGCCTGATCCTGTTCCACAGCAACCAGTCCGGCGAGGACTACCTGACCCGCGCCCTGTGCTGCGGCGAACTGCTGCGCGCCCTCGGCCATGCCCTGCAGGTCGAGGTGGCCGACAGCGGCCTGACCCTGCAGCTGCAACTCGCCCTCAGCCGCGGCGACGGCCTGTACGGCCTGCCGGCGGAAGCCATCCAGCAGCAGCCGGCCAGCCAGAGCGCACTGACCCTCTGCCGGCACAGCCGCAACCTGCTGCTGCTCGACCAGGCCCTCGGCGCCGACCCGGCGCTGCACAGCCGCGCGCGCCTGCGCACCCTCGCCTCCCCGGCCGGCGCCAGCTGCATCGAGCGCCTGCAGGAGCCGTTGCCGGCGCGTCTCGAACAGCAGCTCGGCCAGATGCTGCAGCACGCCTGACCCTCGCCTGCCCCGAAACGACAAGGCCGCGCCGGAACCCCGGCGCGGCCTTGTCGTTTCGGGCTCGCCCGACCGCTCAGAAGCGGTACACCTCGGCGGCCGGCGCCGGCCGCGGCGCCGCCTGGGGAATGCGCGGCGCCGCCGGGCGGGAGGTCGCCGCCTTGCGCGACGCAGGCTGCGCGGGCGTCGCCGCGACACGCGGCATTCCCCGCACCGCCGTGGCCATCTGCGCCGCCAGGCTCTGCAGCAGCAGGCTCTGCGCGCGCACCTGGTCGGTCAGCTCGCCATTGTGCTTCTCCTCCAGCCGCACCAGGCGACTGTCGAGCATCTTGCCGGTGCCATCGAGCAGGCGCCACTGCGCCTCCAGCACGGCCGGCTGGTAGGGGCCGGAGTCCAGGCGGCTGATGCTCAGCAGCAGCTGCGCCTCGGGTTTGAAGCCGACCCGGTCCGGATACAGCGCCAGGCGGCTGCTGTCCAGACGGCCGGCCAGCTGGCGCAGCAGCAGCTGCGCCACGTCGTCCTGCAGGCTGCCGACCCAGCGCGCCTGCTGGGCGATCACCAGGGTGTCGTCGCCCTGGCGCTGCACCAGGGTCTCGCGCTGCAGATAGTCGGCCAGCTTGAGCGGGCCGAGCAGCACGGCCACGCCGGCGTCGGCCTGCGGCAGGCCGGGATTGCCCTGCTGCAGCTGGTAGAACTGCGCCGGCGGCGTCGCCGCGCAGCCTGCCATGGCGAGCAGCCCGGTCAGGCCCAGCATTCGGATCAGGCGTGGAACACCCATGAAAAGATCACCGTTTCTTGCCAAAAATAAGCGATTCGGGCTGCTGCTCCAGGCCTTCCGCCGTGCGCTGCAGGGCCTTGCTGGCCCGCCCCAGTTCCTCCAGCGCCTGCAGCAGCTGGAACTGCGCCTCGGACTCGGGGCCGAGGCTGCGCCGGGTATCGCCCGCCAGCTGCTGCATCTGCTGCAGGGCGAGCGTGGCGGCCTGCGCCGCCTGGCGCAGATCGCCGATCGCCGCGCGCAGCTCGCCGCCGCCCTGGCGCGCATTATCCAGCATTGGCGGGATTTGTCGCTGCAGTTGTTGAGTCAGGCTCTCAAGATTGTGCAGGGTCTGGCCGAGGCTGAGCAGGCCGTCCTGCAGCTCGGGAGAGGCGCTCAGGCGCTCCAGGGCCTGCAGGGTGTTGCTGGCCGACACCACCATCTCGCGCAGCGGCAGCTCGCGCAGGCTGGCGACCAGATCGCGCAGCACGTCCGCTGCCTGGTCGACCCGCGAGGGCACGCTGGGGATGGTCGGCAGCTCGAGGTCGTGGGGCTCGCGCACGTAGCCGGCCTGGCCGGGGAACAGGTCCAGCGCGACTATCGCCTTGCCGGTGAGCAGGCTCTGGGTCTGCAGCTGGGCGCGCAGGCCGCGCTCGACCAGCCGCTCGACCACCCGGTCGAAGCTCTGCCCCTCGTGGCCGGCCGCGGGGTCGATGCGCAGCACCACCGGGATCACCACATCCCTGAGCTCGCGGTCGTAGGACAGGCGGATCTCGCGCACGGTGCCGACCTTGACGCCGCGGTAGGTGACGTCGGCGCCGACGTCGAGACCATCCAGCGCACCGGTGAAGTACACCACGTAATCGCTGGGCTGGCTGAACCAGCTGTCGCGGCCGAGCAGCAGCAGGCCGCCGGCCAGCAGGGCGATGCCGCCGAGCAGGAAGGCACCGATCCAGAAGGGTTTGCGCGTCTCGCTCATGGGGACTCCTTGTACGCGGGGGCATCGCCGCGGCGCAGGAAGCGCCGCACGCTCGGCGGCCCTTCCTCCAGCAGTTGCCGCAGCGGACCCA
Organism: Pseudomonas sp. AN-1; assembly: GCF_034057115.1. Taxonomy (NCBI): domain Bacteria; kingdom Pseudomonadati; phylum Pseudomonadota; class Gammaproteobacteria; order Pseudomonadales; family Pseudomonadaceae; genus Pseudomonas; species Pseudomonas sp. AN-1. The sequence goes on along the minus strand of NZ_CP139195.1, from coordinate 3,982,701 downwards.
GGGCGATCTGGGTGCGCGTGCGATGGTCGAGGAACAGACAGGTGTCGGCCACCCGGTAGATGCTCGGCAGCTCGTGGGTGACCAGCACGATGCTGGCACCCAGGCTGTCGCGCAGCTGCAGGATCAGCTCGTCGAGGGCCATGGAGCTGAGCGGGTCGAGGCCGGCCGAGGGCTCGTCGAAGAACAGCACCTCGGGGTCGAGCGCCAGCGCCCGCGCCAGGCCGGCGCGCTTGCGCATGCCGCCGGACAGCTCGGCCGGGTACAGCTCGTCGCAGCCGGGCAGGCCGACCAGCGCCAGCTTGAGCGCGGCCAGTTCGTCCAGCTCGGCCTGGCCGAGGTGCGGGTGGTAGGCGGCCAGCGGCAGGGTGATGTTCTCGCGCAGGGTCATGCCGCTCCACAGCGCGCCGCTCTGGTAGAGCACGCCGAAACGCTGCTGCAGGACGGCGCGGGCATCCTCGTCGCGGGCCCAGAAGTCCTCGCCGTGCAGCAGCACGCGCCCGGCCAGCGGCGCCTGCAGGCCGATCAGGTGGCGCAGCAGGGTGCTCTTGCCGCAGCCGCTGCCGCCCATCACCACGAACACCTCGCCGCGGCGGATGGCGAAGTTGAGATCGCGCTGGATCACCTTGCGCCCGTAGCCGGCGCTGAGGTTCTCCACGGCGAGGACCACGTCGCTCATGCTCAGATCCCCAGCTGGGTGCAGATCAGGGTGATCAGCGCGTCGCTGACCACCAGCGCGACTATGATGCTGACCACCGCGCGGGTGGTGGCCTGGCCGACCGCCTGGGCGTTGCGTCCGCAGCTCAGCCCGTGATGGCAGCCGATCAGGCCGATCAGCACGGCGAACACCAGGCTCTTGAACAGGCCGAGCAGGAAATCGGCGAGGCCGAGCATCTCCAGGCTCTGCCTGAGGTACAGCGGCGCGGAGATGTCGAACAGCCCGGCACCGATGACGAAGCCGCCGAGGATGCCGAGGGCGTCGGCGAACACGCAGAGCAGCGGCATGCTGACCAGCAGCGCCAGCAGGCGCGGCAGCACCAGGAACTCCAGCGGCGGGAAGCCGAAGGTCTTCAGTGCGTCGATCTCCTCGTTGGCCTGCATGCTGCCCAGCTCGGCGGCGTAGGCCGCGCCGGTGCGGCCGGCCATGATCACCGCGGTCATCAGCGCGCCCATCTCGCGGGTCATGCCGATGGCCACCATGTTGGCGATGTACAGCTGGGCGCCGAACGCCTGCAACTGGGCGGCACCGACGAAGGCGAGGATCAGGCCGACCAGGCTGGCGATCAGCGCGACTATCGGCAGCGCGCCGGGGCCGCACTGCGCCAGCGCCGCCCAGAAGTCGCTGCGGCGCATGCGCGCGCGACCGCGCAGCAGGCGGCCGAGGGCGAGCACCACCTCGCCGCAGAAGGTGCTGGCCTGCACCAGCCCGTCGTGGACCTGCAGCACCAGCAGCCCCAGGCGCGACACCGGCCCGGGACGTGGCGTCTCCTCCTCCTCGCGGGTCACGGGCGTCGCCGCCATCTGCAGCAGGCGCACCACGCCGTCCGGCAGGTCGCGGTGCTCCAGGCGGCGCTGCTCGGCGTCGGCGAGACGCTGCAGACGGCGCAGCAAGGCCAGCAGGCTGCTGTCCCAGGCGTCCAGGGCCGCGACCTGCAGCTGCAGGCGCGCCGGCTTGTCCGCCAGGCTGCGCCACACCGCATCCAGATCGGGCTTGGCCGCCGCCAGGGTCCAGTGACCGGACAGGCGCAGCACCGCCACGCCGTCCTGCTCGCCGGCCCAGGCCAGCTGCGCCTGCGCTTTTTCCGCCTCTGCCATCTGACCTCCCTGATAGCCCGCCACGGTGGAAAACACCTGCGGTGGTTTTCCACCCTACACGATCACACCGCTGCTGCAGGGTGGAAACTCATGCAGCCCTTTTCCATCAGCAGGCGTCCCGTCACTCCACCAGCAGCGCGTCCACCCGCTGGAAGCCGCGCGGCAGCAGGCTGCCGCGGCGTCCGCGCTCGCCCCGGTAGTGGTCGAGGTCGTCGGCGCGCAGCGACAGGGTGCGCTTGCCGGCCTGCAGCACCAAGGTGGCGCCCTGCGGCAGCACGGCGAGGTCGACCAGGTACTCCTCGCGACTGGCGACCCGCTCGGCGGGAATGCCGACGATCTTGTTGCCCTTGCCCTTGGCCAGCTGCGGCAGCTCGGCGACCGGGAACACCAGCAGGCGCCCCTCGCTGGTCACCGCCGCCAGCAGGTCGCTCTCCAGCGCGCGCAGCGGCCGCGGCGCCATCACCCGGGCGCCCTCGGGCAGGGTCAGCAGCGCCTTGCCGGCCTTGTTCTTGGCCTGCAGGTCGTCAGCTCTGACCACGAAACCGTAGCCGGCGTCGGAAGCCAGCACGTAGAGCGCCTCGTCCTCGGGCAGCAGCACGCAGTCGAAGCTGGCGCCGGCCGGCGGGCTCAGGCGCCCGGTGAGCGGCTCGCCCTGGCCGCGCGCCGAGGGCAGCGAGTGGGCCGCCAGCGAGTAGCTGCGCCCGGTGGAGTCGAGGAACACCGCGAACTGGTTGGAGCGCCCGGGCGCGGCGGCCTTGAAGGCGTCGCCGGCCTTGTAGGACAGGCCGGCGGCATCGATGTCGTGGCCCTTGGCGCAGCGTACCCAGCCCTTCTCGGAAAGCACCACGGTGACCGGCTCGGCGGGCAGCAGGTCGGTTTCCGACAGCGCGCGGGCCTCGGCGCGCGCGACCAGCGGCGAGCGCCGCTCGTCGCCATACTTCTCGGCATCGGCCAGCAGCTCCTGGCGTACCAGCTTCTTCAGCTTGCTCTCGCTGCCGAGCAGGGCCAGCAGCTTGTCGCGCTCCCTGGCCAGTTCGTCCTGCTCGCCGCGGATCTTCATCTCCTCGAGACGCGCCAGCTGGCGCAGGCGGGTATCGAGGATGTAGTCGGCCTGCACCTCGGTCAGGCCGAAGCGCTCCATCAGCACCGGCTTGGGCTGCTCCTCCTCGCGGATGATGCGGATCACCTCGTCGAGGTTGAGGAAGGCGACCAGCAGGCCTTCGAGCAGGTGCAGGCGCTTCTCCACCTTGTCGAGGCGGAACTGCAGGCGGCGGCGCACGGTGCCGATGCGGAAGGTCAGCCACTCGGAGAGCAGCTGGCGCAGGTCCTTGACCTGCGGCTTGCCGTCCAGGCCGATGACGTTGAGGTTGACCCGGTAGGAGCTTTCCAGCTCGGTGGTGGCGAACAGGTGCTGCATCAGCTCGTCGAGATCGACGCGGTTGGAGCGCGGCACGATGACGATGCGGCAGGGGTTCTCGTGGTCCGACTCGTCGCGCAGGTCGGCGACCATCGGCAGCTTCTTGGCCTGCATCTGCCCGGCAATCTGCTCCAGCACCTTGGCCCCGGAGACCTGGTGCGGCAGCGCGGTGACGACGATCTCGCCGTCCTCCTTGCGGTACACCGCGCGCATGCGCACCGAGCCGCGGCCAGTCTGGTAGATCTTCAGCAGATCGCTGCGCGGCGTGATGATCTCCGCCTCGGTCGGGTAGTCCGGCCCCGGCAGCATCTCGCACAGGCGCTCGACCGTGGCCTGCGGCTCGTCGAGCAGGTGCACGCAGGCGAAGGCCACCTCGCGCAGGTTGTGCGGCGGCACGTCGGTGGCCATGCCCACGGCGATCCCGGTGGTGCCGTTGAGCAGCAGGTTGGGCAGCCGCGCCGGCAGGGTCGCCGGCTCGTCGAGGGTGCCGTCGAAGTTGGGCACCCAGTCGACGGTACCCTGACCCAGCTCGGCGAGCAGCACCTCCGAGTAGCGCGACAGGCGCGCCTCGGTGTAGCGCATGGCGGCGAACGACTTGGGATCGTCCGGCGCGCCCCAGTTGCCCTGGCCGTCGACCAGGGTGTAACGGTAGCTGAACGGCTGCGCCATCAGCACCATGGCCTCGTAGCAGGCGGAATCGCCGTGCGGGTGGAACTTGCCCAGCACGTCGCCGACGGTGCGCGCCGACTTCTTGTGCTTGGAATCGGCGTCCAGGCCCAGCTCGCTCATGGCATAGACGATGCGCCGCTGCACGGGCTTGAGGCCGTCGCCGATGTGCGGCAGGGCACGATCCATGATCACGTACATGGAATAGTTGAGATAGGCCTGTTCGGTGAACTCGGCCAGCGAGCGGCGTTCGACGCCGTCCAGGCTCAGATCGAGGGATTCGCTCATCTGCGTCCTCTGAAAACTCGTGTGTCCGGGCGCGCCCGCCGGGGGCGGGCGCACCGTATTGTTCGGCGGGCGGCTCAGCCGCTCCAGCCGCCGTCCGGCGCGGCGAACTGCAGGATCAGCGGCCGGCGCTCGCCGGCAGCATTGGCCGCGCCGCCATTGTCCAGGC